>DASVXQ010000056.1:0-17945 GCA_036392615.1 Actinomycetes bacterium | reverse complement strand
GACCGGTACGGCTGCCAGGACGTGATCCTGTCGGTCGAGCCGGACCTGGAGGCGGCCGGCGGCGAAGGGCCGGGCTCGCCGGGCCGCTAGCGGGGGAGCCGGCCGGTCAGGTAGCGCTGGATGGTCGGGCCGAAGTGGGCGACCAGGGTGTCGTGGTCGAGCTCGGTGACGGCCGGCAGGCGCAAGACGTGGCGGCACAGGGCCAGGCCGAGGATCTGGCTGGCCACCATGCCGGCGCGGATCTCGGGCAGGTCGGGGGTGACGGCGGCGACAGCGGGGGCGACCTGCTCCAGCAGCATGGCGCGCATCCGCTCGGCGGCGTCCTCGTTGGTGACCGCGGCGCGCAGCAGCACCAGCAGCGCCTCGTCGACCCGCCCGTCGCCGGCGCCGGGCTGCGCAGGCTGGGACAGCGGCGCGGCCAGGGGACCCTCCCAGCGCTCGAGGAAGTGCGCGACCAGCCGCTCGCCGAGCCGTGAGCGGGGCGCCCCGCGCAGGTCCGGCAGGCCCAGGTCGATCTCGGCCGCGGCGGCGAACAGCCGCTGCTTGCTGCCGAAGTAGCGCATCACCATGGAGGGGTCGATGCGCGCGTCGGCGGCGATCGCGCGGATGGTGGCGCGCTCATAGCCGTCGCGCGCGAAGCGGCGCCGCGCGGCCTCGAGGATGCTCGCCCGGGTCAGGTCGGACCGGCGCGGGCGGGCCTGGCCCTCCCCGGCGGGCACCGCCGCCCCGGCGCCGGCTCCCTCGCGCATCGCTGCCTCTCCTCGTCGACGGGCGCTGCCCACAAGTGTAGGCCAACAAGCGTTGTCAAGCGCGTCACCGAAGCCTACGATGTCAACAGTTGTTTGCCAACGGTTGTAGGCAAGAGGTGGTGCCGGATCATCGGCGCCGCCACGGACAAGGAGCGCAGCATGTCGAGCTCTGCACACGCTGGGCGTGGCGCGGTCGCGGTGACCGGCGCGTCCAGCGGCATCGGACGGGCCTCGGCCCGGGCGCTCGCGGGGGCGGGCTTCGACGTCTTCGCGGGGGTCCGCAAGGCGGCCGACGGCCGCGCGCTCGAGGCGGAGCTGGCGCACGCGCCCGGGCGGCTGATCCCGCTCGAGCTGGACGTCACCGATCCGGAGCTGGTGGCCAAGGCGGCGGCGACGGTCGCGGGGTCGGTCGGCGACGCAGGGCTGGCCGGGCTGGTGAACAACGCCGGCATCGGCGCCGCCTGGCCGCTGGAGCTGGTGCCCCGCGAGGTCCTCGAGCAGCAGTTCGAGGTCAACGTGCTCGGGACGGTGGCGGTGACGCAGGCGCTGCTGCCACAGCTCCGCGCGGGCTCCGGCCGGATCGTCACCATCGGCTCGGTGGGCGACCGGCTGGCGATCCCCTTCGGCGGGCCGCTGAACGCCACCAAGTACGCCATCGCCGCGCTCAACGACTCGCTGCGGATGGAGCTGCGTCCCTGGGGCATCGAGGTGGTGCTGATCGAGCCCGGCGCGATCGTCACACCGGCGCTGGACAAGCTCCAGGCCGCCGCCGAGGCGGCGATCGAGGAATTCGACCAGGCGGGCCGGGAGCACTACGCCGCCGCCTTCCGCTCGATGATCGCGCACGCGGTCGCCCACGAGCGCAAGGGCAGCCCGCCCGAGGTGGTCGCCCGCACCGTGGTGCGCGCCATGACCGCGCGGCGGCCGCGCACCCGCTACCTGGTCGGCGCCACCGCCCGCCCGCTGGCCGCGCTGTCGCTGCTGCCGGACCGGGCGCTCGACCAGGTCCGCCTGCGCATCTTCGGCCCGCCGCGCGCCGCCGCGCCCGCCTCCTGAGGGACCGGGCCGCCGGCCCGCCCCCCCACGGGCCGGCGGCCCTTTCAGTCCTCCCCGGGCGGCTCGTCCAGCAGCGCCAGCGTGCGGTAGGGCACCAGCTCCGACAGGGAGACGACGCTGTTGGAGCGCGCCACGATCGGCGACCGGTTGAGCTGGATGAGGATGTCCTGGAGCTGCTCGTGGGTGCGCGCGACCACCCGGCAGTGGACGTCGCCCGCGCCGGTGATGCCGTGCGCCTCGAGCACCTGCGGCACCGAGCGCAGCAGCCCGGCGACCTCGTCGAGCCGGCCCTGGACGATCCCGAGGGTCACGAACGCCTCCACCTGGTAGCCGAGCGCCCTGGGGTCCAGCTCCGGCCCGAAACCGGCGATCACCCCGCGCCCGGTGAGCTTGGCGAGCCGGGCGTGCACCGTGGCCCTGGTGACGCCGACGCGCCGGGCCAGCTCCAGGTGCGAGGCGCGCGGCTGCTCGGCCAGCGCCTTGATCAGCCCCACGTCGAGCTCGTCGATCCGACCGCTGCGCACATTGCCTCCTCCGAGGGCTCCAGGTCCGTCGATCATTGCGCAATCCGCGCAACATTCTGGCATCTCATTGCCCGGATCTCCGCTTCTGCTCTTCAATCGGTGAGCAGACTGGGCGCTGAGCCGGCCGCACCGAAGGAGGCATCCGTATGTCCGCTTCGCCGATGACGGGTCGCATCCGCGACGATCAGTTCCCCATCGAGGGCATCGACGCCATCGTCTTCCACGTGGGCAACGCCAGGCAGGCGGCGCACTGGTACTCCACCGCCTTCGGGATGCGCTGCACCGCCTACTCCGGGCCCGAGACCGGCGTCCGCGACCGCGCCTCCTACGTGCTGGAATCGGGCTCGGCGCGGTTCGTGGTCGAGGGCGCGGTGCGCGCCGACTCGCCGGTGGCCGCGTCGGTCGCGCGCCACGGCGACGGCGTGGTCGACGTGGCGCTGCGGGTGCCCGACGCCGAGCGGGCCTACCAGCTCGCGGTGGAGCGCGGCGCCCGCGGGGTCGAGGAGCCCCGCACGCTCGAGGACGACCACGGCAAGGTGGTCACCGCGGCGATCGCCACCTACGGCGACACCCGCCACACGCTGGTCGAACGCTCCGCCTACAGCGGCGCCTACCTGCCCGGCTACCGGGAGCGCAACCCGCTGGCAGGTACGCCGCCGCGGCGCTGGTTCCAGGCGATCGACCACGTGGTCGGCAACGTCGAGCTGGGCCGCATGGACGAATGGGTCGAGTTCTACCATCGTGTGATGGGCTTCACGAACATGAAGGAGTTCGTCGGCGACGACATCGCCACCGAGTACTCGGCGCTGATGAGCAAGGTGGTCGCCGACGGCGACCGCCGCGTGAAGTTCCCCCTCAACGAGCCGGCCGCCGGCAAGCGCAAGAGCCAGATCGACGAGTACCTGGAGTTCTACGGCGGCCCGGGGGTACAGCACATCGCCCTGTCCACCGGCGACATCGTCGGCTCGGTGGCCGGCATGGGCGCCTCGGGGGTGGAGTTCCTGGCCACCCCGGACGCCTACTACGAGCAGCTCGGCGAGTGGGTCGGCGAGACGCGCGTGCCGCTGGAGACGCTGCACGACCTGTCGATCCTGGCCGACCGCGACGAGGACGGCTACCTGCTGCAGATCTTCACCCAGCCGGTGCAGGACCGCCCGACGGTGTTCTTCGAGCTGATCGAGCGCCACGGCTCGATGGGCTTCGGCAAGGGCAACTTCAAGGCCCTCTTCGAAGCGATCGAGCGCGAGCAGGCCAAGCGCGGGAACCTCTAGCGGTTCCCCAAGGGTCGGCGCCGCGGGGCGGGCACACCTGCCCGCGGCGCCGAAGGACCGGTCCCGGACCCGGAGTCAGCCGGCGCCGCCGGTCTCCCGGGCCTGCTCGCCCCGTCCCCAGGTCCAGGGGTACTCGGGGTCCTCGCTCTGGCGCGCCGCCGGGCCGAGGTGCAGCGGCCGGAAGGTGTCGACCATCATCGCCATCTCGTCGGTGCGCGGCTGGCCGATCGCCGCCTCGACCGAGCCCGGCTGCGGGCCGTGGGTGAAGCCGCTGGGGTGCAGCGAGATCGAGCCGATCCCGATCCCCGAGCCCTTGCGCGCGGAGTAGTCCCCGCCCACGTAGAACATCATCTCGTCGGAGTCGACGTTGTGGTGGTTGTAGGGGATCGGCACCGCCTCGGGGTCGAAGTCCAGCGGGCGCGGGCAGAACGAGCAGACCACGAAGTTGGGGCCCTCGAAGGTCTGGTGCGTCGGCGGCGGCATGTGGACCCGCTTGACGATCGGCTCGAAGTCGTTGATGTCGAACCGGTAGGGGTACAGGCAGCCGTCCCAGCCGACCACGTCGAACGGGTGGTGGAGGTAGGTGTAGCGGGTCAGCCCGGCGCGGTGGCGCACGAGCACGGGCGTCTCGCCCTCCTCAACCATCAGCGGCTCGGTGGGGCCGTGGAGGTCGCGCTCGCAGTAGGGCGCGTGCTCCAGGAACTGGCCGTGCTTGGACAGGTAGCGGCCGGGCACGCGGATGTGGCCGCGGGCCTCGACCACCATGGCGCGTAGCGGCTCGCCGCCGTCGAGGACCCAGCGGTGCGTGGTGGCCGTCGGGATGACCACGTAGTGGCCCTGCCGGACGTCCAGCGCGCCGTAGACCGACTCGAAGCGCGCCCGCCCGGCCTGGAGGTAGACCAGCTCGTCGCCGATGGCGTTGCGGTACAGCTCGCTGGAGCGGTCGGCGGCGACGAACGACAGGCGCACGTCGTCGTTGGCCAGCAGGAGCTGCCGGCCGCTCACCAGGTCGCCGCCGGCCGGCAGCGTCTGCGTGCGGAAGTGGCGCGGCAGCAGCGGGAAGTTCGGCAGCAGCTGCTCGGCCGCCGCCGGCGTCTCGACCGCCTCGGCCTTGACGATCGCGGTGGGCAGGTGGCGGTGGTAGAGCAGCGACATGTCCGAGGAGAAGCCCTCCTGGCCCATCAGCTCCTCGGCGTACAGGCCGCCGTCCGGCCTGCGGAACTGGGTGTGGCGCTTGCGCGGAACCTCGCCGACCGAGCGGTAGAACGGCATCGGATCTCCCCCTCCCTGATCGGTCGATCCTGTCCCCGAGCTTACCCGGTGCCCGCCCGCCGCCTCGGTCACTCGAGCCTGAAGCGCAGCAGCGCGCCCAGCTCCTCGCTCGGGCGGCGCTGGTCGGGCGGGCCGTCCGGGTCCGGCGGGTCGAGCACCCGCACCCCCGCGCCGGACAGCAGCGCGCCGCGGACGGCCACGTCCACCAGCGGCCCCTCGGCGGGCGTGATCTCGCCGCTGGCGGTCAGCGTGTCGCGGTCCAGCGCCACCGGCTCCCCCTCGCCGCCGAACCAGGCGGTGCGGTCGTCGGCCGGCACGTCCCCGACCAGCAGCGTGTCGGCCTGCGCCCTGGTCAACGCCTCGAACGTGGCGGCGATGCCGTCGGCGGCCAGGTCGTGCTGCGAGCGCTCCTGCTCGAAGCGGTCGAGCAGCTCGCCGGTGTCGCGCTCGACCGTGGCGGCGACCAGCCGGTCGGCCTCCGCCCGAACCGCCTCGATCGAGGGCAGCTCGCCGCCGACCACCTCCAGCAGCGCCTGCACCCGCTTGGGGGACTTGTCCCGCAGGAACTGCACCGCGCGCACGTCGCCGGCCAGCGCCACGAAGCGCGGGCGGACCTGGTCGACCACCTCGGTCAGCGCCGCCGCGAACTCGGCGGCGTTGCGCTCCCAGACCACCTCGGCCTTGTGCTGGTAGCGCGGCTGCGACCAGCCGCCCGGCGCCGAGCGGTGCAGGCGTGGCGAGCGCTCGCCCTCCACCACCTCGTGCTCGGCCTCGTGCTCGCCGCCGTCGCCGTCGGGCGTGCGGGCCTCGAGCTCGGCGGATGCCCGGCTGGCCAGCACCACCACGTGCGGCACCAGCCGTTGGAGCTGGGAGAGCAGCGGCACGATCGACGGCAGCGTGCTCCAGCGGCTCACCGCGTCGCGCGGCGGCGGCTCGGGCAGGTTGCCGGACCACAGCACGCCGTCGATCGAGCCGATCACCGTCAAGCCTGCCCCGGCGGTGTAGCTGCCCTCGACGAGCGGGTCGATCGCCTCCAGCAGCGCCTCGGGGACGCCCTGGTCGAGCAGCTCGGAGCGGGTGCTCTTCCAGCGCAGCTCGACCATGGAGGCGGCGTTCTCGACGTCGCCGCGGGTGTTCAGGTACAGCGACAGGAACGGTCCGGAGCCATGGAAGAGGCGCGCCAGCTGGTTGGTGCGCATGGGATCTCCTGGTTCGCTTTGGGGTGCCGGTGTCAGTTGCGCCGCTCGACGCCGCCGCCGAGCGCGCGCCAGACGGCCTCGGGGTTCTCGAACGACCGCCCTGCCGGCAGGCGGGCGAGCTCGTCGAGCACCGGCTGGACGGCATGGTTCCCGCGGGCGCTCTCCAGCAGCGCCTCGCGGTCGGCGGGGAACACGCTGGGGGAGATCGAGCGGGCCAGCTCGCTGCGGGCCTCGAGCTCGTCGGCGTCCATCGCGCCCGCCGAGCGGCCGCCCTGAAGGCGCGCGTCGGTCTCCGGCTCGTCGTCGGCGGAGGGCTCCTGCTCGCGGAACTCCTCGACGCGTGGCTCCACCGGGGCGCCGCGCTCCAGCGCCTCGGTCTCGCGGGCGAGCTCCTCGTCCATCCGCGGTCCGTGCTTGTCGCTGCGCTCCACGCGCGATCACTCCCAAATCGGCTCGCGTTTGGCGGTCACCGCCCAGGTGCCACCCACGTGCGCGGCTAAACCGCCCGCCGGCTTACCGCGCTTTTCGGTCGGGCATGGCGAGATGGGCGACAACGGCCGCGGTGACGGTACCGTGGCCGCCGTCGGAGGAGCGCATGAATTTCCTGGACCCGGAACGGCTGTGGATCGGCGTCGCCCTGCTGGCCGTGGTGGTGGCCTACGTGGCGATGCAGGTGCGGCGCGGCCGCTTCGCCGCGCGCTACGCCTCGCCCGGGATGCTGGCCAAGCTGGCGCCGCGGCGGCCGGGCTGGCGCCGGCACCTCTCGGCGATCGCCTTCATGGCGCTGCTGGCCCTGCTGATCACCGCCTTCGCGCGGCCCGGCGCCAACGCCAAGGTGCCGCGCGAGCGGGCCACCATCATCATCGCGATGGACACCTCCGGCTCGATGGTGGCCACCGACATCAAGCCCAACCGCATCGAGGTCGCCAAGCGGGCGGCGCTCGAGTTCGTCAACCAGCTGCCCGCCAGGTTCAACGTCGGGCTGGTGGCCTTCAACCAGGGTGCCTCGGTGGTGGTGCCGCCGACCACCGACCACACCGCCGTCCGCGACGGCCTGGAGCGCCTCCACACCCGCCCGCAGACAGCCATCGGCGAGGCGGTGCTCACCTCGCTGGCGGCGATCGCCAACCTCGACCCGCAGGCCGCCGACAACCCGCCGCCGGCGCACATCGTGCTGCTCTCCGACGGCGGCAACACCACCGGCCGGCCGGTGGACCAGGCCACCCAGGCGGCGGTCAGGGCCAAGGTCCCGGTCTCCACGATCGCCTACGGCACGCCGAACGGCCGCCTCGGCAACACCCCGGTGCCGGTCGACACCAACGTCCTGCGCAACCTCGCCGAGGCCACCAAGGGCCAGTTCTACCAGGCCGCCAGCGGCGAGCAGCTCCGCCAGGTGTACGCCGACGTGGGCAGCTCGATCGGCTTCCGCATCGAGCGCAAGGACATGTCGGTGCTGTTCGTCGGCCTGGCGCTGGTCGCCGCCCTGGCCGTGGCGGTCCCGTCCCTGCTCTGGTTCGCCCGGCTGGCGTGAGCGGCATGCCGGCCAGCTGGACGAGCGACGACGGCAAGCTGGGCCTGCGGGCCTTCGAGGCCGGCGACCTCGAGTTCCTCGACCGGCTCTGCACCGACCCGGAGGCACTTGGTCCCTTCGAGTGGCGCGGTATCGAGGACCCGCGTGCCCGTCGCCGCCGGTTCGAGCAGGACGGCTACGTCGGCGCGGAGTCGACCGCCGTGGCGGTGGTGCTGGCCGACGGCACCGTGGCCGGGCTCGCCAGCTGGTATGCCCGCCAGCGGGGCGCCTCGCCCGGGTCGTGCCTGGAGATCGGCATGGCGCTGCTGCCGGAGCACCGCGGCAAGGGGGTCGGCACGGCCGCGCACCGCCTGCTGGTGGACTACCTGTTCCGCTACACCACCGTCCACCGGCTGGAGGCGCTCACCGAGGCTGGCAACGTCGCCGAGCAGAAGGTGCTGGAGCGCGTCGGCTTCACCCGCGAGGGCGTCATGCGCGAGACCTTCTTCCGCGACGGCGCCTGGCGCGACGCGGTCCTCTACGGGCTGGTCCGGCCGGCCCCCTGACCTGTCACCTGGTGAACTGGAAGTTGGCGCGGTGGACGCTGCCGTCGGTCAGCTTCACGATCAGCTGCCGGCAGGTGTCGGCCCATGCGCGGTCGGTCTTCCACAGGTAGACGTAGGCGCGCGAGCCGACGTCGTAGAGCAGCACGCTGAACGGCACCACCGGCACGGTGGTCTCGACCTGGTCGCTCGGCGCGCCGGTGTCGCAGGCGATCGGCCGGGAAGTCGGGAAGCCGGCGGCCATGATCCCAAGGCCGCGGAAGCCGCCGTCGAGCCGGAAGCTCACCGGCACGCCCCACCCGGCGCGCATCAGGTTGCGCACCGGCAGGTTGTCGACCGGCGGCAGGAACCCGGAGAAGCCGAGCAGCGGCGGCAGGGTGAGCCGCACGACCTGCGGGTCGTGGTCGCTGGCCTGGCTGGCGAACTCCGCGTTGACGTGCACGGCGTCGTAGGCGAACGGCCGCGCGAACAGCGAGTCGCTCAGCAGGATGTGGTCCAGCGCCTGCGAGTTGCCCTCGAAGTCGTAGGTGTAGCGCTCCTCCTGCGGCAGGGTGGCGATCAGGTCTTGCAGCACGCCCCCGGCCTGGAGCGTGCCCAGCGCGTTGGAGAACTCGAAGTCGTTGAGGTCACCGAGCACCACCACCTCGGCGTCCGGGTCGGCAGCCTCCAGGCTGGCGACGAAGTCGTGCACCACCGTGGCCTGCTGGGTGCGCTGCGCCTCGGTCACCTGGCTGGGCGGCTGGCGGTGGCCGAACAGCGGGTCGTCGCCCCCCTTGGAGTTGAAGTGGTTGGCGATCACGAACAGGTGGTGGCCGTTGTAGGTGAACTCGCCGGCGAGCGGCTTGCGGCTCGAGCTGAACGCCGGGTTGGTCGGGTCGATGCGGCCGGGGCTGAACGACAGGCGCGTGTCCGCGCCGGCGCCCACCACCGTGGTCGCCGCCGTGGACGTCCCGCCGGGCCGGTCGACGAAGGCCAGGCCGCGGTCACTGCGGAACAGGAAGCCAACCCGGATGTTGCCGCCCGGCTCGCCGCCGTCCTGGTCGTTGACCGGGTCGATCGAGCGGAAGTCGTAGGTCGGCCCGCCGGCCGCCCGCACCGCGGCGATCAGCTTGGCGAAGGTCGTGCCGGCGGTCACGGTGCCGTCGTCGGTGGGGCCGTTGTCGTCCTGGATCTCCTCGACCGCGACCACGTCCGGCGCCCGCAGGTTGTTGACGATCAGGCCGGCGAGCTGGTCGAACTTGGACTGCGGGTCGCCCGGGTCGAGGTTCTCGACGTTGAAGGTGGCGACTGCGAGCTGGTTGGCGCCCGTCGGGGCGGCGATCTCGCGCTGGAGGCCGCCGGGGACGACCGTCGGGCTGTCGGTCACCTCGAGCATGAAGTTGCCGAAGTTGTAGTCCAGCACACCCACGACCGCGCCGGCGAAGCGGTCGCCGACGTCGACCGAGGGGATCGGGGCGAGCAGGTCGTCGAGGAAGACCCGCTCGGGGTTGAAGTCGCCCCGCCGCACCACGACCCCGCCCCTTGCGGTCCGCACCGAGGCGTTGGCGCCGTCGTCGCCGACCACCGAGGTCTCGCCGAAGGCGTTGGTCGGGCCGGTGGCGACCGGGTCGTTGAGCTGCAGCCGCATGCCCTCGAGGCTCTCCCAGAAGTCGATGCCGTCGCTGGCCGGGTCGAAGGTGCCGCTGGTCTCGACGTCGCCGGTGGCGTCGTCCTCGATCACCTCGCCGGGCGGCAGGCGCCCGCCGGTGCCCACCACGGTCGGGGCCGGCAGCGGGTTGCCGGACGACTGGACGGTGACCGCCGGTCCGGTGATCTCGGTGGTGGTCAGGTTGGTGCTGCTGGCGCCGCCCGGGCGGAACTCGGCGACGCGGCCGGCGACCACCACGGCGTCGCCGACCGCGGCGGCCGGGGCGCTGGAGGTGAACACGAACAGGCCCTCGGAGGTGGCCGGGTCGGCGTCGGGGCTGGGGTCCTGGAACCAGAAGCCGTTGGAGGAGCGGGCGGTCACCACCCCGGTGACGCCGGCGACCGTCCGGCCGTTGCGCGGCGAGATGTGGCCGGCCCCCTGGATGTCGTGGATCGCGGTGGGGACGGTCACGTTGACGGTCAGGGTGCAGCTCGCCACCTGCGGGGTCGGGTCGTCGTTGGCGGCGGCCAGGCGCACCGCGTAGCTGCCCACCGGCGTGGCCGCGTCCACCGTGACGGTGGCGGTCGCCTGGCCGCCCGGTGCGGTGGCCGGCGTCAGCCCGCCGAGGGTGATCGAGCCGGGCGCGGGGGAGGGCGTCACCGAGTCGAGCGCGATCGAGACGACCCTGCCGTCGGGGTCGGTGGCGCTCACCCTGGCGCTGGCGGCGGTGCCCTGGATGGCCGACAGCGGGCCGCCGCAGCTGGCGGCCACCGGCTGGTTGGCCGGACAGGGGTTGGGCGCGCCGGCGGTGTTGCGGGGCTGCGGCGCGCCGGCGGAGAAGTCCGCCGCGTTGTCGTCGGTGTCGGTGCAGCCGCCGGCGTTGCGCAGCACGGCGGTGGTGTTGCTGCCCGCCGGCGCGGCCCCGCCGCCCTCGAAGAAGTTGGCGCCGTCGTAACCGACCAGGTCGACGATCGACTCCAGCGCAGCCGCCGGGCAGGGGGTCGAGCCGCCGTTGCAGCCCAGCGGGGTGGTGCTGTTGACCAGCGCGACCTTGCCGCCGCCGGCGGCCATGTTGATCGGGGTGTCGTCGGTCACGTCGGGCGGCGGCAGCGCCGCGCCGACCGCCGCGTTGGAGGCCTCCTGCACCAGCAGGTACTGGCCGGGCGCCAGCGAGACGGCGGGCAGCTCGGTGAGCTGGCCGGCGTTGGCGCCGATGTTGCCGGTGCCGGTGGCGCTGGCGTACTGGAGCGACCAGCCGGCCAGCGAGGTGCTGCTGGTGCCGCGGTTGATCAGCTCGATGAAGTCGTTGGCGAAGGGCGCGCCGCTGTTGCCGCCGCCGCCGTAGACCTGGCTGATGGCGACCTGCGCGCCGGCGGCCCGGGCGTTGCCCGGCAGGGCCACCAGCAGGGCGAGCACGGCAACCGCGGCGAGCGAGGGGGCCAGCACCCGACGACGACCGGCGGCTGCGACCTGCATGGCGACCTCCCGTGACGACCCGTCCGTCCAGCGAGCGGCCCGCCAGCGGCGCCCCGGCGCGCGGCTCCGCGAAGAGTATCCACAGTCACGAGGATTCCGTAAATTGGGGTACCTGCCTGACCTCGCACCTTCGCCCGGGCGCCACCCGCCGTTCCCGCACCGGGAACGTGGCGAATCCGCCAGTCAGCGCGTGCGCCGTCAGGCGGCGCGGCGGGCCCGCCAGCGGATCGGCAGGTGCTTGAGGCCGTTCTGGAAATTCGACCGCAGCCGCGCGGGCTCGCCGGCCAGCTCCAGGTCGTCCATGCGCTCCAGCACGGCGGCGAACAGCGCGCGCATCTGCTCCCGGGCGAGGTGCGCGCCGAGGCAGAAGTGCGGGCCGTGCCCGAACGCCAGGTGCTCGCCCGGCCGCCGCGCCACGTCGAAGCGGTCGGGGTCGGCGAACACCTCCGGGTCGCGGTTGGCGGAGGAGAACCACACCACCACCTTGTGGCCCTCGCGGATCGGCACCCCGCCCAGCTCGACGTCGCGGGTGGCCGTGCGGCGGAAGTGCATCACCGGCGTCCACCAGCGCAGCATCTCCTCGACCGCCTGGCCGAGCAGCCCGGGGTCCTGGCGCAGCCGCCGCAGCTCGGCCGGGTGCTCCAGCAGCGCGAGCATCCCGCCGGGCAGGCCGTTGCGCAGCGTCTCGTTGCCGGCCACCGAGAACAGCCAGAAGAGGTTCTCGAACTCCTCCACGCTGACCCGGCCGCCTTCGGCGTCGACCTGTTGCATCAGGATCGACATCACGTCGTCGCCGGGGTGGCGGCGCTTGTACTCGCCCAGCTCGTGGGCGTAGGCGTACAGGTCGGGCATGCCCGCGCGGGTGCGCGGGTCGGGCATGCGCCCGTCCGGTCCCGGCTCGGGCCGCACCGCCGCGGCCCGGCGTCCCATCTCGGTCGCGCCCGCCGCGTCGAAGGTGGCGCTGACCGCGTACTCGGGGTCCTGGTAGCCGATCACCCGGTTGCTCCAGTCGAACATCAGCCAGCGGTCCGGCTCCGGCACGCCGAAGACGTCGGCCAGCGTGAGCAGCGGCAGGTCCGCGGCGACGTCCTTGGCGAAGTCCGCCTCGCCGCGCTCCACCACCGCGTCGACCAGCGTGGCGGCCCGCCGCCGGATGCGGTCGACCAGCCGCGCCACCGCCCGCGGGGTGAACGCCTTGCCCAGCAGCGCCCGCAGGCGCGAGTGCTCGGGGGGGTCCATGTTGAGCATCATCCGGCGCACGTAGGCGAGGTCGGCCGGGGTCGCCGGGTCGCGGATCTGGGTGGCGCCGAGGTGGGAGGAGAACACCCGCGGCGCCCGCAGCACCTGCCGCACGTCCGCGTGGCGCAGCACCGCCCAGAAGCCCGGGCCGCCGGGCCACGGCTCGATCGGCGGCTCGGCGACCCACACGACCGGCGAGTCCCGCCGCAGACGCTCCAGCGCCTGGTACGGAACGCCCCGCACGTAGGTGTCCGGGCGGTAGATCAGCTCGGTGTCCGGCATCGCCATGGTCCCAGTATCGCGCACGGGTCGAGCCCACAGCTCCGTTCGCGGGGCCTGGCGCCATCGCCGTTGTCAGCTCAGGTTGACAGCATCAGGAACGTCAGCTTAGGCTGACACTCATGGGGACCGTACGTGAGCTGGCGGCCGCGGCCGACAGCCGCGACCCGGCCACGGGACTGGCGGCCGTTGCGGCGCTGCGCAGGCTCCTGGAGGAGCTGGAGGCGCTGCACGTCCACAACGCGCGGGCCCAGGGCTGGTCCTGGGAGGCGATCGCCGACGCGCTGGGCGTGAGACGCCAGTCCGCCCACCGGAAGCACGCCCGCCGCATCGCCGGTGCCGTGCGGGAACGGAGGTGACGATGTTCGCGGCATGCACGCCGTCCGCGCGCGCGGCGGTCGTCCGGTCGGGGAGGCTCGCCGCCGAGGCTGGCCGCGGGGTGCTGGGCACCGACTTCCTGCTGCTGGGCCTGGTCGAGGACCACGACTTCGACCCGCCGCTGGAGCGCCTGGGCATCACCGCCGCCGCGGTCCGTGCCGAGATCGACCGGCGGCACGATCGTGCCCGGCCTGGTGACCGGGAGCTGCTCGCCACCCTGGGCATCGACCTGGACGAGGTCCGCCGCCGCGCGGGCCTGGCGACCTCGACCAGCCCCGACGACCCGCGCCTGTGGCAGCTTCGCCGCTCCCGCGTCCGCCCGCTCCGGGTGGAGCTGGCGGGTCCGGCCGGCCACCTGCGGCTCGACGGTCGCGGTCGCAAGGCGATCGAGGTCGCGATGCACTACGCGCGCCGGCGCCGCGCCCCGGTCGGCGGCGAGGATCTGCTGGTCGGGCTGTTGGCCGACGGGTCGAACGAGTCGGTCGGGGTGCTGTGCCGGCTGCGTGTCGACCTTGGTCAGCTCTGGTCGTCGCTGCGCCCATGGCACCTGGCGGCTTGAGGCGGCCGGTGCCCGAGCTGTGGAGCGAGCGGCGCGGGAGCGGGTCGCCGCTGCTGCTGTTCCTGCACGGGCTGGGCGCCACCGGCGAGGTCTGGCGCGGGGCGTTCGACCTCGCCGCTGCATGGCCGGGCAGCCGGCTGCTGGTCGACCTGCCGGGCCACGGCCGCTCCGGCCGGCTCGACGCCTACAGCTATGGGGCGCACGCGGAGGCGTTGCTGCCGCTGCTCGCCGACGCCGGTCCGGTGGTGGTCGCCGGCCACTCGATGGGCGGCGTGATGGGCATCGTGCTGGCGGCGGAGCGGTTCGGGCTCGAGGTGCCGGCTGTGCTCGGCCTGGGGATCAAGCTGCGCTGGAGCGCCGAGGACGTCGAGGGCATGCGCCGCCGCGCCGAGACGCCGATCCGCTGGTTCGACACGCGTGAGGAGGCGGCCGCGCGCTACCTGCGCTCGGTCGGGCTGGAGGGCATCGCCGACCCGGACGGGCCGCTGGCCGGCTCTGGGCTCGCCGGGGCGGGCGGCCGCTGGCGGCTGGCCTTCGACCCGGCCGCCTTCGGCGTCGGCGCGCCGGACGTGGCGGCGGCGCTCGACGAGGCACGCGCAGAGGTCACGCTGGCCAGGGGCGCGGGCGACCAGATGGTCAGCGCGGCCGACATCGCGGCGATGCCGTGCGAGCGGCGCGACCTGCCTGGGCTTGGCCACAACGCGCACGTTGAGGACCCGGCTGCCGTCTGGGCGCTGATCGCCGAGACCGCCAGCCGGGCCGGTGTCGCCTGAGGCTACGGGACGAGGATGCCGCGGCCTTGGAGTCGGCCGTGGTCCAGGTCGTCCATCGCCTGGTTGACCTCTTCCAAGGGGTAGGTGCGGGTGTGGAGGGTGACCTTGCCCTGGGCGGTCAGGGTCATCAGTTCGGCCAGGTCGTTGTAGCTGCCGACCAGGTTGCCGACGATGCTGCGTTCGGTGGAGATCAGGTCGATCGTCTCCACCTGCACACTGGAGCCGTAGCCGACCACGAAGTGGGCGCCGGCCCGGCGGGTCATCTGCCAGGCGTCGGCCTGGGCGCCACGTTCGCCGACGAAGTCGACCACCACCTCCGCGCCATTGCCGTCGGTCAGCTCTTGGACCTGCTGGACGTGGCGGTCGCCGGACTGGATGGTGTGGTGGGCGCCCAGCTGCTTGGCCAGCTCCAGGGCGGGCTGGGAGGGGTCGACCACCACGATCGTGGCCGGGGTCAAGGCGGCCAGGGTCTGGATGGCGATGTGGCCCAGCCCGCCCGCGCCGATGACCACCGCGGTGGTGCCGGGGTACAGCTGGGGGGCGGCCTTTTTGACCGCGTGGTAGGCGGTCAGGCCCGCGTCGGCCAGGGCGGCCACGTCGGCGGGCTGCAGGGCCGGGTCGAGCTTGACGCAGGCCCGCGCGCTGGTCTTGAGCAGCTGGGCCATGCCACCGTCGGAGTCGATGCCGGGAAACCGGCCGGCGGTGCAGTGCATGTCGTCGCCGGCGCGGCAGGCGCGGCACAGTCCGCAGGTGACCAGGGGGTGCAGGATGACGGTGTCGCCGGGGGCCAGGTTGGCCACCGCACTGCCCACGTCTTGGACCCAGCCGGCGTTTTCGTGGCCCAGGGTGTAGGGCAGGGTGACGTTGGAGCGGCTGGCCCATTGGCCTTCGATGATGTGCAGGTCGGTGCGGCACAGCCCGGCCCCGCCGATCTTGACGATGACGTCCAGGGGGTCGCTGATGGTGGGCTCGGGGGTGTCCTCGACCAGCGGGTGCTGCTGGTAGTGGTGCAGCCGGACCGACTTCACACGCACTCGCCTCCTTGCGGGCTCGCGGTCGCGGCCGCGGGCTCCGGGTTGGGAACGAACCGGGAGCCGGGGAGACCCCACTCGCGGAAGAACTCCCCAGTCTTGCGGCACAGCTCGACGTTCAGCGCGCTGGAGGTGCGGATCACCGCGTTGGCCCGGCGCCGCGCCCGTTCGACGGTGGCGCGGCCGATGCCGCGGCCGTCCGGCCCCGCGATCAGCGGCGCGTCCGGCCCGGTGTCCATGCCGGCGCGGCGGCGCTGCTCCAGGTGCTCGACCAGCACCTGCCTGGCGGCGAACGACAGGAAGGTGATCCGCTCGATCCGCTCCCCGGCGGCGCGCTGCTGGTAGCGGACCGCCAGCGGCTCCGCCGCAGGGTCGGGCAGCAGCCAGCCGTCCTCGTCCAGCGAGCCGACGTCGCCGACCCGCAGCCGCAGCAGCTCCGCGACCCGCAGGCCGCTGCCGACCGGCGCCAGCAGCACCAGCCGCTCGGCCGCGTCCGGCACCGCCTCAGCGGGCAGCTCCCTGGCGACCGCGGTGGCGGGCAGCTGCCGCCAGGCCACCGGCACGCCACCGAGCCGGAACCAGACCTTCGGTCCCGTCGCGACCCCGGCGACCGCCGCGTCGGTGCGTCCCCGCAACGCCAGCGCGAACGACTCCAGCGTCCGGTCGGCGACCGTGACCGCCCCGGGCGGCGCCGCGCGGGCCTGCGCCCGCGCGGTCGCCAGCAGCTCCTCCAGGTCGTCGGTCCCGGTCAGCGCGCGGAACCGGTCCACCGCGGGGACCAGCGTGCGCACCCAGGACGGCTCGCGGCAGCGCTCGGCCAGCACCGACGCCATGCGGCGCACGCTCGGAACCTCCAGCAGGGCCAGCTCCCGCCGCCCTCTCAGCGCGCTGGCAGCGTCGATCACCGCAGCACTCCTTTGGTTGTGGTTGAGTGGTCGCCGTGGTTGATGAGCTGGTGCAGGGCCTGGGCCATGAAGTGATCGCCGAGGATGACCTCGACCGAGCTGACCCCGGGCAGGCGGGCGACCCGCCGGCGGATCTCTTGCCCGATCTGGCCGGCGAACCTGGCCGGGCACAACGGCGAGGTCAGGTGAAAGTGGACCCGCACCCGCCCCTGCCCGTCGACGCTGACCTCATCGAGCAGGCCAAGCTCGGCCAGGGTGGTGCGCACCTCGGGGTCCTTGACCCCCCCAGCGACCCGGCGGACCACCACCACCGCCGGCGGCGGCGGTGGGGGTGGGGGTGGGGGTGGGGGGGTGGCCGCCCCGGTGCTGGTGGGCCGCACCGGGCCGGCCCCCCCCGGCCTGGCAGGCCGGCCAGGGCTCATCGGGACTCGGTGCCGGCCACACCGGTCTGGGTCGCCGGCGGCTCAGCCCCTGGGGCGCCGGTGGGGGTGACCGGCTGGCCGTTGGCGTGCTCGGCGTGCCGGCGGGCCAGCTCGTCGTCTTTGATCGCCGCCAGCTTGGCCTGCGGGTCGATGCCATACAGCCGGGCGATGTTGCCGCCGATGATCTTTTGCTTGGCCTCCAAATCCAGGTCCACGCCATACTGGTCTTTGAGGTCCTGGGGCAGCTCAAAGGCCATGAACGCATCCAGCTGCCAGTGCGGATACCAGATCGGAAAGTCGGTGCCGTACACGATCCGGTCCGGCCCCAGCCAAAACAGCAAATTCGCCATGGTCTCGGCAAACCAGCGCGGCCGGTTGGCGATAAACGCCAGCACCACCGCCAACCCGGCGTACACGTTGGGACAGCGGGTCGCGATCCAGCAGAACTCCTCCACCCTTGGCGCGCCGCAGTGGTCGATGATCAGGTTCATCTCCGGGTACAGCCAGGCCGGCTCGTCAATGTCGCGCACGTCAAAGCGCTCCATCGACAGCGGCTCCACCGCGGGGCCCTTGTGGAAGAAGTGGTTGGTCACCCCAAGCTCCAAGGCCTTCTCATAGCAGGGGTAGACCATCGGGTCGTTGGCCTTCCACCCTCTGGACTCGCCCCGCCACTCGGCCGTGTACCATTTGAACCCTCGCATGCCAAGCTGGGTGATCTGGCGCTCGACCTCCTCGACCGCGCCGGGCATCCTTGGGTCCACCCCACCCAGCGGGATGATCCGCTCGGGGAACCTGGCGGCCAGTTGGGCGTTGCGTTCGGGGTTGACGAACCCGGTGTGGTAGAAGTCGCTCAGCACCTGGGTGGACAGGATCGACATGTCGGCCGAGCCCTTGACGAACATCTCCTCCAGGTACCAGTCCGGGTCGACCTTGCGGAACTGGCCCTCATAGTCCATCGTCCAGCGCGCGTCGGGGGGGTTCAGGCCGGTGTGGAAGGCGTAGAAGGTCTCGATGAACGCCTCCCCGAACCGGTTCTTACAGTTTTGCGGGCTGGCGTCCCAGTAGCCACTGTGCGCATCAAACACAAAATTCCCGTCCTTCACTCCGCCTCA
>DASVXQ010000055.1:0-2415 GCA_036392615.1 Actinomycetes bacterium | reverse complement strand
GCCTTGTGGTCCAGTCCGATCGGCAGGTCGCGGATCGTCCCGAAGCGCTGGATCTCGACGCCGTCCTGGTGGAGCAGCGGCTGGCTGGAGCGCTTGCCGCCGTTGCGCCGGCTGGCCTCGAACGGATCGCCCGACTTCCGTTGCTGTTGCCGCTGGGGCATGCTCGTCTCCTCGTGGTTGCTTCCAGGGTTTTCCCACGGGTAGCCGAATCCGCGAGGCTGAAACGGCCTGGACGCCCGATCACCGGTACCGTGATGCCATGACCTCCACCGCACGACGCCAGCGTGTCCTGATCCTCGGCGGAGGGTTCGGCGGGATGTACACCGCCCGCCGGCTGGAGCGGCGGCTGCCCGCTGACGCGGCCGAGATCTACCTGGTCAACCCCGAGAACTACATGCTCTACACGCCGCTGCTGCCGGAGGCGGCGGCCGGCACGATCGAGCCGCGCCACGTGGTGGTGCCGCTGCGCCAGGCGCTGCGCCGCACCCGCGTGCGGGTGGGCAACGTGACCGCGGTGGACCTGGAGCGCCGCACCTGCGACTACGTGACCGCCGGCGGGTCGGAGCGCACGCTCGGGTGGGACCGGCTGGTGGTGGCGCTCGGGTCGGTCAGCCGGATGTTCCCCGTGCCCGGCCTGGCCGAGCACGCGGTCGGCTTCAAGACCCTGGCCGAGGCCATCCACCTGCGCAACCACGTGCTGGAGCAACTGGAGCTGGCGGACGCCACCGAGGACCCGGAGGAGCGCACGGCGCGGCTCGGCTTCGTGGTGGTGGGCGCGGGATACGCCGGCACCGAGCTGATCGCCGAGCTCCAGGCGCTGGTGCGGCGCGCCCTGCGGCTCTACCCGGGGCTGCGCCAGAGCGACACCCGCTGGGTGCTGGCGGACATGGCGCCCAAGGTCCTGCCGGAGCTGGGCGGCCGGCTGTCCGATGCCGCCCTCCAGGTGCTGCGGGAGCGCGGCATCGAGATCCGCCTCGGCACCACGCTGGAGCAGGTCGGCCCGGACTGGGTGCGCTTCACCGGCGGGGAGTGGATGCCGGCCACCACGGTGGTCTGGACGGCCGGGGTGACGCCCGACCCGCTGGCCGGCAAGCTCGGGCTGGCGACCGACGAGCGCGGCCGCATCGTGGTGGACGAGGGGCTCGCCGTGCCGGGCCGCGACGACGTCTACGCGGTCGGCGACGTGGCGGCGGTGCCGCTCGCGCGCAAGGGCGGGACCGCGCCGCCCACCGCGCAGCACGCCCTGCGCCAGGCGAAGGTCTGCGGCGACAACGTGGCCACCAGCCTGGGGCACGGCAAGCGCCGGCGCTTCGCCTTCTCCGGCCTCGGCCTGCTGGTCAACCTGTCGGAGAACTACGGGGTCGGCAAGGTGCTCGGCGTGCCGGTGTCCGGCTGGATCGGCTGGGTGGTGACCCGCACCTACCACTGGTTCGCGCTGCCGACCTGGACCCGGCGCCTGCGGGTGGCGCTCGACTGGGCGGTCGCGGCGGCCTTCCCCCGCGACGTCGCCGAGCTCGGCAGCCTCGGCCATCCCGAGCCGCTGCCCGCCCCCGAGCGCCGCGGCTGAGCGGGATTCACCAGCCGGCGCAACGGGTAGCCCGATCGCCGAAGGGGGTGAGCGCATGCCAGCGACCAGGAACGAGCAGGAGCTCCCCAGCACCATCCAGCGGTCCGACGACAAGGCCAAGCGGACCTGGGCCAAGGCCCACGACAGCGCGGTCGAGACCTACGGCGAGGGCGAGCGCGCCCACCGGACCGCCTACTCCGCGCTGAAGCACACCCACGAGAAGCGCGGCGACCACTGGGAGCCCAAGCGCAGGAAGGGCCCCTCGGACCCGCAGGCGGCCCAGGAGACGCCGGCGTCCCGCAGGCGGCCGCGCGGGACCCACGGCGGAGTGGACAGCGTGGGCAACTCGAAGCAGGATCTGCTAGACCGTGCCAAGCAGCTCGGCGTGCGCGGCCGCTCGCGGATGAACAAGGACGAGCTGGCCGACGCGATCGCCGCCAAGCAGCGGCAAGCCGACCGGAAGAAGCGATGACGGAGCCCGCATGAGCAGCGATGCCGTTCCCGAGGCGGACGCCCACGACCAGGACGATCCGCAGGACCGCTCGGACGAGTCCGAGCGGCCCCGGCCCCGGATCAGCGACGAGACGCCCGAGGCGGACGCCTACGAGCAGTCCATCCCGGTGCCGATGGACGACGACGACCGGCGCTGAGCCTCAGCCGGATCGCGGCGCCCTGGGTCGTCCGCCCCCGGAGCGGTCCGCCGGCCCGCCGCGCCGGCCCGCCTGCCCCCCGGGGGACCTGCCCTGACCGCCGTTCGCCCGCTCGCGACCAGCCTCCCGGTCGCCCCGCGCGCCGGTCCTTCCCTGCGCTCCGCGTGACCGGCCGCGGTCGCCGGCCGGCCGCTCCCC
>DASVXQ010000054.1:0-2060 GCA_036392615.1 Actinomycetes bacterium | reverse complement strand
CTCCACCAGCGGCTCGGCGCCGGGCACGTCCTCGCCGAGCGCGGCGCCGAGCACCTCGGCGCCCGGCGGGGGACCGGCGACCACCGCGCCGCCGGGGGCCAAGGACACCCCGGCCGGTGTGCGCGCCGTCGAGGCCGAGGTCGCGCGGCTGCGGGGGCTCAAGTTCCTGCGGCCGGTGCCGGTGACGCTGGAGTCGCCGGCCAAGGTGGCGGCCGAGCTGCTGCGCACCTCGAGCGAGGACGCCGCCGGCAAGGCCGCCCTGACCCACCAGGCCCGCGCGCTGGTGCAGCTCGGCGAGCTGCACCAGGGCGTGGACCTGTACGCGCAGCTCCGCTCGGTGCAGGCCGAGAGCGTGCTGGGCTTCTACGTGCCCGGCAAGCCGCCGCGCAAGGGGCGGCTGTTCGTCCGCTCCGACCGCGGGCTGGACCCGTACGCGCGGGTGGTGCTGTCCCACGAGCTGACCCACGCGGTCACCGACCAGCACTTCGACCTCACCCACGCGGACCGGCTGGCGGCCGGCGAGGCCGACGACCGGGCCACCGCCTACTCCGGCCTGGTCGAAGGCGACGCCACCGTGCTGATGCAGGTCTACCAGGCCCGGGCGCTGTCGCCGCAGGAGCAGGCCGCGGCCGACCGCGCCGGCGCGGCCGAGCGGACGCCGAAGCTCGACGCCGCCGCGCCGATCGTCCGCGAGTCGCTGCTGTTCCCCTACGCGGCCGGCTCCGCGTTCGTCCGCACCCTGTTCCAGCAGGGCGGCTGGGACGCGGTCAACCGCGCCTACCGCGACCCGCCCACCTCGACCGAGCAGCTCCTGCACCCCGAGAAGTACCTGGGCAAGCGTGACGTGCCCCAGGACGCCAAGGTCCCTGACCTGCGCGGCGCCCTGGGGTCCGGCTGGCGCGAGGGCACCCGCAACGAGTGGGGCGAGTTCGACACCCGCCTGCTGCTGGAGGGCGCCTTCCCGGTGACCACCGCGGAGCGGGCCGCCGCCGGCTGGGACGGCGGCGAGCTGCGCAGCTTCGAGAAGGGCAAGGGCACCGCGGTGGCGCTGCGCACCGTGTGGGACTCGCCCGCCGAGGCCCGCGAGTACTGCACCGCCATGGGGCGCTGGGCGACCGTCCGCCTCGGCCAGCCGGTCAGCGAGAACCGCTGGTCCGGCGCCAGCCAGCAGGGCGCGCTGCTCTGCGGCGGCAGCCGCGCCGCCTGGCTGTCCGCGCCCGACCGTTCCTCCCTGGATGCTATGGTGCGGGGTCTCGGCAACCCCTGACGGGCCGGTTTGGAGGGAGGGCAGGCATGCGCTGGCGCCACCTCCGTCACCTGGCCCTCGCCGGCCTCGCCGCCGCCCTGGTCGCCCCGCTGCTGGCCGCCACCCGTCCCGGCGCCGCGCCCCCGCTGTTCAGCGCCGGCCTGCTCGGCAACGACCTGACCCTTCTGCCCGTCTCCCCGGCCGGGGCCAAGGGCGCCGCCTACCTCCCCGGCACCAACGTCCTCCGCCTCGCCGACGGCGGCTACCGCTACCTGCCCCCAGGCGCCACGGAACCGGTCACGGTCCCCGCGGGGAACGTGGACGGGGCTCGGGAGCCGGCGGGCGCCAAGGACGCGGCCGGGGGGCTGGGGGCGGCCAGGGGCGCCGCGGGGCTGGAGGGCCCCGGCCACCCGGTCCCCACCGACCCCGGGGTCCTCGCGGCGGTGGCGGCGGATCGGGGCTGGCTGGCGAGCGGCGTGGTCCCGGGCAGGACCCAGGCGCGGCGGGAGGCGGCGGCGCGGGCGCTGCTGGACCTGCGGCTGCTGCTGCGGCCGGACGGGGCGCTGCTGGCGGCGCAGACGCCCTACTGGGCGTACGTGTGGCCCAGGGACGCGAGCTTCGCGGCGGCGGCGCTCGCGGTGACCGGCCACCGCGGCGAGGCGCTGCGGGTGCTCGAGTTCCTCGGGCGCACGCAACGGCGCGACGGGACCTGGGCGGCGCGGGCGTGGCCGGACGGGACCCCGGTGAACGACGGCAGGCGGGCGCAGCTCGACGCGACCGGCTGGGTCCCTTGGGCGGCCTGGCTGGCCAGCGA
>DASVXQ010000053.1:0-2270 GCA_036392615.1 Actinomycetes bacterium | reverse complement strand
CACGTAGGGGAAGTGCTGGCCAGCAAGTGAGCGCTCGGCGAACGCGTGGACCTCGGTGTCGAGCTCGGCGCAGATCCGGGAGACCTGCGACTTGCTGATGCCAGCGTCGGCTCCCAGGGCTCGGACCAGGTCGTCGACCTTGCGGGTGCTCACCCCGTGCAGGTAGGTCTCCATCACCACCGCAACCAGCGCCTGGTCAACCCGCCGGCGCCGCTCCAACAGGCTGGGGAAGAACGAGCCTGCACGCAGCTTGGGGATGCGCAACTCCAGGTCCCCAGCGGTGGTCGACAGCGTCCGGGGGCGGTGGCCGTTGCGCAGGTTGGTGCGGGTGTCGGTGCGCTCCCCGGGCGCGGCGCCGATCACCGCGGTCAGCTCGGCCTCGATCAGGGCTTGGTAGATCGTCTGGGCGGCCTGGCGGACACGGTCGTCCACCTCGGCCACCCGAAGTGCTTCCAGAACCTCCAACAGGGCAGACTGGTCCAGGGCCATCGAGTCGATGTCCTCTCACGTGATCCTTGGTCGGTTCACGCAAAGACTCACGCGATGGCCCTCACCATCTCAAACCACAGGCCGACGTCCTACACCACAACGTGGGACACAACTCTCGTGGTCGCTCGCGACCTGGATGCGCCACAGCAGTCCGGATACCTGGCCTGAGAACTCACTTACAACGACGTCATCGGCCCGAACGCCTAGAGAACCGCTATTGCTCAGGCTGGTCGGACGCGCAGGCGAGCGTAAAGTCACCCGTGGTCAACGAGCGGGGGTGGTGGCATGGCCGACACGGCGGGCGCACGCCGCGTGGTCGATCCGGTCAGCAAGGCCGGCTACGAGCTGGCGTTCGAGGACACCTTCGACGGTGACACCCTCGACCAGTCGCGATGGCTGCCCTACTACCTGCCGCAGTGGAGTTCGCGGGAGGCCTCCACCGCCAGGTACCAGCTCGGGGATGGCGTCCTGCGGCTGCTGATCAAGGCCGACCAGCCGCCATGGTGTCCGGAGTTCGACGGCCAGACCCGGGTGTCCTCGCTGCAGACCGGCGTCTTCGCCGGCCCGGTTGGCAGCACGGTGGGCCAGTCACGTTTCAAACCCGGCCTGGTCGTCCGGCAGGCGCAGCAGGCCGCCAGGCTCTACACGCCCCAGTACGGCCTGTTCGAGCTGCGGGCCAAGGCGGTCGACGATCCCCGCTGCATGGTCGCGCTGTGGATGATCGGCTACGAGGACCAGCCCCAGCGGTCGGCGGAGATCTGCATCTGCGAGATCTTCGGGCGGGACGTGACGGCCGAGGGTGCCGGCGTCGGCATGGGGCTGCACCCCTTTGGGGACCCGGCCATCCGCGATGAGTTCTCGGTGGAGGAGCTGGCGATCGACGCCCGCGACTTCCACGTCTACGCGGCCGAGTGGACCCCCGAGCAGGTCGCCTTCTTCGTCGACTACCGGCTGGTCAAGACGGTCGAGCAGTCCCCTAGCTATCCCATGCAGTTCATGCTCGGCATCTATGAGTTCCCCGACGACGAGCCGACCACCCAGCCGGCCCATCCCTACCCCAAGGAGTTCGTGGTCGACTACTTCCGCGGCTACCGGCGCACCACGCCGCAACCAGCCAAGAGAGGTTAGTGGGTCCCCCCGTTCCAGCGAGATGCTCGCTGCTCACCACAGGGACAGGCCGCAGTGGCGCAGGAACGAGCACGCCAACCAGTGACTGCGACGGGTGCGTTGGATGCCACGCTCGGCTACGGCGGTGACCTCCTCGAGGGCATCCGCGGCCAGGCTGGCCACCCCGGCAGCCGCGTCCTGGGCAGCTTTGCGGTACGGGACCGACCGCCTACCGCCGCAACGCCCGAGCTCACGCCACCACCAGGCGCTAGAACACCTCCGCATGCAGGCAGGCGCGCCGTTTGCCGCCGGGCGCTCCCAAGTGCCTTGTTGGCATTCAGTGGTTCTTGGCTGGCAGGGCGGGGGTGAAGAAGTCGATGAGCAGTTGGTTGACGCGTTCAGCCTCGTCGTGGTGGACCCAGTGCGACGCGTCGGGCAGGCGCTCGACGCGGTCGAGGTTGGGCACGTCGTCGTGGTCGGGCTCGGCGAGTTCCTCACCGAGGAAACGATCGCGTTGCCCCCAGATGACCAGAGTGGGCGCGCTGATCGGATGAAGCGCCGCTTCGGCGCGCTTGGGCGAGGTTCGCACCGAGGCCCGGTAGTAGTTGATCATCCCGGTTGCTGCCCCCGGCTGCGACCATGCCTCGACGTAGCGGTCGATCTCCTCCGGCGTG
>DASVXQ010000052.1:0-2418 GCA_036392615.1 Actinomycetes bacterium | reverse complement strand
CTGGACCTGGGCCGCTGGACTGGGCTGGTGCCCGAGGAGATGTTCGGCCGCACCCCCTTCCCGATCATCGACAACCGCGCCTACCGGCTCGCCATGGGCCCGCACGGCTTCTACTGGTTCCGGCTGGTCGAGCCGCCCAGCGACCCGGACGACACCGCCATGTTCCGCGCCATCCGGGGGTCGGAGTGAGGCCGCTCCAGGTCGACGCCTTCACCGACGCGACGATCTGGTCGGCTTCCAGGCCTCGCGCCGCGGCGGGGTGGTGCGCACGCGCCTGCGCGGCGACCGGGAGATGCTCGGCGGGCGCGCGGTGACCGTCCTGCGCGGCGAGCTCGCCTGACCCCGGTTCAAACGTCCCAGAAGGCCAGCTCGTGCTCGAGCCCGGCGACGAAGGCGCGCTCGCAGCGCGCCAGCCGGTCCGGCGGCAGGCCGTCGCTGGACCGGTCGAGCAGCTCGGCGCACCAGCGGGCCAGCTCCGCGAACGCCGGGTCGGCGTAGGTCTCGACCCACTGCCGGTAGCGCGGCTCGGCCGGCAGCCCCCCGGCGGCCAGCGCGCGCCCCAGCTCCGAGTAGCCCCACATGCACGGCAGCAGGGCGGCCAGCAGCTCCTCGAACTCGCCCAGCGCGGCCGTGCGCAGCAGGAAATCCGTGTAGGCGGCGCAGGCCGGCGACTTGGCGGTCGCCTCCAGCTCCGCCTCGCCGAGCCCGAAGCCCGCCGCGTAGGCGCGGTGCAGCGACAGCTCGTCGTGGAAGGTCGAGTGCGCCAGGTCGACCAGCCGCCCGAGCGTCTCGGCGTCCGGCGCCCGCGCGGCCGCCAGCGCGAACAGCCGCACGTAGTCCAGCAGGAACAGGTAGTCCTGGGCGAGCCAGGCGCGGAAGCTCCGCTCGTCCAGGCTGCCGTCGGCGATCCCCCGCACGGTCGGATGGTCGAGCTGGCGGCGCAGGTACGGCCGGCCCAGCTCCTCCAGGCGGCGGCTGAGGCGCGCGCCGGGCTCGCTGCGCGTGTCCATGGGCTCCAGATGCTAGCGCGACGCGAGCGGCCCGGGCCCGCTGGCCGGGTGCCCGGGCCGTACCAGGCCCCGCCGGGCGGCCTTCAGGGACGCATGGGATGATGCCGGCATGTCGGGCAGGACACGCGTGCGGCTGGGCTCCGGATACCGAAGGCTGTGGACCGCAACGGCCGTCTCCAGCCTCGGCGACGGCGTCTCCTTCACCGCCCTGCCGCTGCTGGCCGCGAGCCTGACCCGCGACCCGGTGGCGGTCTCGCTGGTGACCCTCGCCACGACCCTCCCCAACCTGCTGCTGACGCTGACCGCCGGGGGGCTGCTCGGGCTGGAGGGCGTGGCGGTGATGGGTTGGAACACCGTGAGCGTGGCGCTGCGGCAGTCGCTCATCCCGACCGGATGTACGGCCGCGCCGCCAGCGTCTACCGGCTGATCGCGCTCGGTACCACGGCGCTGGGCGCGGCGCTGGGCGGCGCGCTGGCGCGACTGGTCGACCTGCGGGCGCCGTGGCTGGTGGCCGGCTGCACCGAGCTGGCGGTGCTGGCGGTGGTGGGCCGCTCGCTGACGTCCCGCGCAGTCGAGCGCAGGCCGCGCTCGAGGAGCGCCCCTCCGGGGCGGTGGCAACATGATGCTCGCGCGGCCCGGCAGGCGGGCCGCCGGAAGGGAGCGGCGTGCTGAGCGACCAACTTGGCGGGCTGGTCGAGGAGGGCGACCCGGCCGCGCTGCTGCGTGCGGTCGACGGGCTCTGCGCCGACCGCGACTGGCCGGGCCTGCTGCGGCTGCGCGAGCTGCTGGCCGACGCCATCGAGCGCGGCAAGCCGCTGTGGCCGGTGACCACCTACGTCGAGTACCGCATCGCGCTGGAGGCGCCGGGACCCGAGGTCGGGCTGGTGCTGCGCTCGGGGGTTGGCCGCTTCGCGCTCGGGCCGCTGACCGAGGTCGCCGCAGCGACCCATGCCTGGGACGAGCTCGCGCCGCACCTCGAGGAGCCGGGGGTCGCCGGCACGGTGGCGCAGGAGCGGGTGCTGCGCGGCGAGGACCTGCGCGGCCGCGAGGGCACCCACCCGGAGGTGCTGGAGCTGCCGCTGGTGCTGGCGCCGTGGGAGCCGGACTACCCGCTGGCGACCTACCGGGCCGCCGAGCTGGAGGTGCCCGACCCGGCGATGGAGGACGGCGCGCGCATGCAGGACTCGACCGCCGAACCGACCGCCGAGCTGGAGCGCCAGGAGGCGCTGCGGGCGCTCATCGACCTGGTCGAGGTGTGGACCACCGAGTCCAACGGCGCCGCCAGGGCGGTCGCGGTCCGCGGCGGGCCCGCCGAGGCGGTCGCCACGCTCGGCTACGGCGCCCACCGGCTGGGCCGGCTCGACCCCGCCATGGCGCTGGCGCGCATGGCCTGGGCGGCAGCCAGCGG
>DASVXQ010000051.1:0-19057 GCA_036392615.1 Actinomycetes bacterium | reverse complement strand
TGGCCGTGGTGGTCGCCGAGGGCCGCCCGGAGCTGGTGCCGCCGCTGCTGCTGCCGCCCGTGGTCGTCTGGCTGGCGGCCCGGCGGACGCTGGAGGCGGAGCGCGGGCTGGCGGCGGCCGAGGCCGAGCGGGCGCGGGTCGAGGCTGGCGCCGAGGCGCTGCTGGCGACCGTCTCGCACGAGCTGCGCGCGCCGTTGACGGTGATCCTGGGCTCGCTCGACACCCTGGCGACCCGCGACGGCGCGCTGCCGCCCGAACAGCGCCGCGAACTGGTCGCCATCGCGGCCCGCCAGGGCGAGCGGCTCAAGCGGCTGGTCGACCAGCTGCTGGAGGCCGCCAGGCTGGGCCAGGCCGAGCCGAGGCCCGAGCGGGACGCGGTGATCGACGCGGTCAGGGTCGCCCGCGAGGCGGAGCGCGCCACCAGGCTCTCCCACCCCGGCCGCGAGGTGCGGCTGGTCGCCTGCCCCAGCCTGCCGGTGCGGGCGGCCCCGGAGACGCTCCTCCAGGTGCTCACCAACCTGCTCGACAACGCCGCCAAGTACTCGCAGGCCGGCAGCCCGATCCGGCTCACGGCGAGACGGCAGCGCGGCGAGGCGGTGATCGCGGTGGTCGATGCCGGGCCGGGCATCCCGGCGGCGCAGCGGGAGCGCGTCTTCGAGCGCTTCACCCAGCTCGAGTCCAGCGACGGCCGCCGCGGCGAGGGCGCCGGGCTCGGCCTGTTCATCGCCCGCAAGCTGGCCCGCGCGCTCGGCGGCGACCTGGTGCTCTGCCCGGTCGTCCCGCCGGCCCGCGGCGCCAGATTCGAGCTTCGGCTGCCGCTCGCCGATGATGACCCGGTGCGCCTGGACGGGCACGGGCCGGAGGGCGAGCGGCCACCCCGCGCGCTGGCCGGCGGCCCGGTCGGCTCCGCGCCATGGCAGTGAGCGGTCCGGGCCGGCCGCGGCTGAGCTGGCAATAACCGGATCAACCTGGCATGCGACGCTGCGGAAGGGTAGCGTGTTGGTCTGCGCGGGTTGGTAACCGCTCTTTAGGTTGTTTGGGCCTCGTGGCCGTCTTCTCGGGAGGTGGAGCATGACCGCGGCCGTTTCGAGCGTCCGGTGCGACCGGCTCGGGATCGACCATGCGGGGCCCACCAACCCGGGCATCAATCGTCTTTGAACGGCAATCGACTGGGCGGGGGCGCGGCCGGCGCGAAGGGCACCCCGCCTCGCTCCGTCTTCGCGGCCAAGGAGGTTCCCGAATCATGTCCCAGCCAAGCGGCGACCGCGTCACCTACCTGACGCCTGAGGCGTACGAGCGGCTGAGCGCTGAGCTGAACGAGCTCAAGACCACCGGTCGCGAGCGGGTCTCGCAGGCCATCGGGGTGGCGCGAGAGCATGGGGACATCCGCGAGAACGCCGACTACGACGCCGCCAAGAACGAGCAGGGCATGATGGAGGCGCGCATCCGCCAACTCGAGGAGATCCTCCGCTCGGCGGTCGTCGGGGCGCCCCCGGACACCGGCAAGGCGGCGCCAGGCATGGTGGTGCGGCTGGAGATCGCCGGCGACGAGGAGACCTACTTCCTCGGCAGCCGGGAGGAGGCGATCGACGGCATGGACGTACTGAGCCTCCAGTCGCCGCTCGGGCAGGCGGTGATCGGCCGCAAGCCGGGCGAGAAGTTCTCCTACACCACGCCGACCGGGCGCGAGCTGCCGGTCAGGCTGGTGGCCGCCGGCCCGCGGGACTGAGCCGCCGGGCCAGGCCGAGCAGCACGCCGTCCAGGATGTCGCGCTCGCTGGCGGTGACCCGCTGGAACCCGAAGGTCGCGCAGATCTCGTCCAGCAGCAGGGCGCCGGCGGCGATCACGTCCTCGCGGCCCTTGGCCATCACCGGCAGCGCCGCACGCTGCGCGATGGTCATCGCCGCCAGCCGCTCCGCGGTCTGGCGGACCTGCCCGGCGTCGATCGTGGCCAGGTGGATCCGGGAGGGGTCGTAGGCCTCGAGCCCGAGCGCCAGCGCGGTGATGGTGGTGATCGTGCCCGCCACGCCGACCACCCGCTCGGCCTGCTCGGGGTCGAGCACCTCGCGGACCTTGGGGAGCTGGCCGCGCACGTCCTCGCGCAGCGCGGCCACCTCGCCGGGGGTCGGCGGGTCGCTGGACAGGTGGCGCTCGAACAGCCGCACGCAGCCGATGTCGAGCGAACGCATCGCCTCGGGCCGGTGGTTGCCGATGATGAACTCGGTCGAGCCGCCGCCGATGTCGATCACCAGCGTGCGCTCGTCACCCCCCAGGTCGTGGGTGGCCCCGGCGTAGCTGGTGGCCGCCTCCTGGTCGCCGGTGAGCACCTCGGCGTCGACCCCGAACAGGCGCCGCACCCCGCCGAGGAACTCCTGGCGGTTGGCGGCGTCCCTGGTCGCGCTGGTGGCCACCACCCTGGTCGCCTCGACGCCCAGGCGGCGGCAGCGCCCGGCGTAGCCGGCCAGCACCTCCAGCGTCCGCGCCAGCGCGCCCGGGTCGAAGCGGCCGGCGCGGTCGACGCCCTTGCCGAGCCGGGTGATGATCATCTCGCGCGCGTGCTCGGCCACGACCCGCTCGCCGGCCACATCGGCCACCAGCAGGCGGGTGGAGTTCGTCCCCACGTCGACCGCGGCGAAGCGCCGTACGGCGCCGTCCGGCCCGCTACCCCGCGCCATCGGACCTCGCGCGCGGCTGGCCGCCGTCGAGCTCGACGCAGGGCCCGGGGCAGTCGATCGGCTCGATCACCCGGCGCACGATCCGGCCGACCGGGTCGTCACCGGTGGCCACCTCGTCGGCGTACAGCGCGTGCAGGCACTTGACCCGGCCCGGCAGCCCGCCGACGCCCGGCTCGCCCGGCAGCCTGGCCAGCGCGTCGCGCTGGGCCAGGTAGCGCTGGTGGGTGGCGCGGTGCGCCGCCGCCAGCTCCGGCGAGGCGGCGACCCGCTCGGAGAGTCTGGCGTTCCAGCCGGCGGCCTCCAGCCGCCCGACCGCGACGCTGGCCGCCGGGCACGACAGCCAGTACAGGGTCGGGAAGGGAGTGCCGTCGGGCAGGAAGGGAGAGGTTCGGACCACGGACGGGAGGCCGTAGCGGCAGCGCGCGGCGATCGCCACCGTGCCGCGCGCCTCCCGGCCGATCTGGCCCTCGATCAGGCGACGCTCGACCGGGCTTGCCTCTGGGAGCCGCGCGGCCCATTCGGGCTCCGCCCGCGGGTCGGGCGCCTCCCCCACCCGGTGCGGAGCCCACGGCAGCGTCGCCGGGTCGGGCAGGACGGCCGGGTCCGGCCGGCGCGGCGACCGGGAAGGGGTTCGTGGCACGACTCAGCCGCGGCGGGCTTCGCGCTGGCGCTTGACGTCGACCAGGCGTTCCTCGCTGGAACGCATGAACCGCTTGAGCTTCTGCTCGAACTCGGGGTCCTTGGCGGCGCGCCGCCTCGGCGCCTCGGGCTGCCAGTCGGCGGCGGCCTGCTTGATCGACAGGTCGATCTTGCCGTCCTCCTTGACGCCGAGGACCTTGACGGTCACCGAGTCGTCGATACGGAGGTGCTCCTCGACCGAGCGCACGTAGTTGCGGTCGATCTCGGAGATGTGGACCAGCCCGGTCTCACCCGACTCAAGGCGAATGAATGCCCCGTAGGGCGCTATACGGACAACCGTGCCCGGGACAACGGCCCCGATCTCGGCACTCATACTTGTGATGTACGCTCCTTTGCCCGCTTTCTGCGATATCACTTGAACATCGCGGTCCGCGAGGCGGTCGAGAGGAATCGGCGAGGGCCGCACAAGGGCGGCTGCCAGCCATCGTAGGGACGGCCGGGCAGACCGTCAACAATCGCACTTGCCGGCACGATCCGACCGATCGTCCGGGTCGCCGGTGTGGTGTGGTCTTGTGCGGACCTGGGCGGTCAACGGGACCGATCGGTGAGCCAGTGCCAGGCGCGCTGGTACCACGGCTGGTGGGGGGCGGGCTCGGCGGCCGGCTTGGCGGCCCGGTCGGCCGGGGGGGTGCCGGTGAGCAGCCAGGTCTGCTCGCCGGGCCTGGCCATGTGGAAGTCCTGCTTGGCGAGCTGCTCGACGTAGGCGGGGTCCCTGAGGCGCGCCTGCTCCTGCTCCAGGCGCTGGTTGGCCGCCTGGAGCGCCGCCTGCTTGGCCTGGAGCCGCTCGATGCGTTCCTGCTGGGCGATGTACTGGCGCAGCGGGTACACCGCCGTGGCGGCCAGCACGAACAGCACCAGGAACAGCAGGATCCCGCGCGAGGTCAGCCCGGACCGCTCCCCCCCGGCGCCGCGGCGCCGGGCACGGCGGGACGCCGACTGCCGCGCGGTCACGGCAGGCGCCCCTGGAACGAGCGGCTGAACGCCCGGCGGCCGGGATAGGTGGCGCTCTCGCCGAGCTCCTCCTCGATGCGCAGCAGCTGGTTGTACTTGGCGACCCGCTCGCTGCGGCAGGGCGCGCCGCTCTTGATCTGGCCGCTGCCGAGCGCCACCACCAGGTCCGCGATCATGGTGTCCTCGGTCTCGCCGGAGCGGTGGCTGATCATCGTGGACCAGCCGTTACGGTGGGCCAGCTCGGCGGCGTCGAAGGTCTCGCTCAGCGAGCCGATCTGGTTGACCTTGAGCAGCACCGCGTTGGCCACGCCGCGGTCCAGCCCGCGCTGGATGCGCTCGACGTTGGTGACGAACAGGTCGTCGCCGACCAGCTGCACCCGGTCGCCGAGCGCGTCGGTCAGCGCCTTCCAGCCGTCCCAATCCTCTTCCGCCAGACCGTCCTCGATGGAGATGATCGGGTAGCGGTCGCACAGCTCGGCCCACAGCTCGACCATGCCGGCGGCGTCCAGCGTGCGGCCCTCGCCGGCGAGCTCGTAGCTGCCGTCCTTCCACAGCTCGGTGGCGGCCGGATCGAGCGCCAGGGCGACCTCGGCGCCGGGCTCGTAGCCGGCGCGGCCGATGGCGGCCACCAGCAGCTCCAGCGCGGCCTCGTTGCCGGGCAGGTCGGGGGCGAAGCCGCCCTCGTCGCCGACCGCGGTGGCCAGCCCGCGCTCGTTCAGCACCGCCTTGAGGGCGTGATAGACCTCGGCGCCCATGCGCACCGCCTCGGCGAACGACGGCGCGCCCACCGGGGCGATCATGAATTCCTGGAAATCGACGTCGTTGTCGGCGTGCGCGCCGCCGTTGAGCACGTTCATGAACGGCACCGGCACGACGTGGGCGGAGGCGCCGCCGAGGTAGCGGAACAGCGACAGGCCGAGCGAGTCGGCCGCCGCGCGGGCCACCGCCAGGGAAACTCCCAGCACGGCGTTGGCGCCGAGATTCGCCTTGTTGTCGCTGCCGTCGAGGTCGAGCATGATCCGGTCGATCGCCCGCTGTTCGCCGGCCTCCTCGTCGAGCAGGGCCGGGGCGATGACCTCGTTCACGTTGCGGACCGCGCGCAGCACGCCCTTGCCGCCGAAGCGGTGATCGCCGTCGCGCAGCTCCACCGCCTCGAACTTCCCCGTGCTGGCGCCGGAGGGGACGATCGCCCGGCCGATCGAGCCGTCCTCCAGCCCGACCTCGCACTCGAGGGTGGGATTGCCCCGGGAATCGAGGACTTCACGGGCGAGCACGAGCTCGATCGCTGCCATGGGGAAGTCTCCAGGAGGGGGTGCGCGGTCAGGCCGACGGAAACGAGCAGGCGCGAGCATATCATCGGCCGCCGCATTCGACGGCGTATTTCCTCGAACGAATTCGGCGCGCCGGGATTGCTCCGGGCTTACGGCTCCCCGGCGCCGTCGGCGTCGTCGTCCACTCCGTCGCCGGCCGGCGGCTCCCCCGAGGCGGCGGTCTGGGTCGCTTCGTAGCTGGCGCGGAAGCGGCGGGCGGCGCGGCGCAGCGCGGCCTCGGGCTCGACGCCGCGCTCGCGCGCCAGCGCGACCACCGCGAACAGCAGCTCGCCGACCGAGCCTTCCTGCTGCTCGGCGCCCTCGGCGGCCAGTACCTCCTCGAGCGCCTCGCCGACCTTGGCGGCCGGGCGGTCGCGGTCCGGCCAGGCGAAGCCGGTGTCCCCCACCCGCTTCTGGAGCTTGGCCGCGAGCTGGAGCGCGGGCAGCGCGGAGGGGATGCCGGCCAGCGGGTCGGTGCGCCCCTCCTGCTCGCGCTTGATCGCCTCCCAGTTGCGCAGCACCTCGCCGGCGGAGCCGACCCGCACGTCGCCGAACACGTGCGGATGGCGCCGCACCAGCTTCTCGGTGATCGTCCGGGCGACCGCGTCGACGTCGAACTGACCGGCGTCCTCGGCGATCTGCGCGTGGAAGACCACCTGGAGCAGCAGGTCGCCGAGCTCCTCACGGAGGTGATCCGGGCCGCCGGCGGCGCTGCCCTCCTCCTCGATCGCGTCGAGCACCTCGTAGACCTCCTCGACCAGGTGGCGGGCGAGGCTCGCGTGGGTCTGCTCGGCGTCCCACGGGCAGCCGCCCGGGCCGCGCAGCCGCGTCTCGGTGGCCACCAGGTCGAGCAGAGCCGAGCCCTTGGGCTCCCCCAGCGGGTAGACCGCCTCCACCTCGATGTGCTGGCGCGCCGCCCGGTCGGAGACGAGCTGCACCAGCAGGCTGTCGCCGGTCGGCGGCAGCAGCAGCGTCGCCGAGCCGCGCTGCTTGGCCAGCTCGAGCAGCGCGTCGGCCTGCCGCCGGGCGGTGGCCACCTGGTCGGCGTCGATGCCCTGCCCGACCAGCAGCAGGTCCCGGCCGGCCGGGCCGGTGTCGTCGCCCACCGGCAGGACCTCGAAGGGGATCTCGCCAACGTCCAGCGCGGGCAGCGACGGGTGGTCGAGGTCGAGCAGCCAGACCGGCCGGGCGGCGTCCAGCGCGCGCCAGGTCTGCGGGGGAAACAGCAGCGGGAACCGCGGGCTGGAGGCGACCAGCACGACGCTCGTCATCACACCCCGCTACGGCTGTCCCGGCGCTTGTTGCTCCGGCGCGGACGTCGGGCTGGCCGGGGCGGTGGAGCGGGCGACGAGCTTGCCCGACGACGAGTCCCAGCGACCGAAGCGCGGGTTCACCGTGACGTTGGCCTGCTTGACGAGGTTGGTGAACCACTGCTCGGTGGCGACGTCGCGGCGCTGCTTGAGTGAGGGGTCGAGCTGGTTGCGCACCTCGTCGGTGAGCGGCGGGACGCGCACGCCGATCACCTGGATGACGTGGTAGCCGAACTGGGTGTGGACCGGCGCCGAGATGGGCGAGGTGCAGGACCCGCTGGTCTTGCCCTTGCAGTCGCCCTGGTCCGAGAGGCTGAAGACGGCCTTCTCGAACTCGGCGACGGTCTGGCCCTTGGACTCGTAGCCGAGGTCGCCGCCGCGGTCCTTGGTGCCCGGGTCGGTGGAGAACTGCTTGGCCACCACTGTCCAGTTGCCGCCCGAGACGAGCTGCTGGCGGACCTTCCGCGCGGTCGCCTGGTCCTTGGCCAGCACGTGGCGGACGTGGATCTGGATCACGTCGGTGCGGTGCTTGGCGAGGTTGTTCTTGATCAGGTCGGCGTCGCTGGGCTGCGGCACCAGCTTGTTGCCGACCGCGTTGAGCGCCAGCTGGGCGCGGAACTGCTCGCGCAGCAGGCTGTCGGTGATGCTGTTCTGCGACAGCAGGTCCTCGTACTTCATCCCCTGCGCGGCGGCCTGGTCCTTGACCTGCTGGATGCGGGCGTCGACCTGGCCCTCGTCGATGGTCACGCCCTCTTTCCTGGCACCGTCGAGGATCACCTGGAACTGGATCAGGCCCTCGAGCGACTGGCGGGTCAGCTCGTCGATGTCGGGGGACTGCGCCTGCGACGGGTCCTGCTGCTGCTGGCTCTGCGCGGCCGCGAGCTGCGCCTTGACCATGTCGGTCAGGCGGCTGACCGGGACGGAGGTGCCGTTGACGGTCGCCGCCCGGCTCGACTCACTGCTCGAACAGCCGGCCGCGAGCAGGACGATGGCAAGGCCTACGGCGGGAAGCAGTCGACGCACGGCAAACCTCGGCTCGGATCTCGGCAAACTGGTTAGGCAACAGGATACCCGCGACCACCCCGGTCATCCCCATCCCCGTTGAATCGGGATCCGGGGGGTCCGGGGGGTCCGGGGGGCTCAGGAGGCCCGGCGGGCCTCCGGGCGGTCGGAGGAGGGGAGCGCCGGCGCCGGCGGGGCGTCCAGGATGCTGGTGAGCAGCTCGGACAGCCACGCCGGCAGGTCGACCTCGTCCTGGCTCCGCGAGGGCGCGCCGACCGGACGCCTGGGTCCCTGGGACGGCAGCGGCACCAGCAGGCTGTCCTCCTGCTGCTTCCAGATGGCCCCTGGGTAGAGCCGGTCGAGCCGCACCTGCCTGGACTCCGGCAGCTGGTTGACCGGCGCCAGCCGGACCCTGCCGGAGAAGCAGACCACCTCGGAGAGGCCGACGGCGCCCGCCTGGGCGCGCACCCCGGCCAGCGCCAGCAGGTTGCGCACCGGCTGCGGCGGCGGGCCGTAGCGGTCGGCCAGCTCGGCGCCGAGCGCCTCGACCTCCTCGACCGTCCGCGCGCCGCCGAGGCGCCGGTAGGCCTCCAGCCGCAGCCGCTCCCGCGGCACGTAGGTGACCGGCAGGTGGGCGTCGACCGGCACCTCGAGCTTCAGCTCCCTGGGCGCCTCGATCGGCCGGCCGCGCAGCTCACCGACCTCCTCGGCCAGCATGCGCATGTACAGGTCGTAGCCGACCAGCGCGACGTGGCCCGACTGGTCGGTGCCGAGCAGGTTGCCGGCGCCGCGGATCTCCAGGTCCTTCAGCGCGATGGCCATGCCCGAGCCGAGGTCGGTGTGGGTCGCGATGGTGGTCAGCCGCTGGTGCGAGGCCTCGGTCAGCGCGTGCTCGGCCGGGTAGAACAGGTAGGCGTAGGCGCGCTCGCGCGAGCGGCCCACCCGGCCGCGGAGCTGGTAGAGCTGCGCCAGCCCGAGGGTGTCGGCCCGCTCGACCAGCAGGGTGTTGGCCGTCGGGATGTCCAGGCCGCTCTCGATGATGGTGGTGCACACCAGCACGTCGTAGGCCTTGTCCCAGAAATCGAGCATGACCCGCTCGAGCTGCTCCTCGCTCATCTGGCCGTGGGCCACGCCGATCCTCGCCTCAGGGACGAGCTGGCGCAGCTGGACCACCGCCCGCTGGATGGTCTCGACCCGGTTGTGCACGTAGAAGGTCTGGCCCTCGCGCAGCATCTCGCGCCGGATGGCGTTGGCGACCGTGGCGGCGTCGTAGGGCCCGACGAAGGTCAGCACCGGGTGGCGCTGCTCGGGCGGCGTCTCCATGACCGACAGGTCGCGGATGCCGGAGAGGCTCATCTCCATCGACCGCGGGATCGGGGTGGCGGTGAGGGTGAGCACGTCCACCTCGGTGCGCAGCTGCTTGAGGTGCTCCTTGTGGGCGACGCCGAAGCGGTGCTCCTCGTCGATCACCACCAGGCCGAGGTCGGACCACTTGGCGTCGGCCGACAGCAGCCGGTGGGTGCCGATCACCACGTCGACCGTGCCGTTCGCCATCGCGGTGAGGGTCTCCTCCTGCTCCTTGCGGCTGGCGAAGCGCGACAGCATGGCGACCTTGACCGGGAAGGGCGCGAACCGCTCCGAGAAGGTGGCGAAGTGCTGCTGCGCCAGCAGGGTGGTCGGCACCAGCACGGCCACCTGCTTGCCGTCCATCACCGACTTGAAGGCGGCGCGCACGGCCACCTCGGTCTTGCCGTAGCCGACGTCGCCGCACAGCAGCCGGTCCATCGGCACCGGCGCCTCCATGTCGGCCTTGATCTCCTCGATGGCGGTGAGCTGGTCCGGCGTCTCCGCGTAGGGGAAGGCGTCCTCCAGCTCGCGCTGCCACGGGCTGTCGGGCGCGAAGGCGTGGCCCGGCGAGGCCATGCGGGCGGCGTACAGGCGGATCAGCTCGGCGGCGATCTCGCGGACCTTGCGGCGCACCCTGGCCTTCTGGCGGTCCCACTCCCTGGTGCCGAGGCGCGACAGCTTGGGCGCCTCGCCGCCGATGTAGCGGCTGATCATCTCGACCTGGTCGGTCGGCAGGTAGAGCCGGTCGCCCTGGTCATAGGAGAGCAGCAGGTAGTCGCGCTCGGCGCCGCCGACGGTGCGGTGCTCCATGCCGACGTAGCGGCCGATGCCGTGGACCGCGTGGACCACGATGTCACCCGGCTGGAGCTCGGCCACGCTGACCTGCGGACCGGCGCCGTCCTTGGCGCGCTGGCGGCTGGTGGGCATGCGGGCCTGCTCGCGGGTCTGCCGCCGGGTGCCGTAGAGGTCGCCCTCGGCCAGCAGCGCGAGCTTCAGCCCCGGCAGGCGGAAGCCGTTGAGCAGCGGCGCGGTGCCGGCCAGCAGCTGGCCGTCCCCCGCAGCCGGCAGCTCACCGACCAGCGGGACCTGGAGGCTCTCCTCGCCCAGCACGTCGACCAGCCGCTCGGCCGGGCCGGAGCCCTCGGTGGTGAGCAGCACGGTGTAGCCGTCGGCGGCCAGCTCGCGCGCGTCCGCCGCGATCCTGCCGACGTCGGCGCGGTAGGGGTCGATCGGGTGCGCCTCGAAGCGCAGCGCGCGCTCCTGGCCGGCGTCCAGCGCGCCGAGCTGCACCCTGGAGCGCTCGGAGCGCTCCAGTACCTGCTCGAGCGGCTGGTAGGCGGCGCCCTCGACCGGCGCCGCGCCGCCCTCGGCGGCCGTGCCCCAGGAGGCCTGCATGGCCTCCTCGGCCTGCTTGCGGACCTCCTCGGCCCGGTCGATGGTGCGCTTGGGGTCGACCACCACCAGCACCGAGCCGGCCGGCAGGTAGTCGGGCAGGGTCGGCAGCTGGTCGTAGAGCAGCGGCAGCAGCGACTCGACGCCCTCGACGTCGAGCCCCTCGGCGACCCGCCCGAGCAGGTCGCCGGCGACCGGCACCTCGGCGGCGAGCTGGCGCGCCCTGGCGCGCTCGGCGGGGCCGAGCCGCACCTCGCGGCAGGGCCAGGCCTCCACCGAAGGCAGCTCGGTGAGCGAGCGCTGGCTGGCGACCGCGAACGAGCGGATGCCCTCGACCTCGTCGCCCCAGAACTCCACCCGCACGGGGTGGTCCTCGCCCGGCGGGAACAGGTCGACCAGGCCGCCCCGCACGGCCACCTCGCCGCGCCGTTCGACCATGTCGGTGCGCTGATACCCGGCCTCGACCAGCCTGGAGAGCAGGTCCTCGAGCTCCAGCCGGTCGCCCTTGGCGACCCGCACGGGCGCGATCAGGTCCAGGCCCGGCGCCAGCGGCTGCATCATCGCCTTGGCCGGCACAGCCAGCACCGCCAGCCCGGTCCGCTCGGTGCCGTTGCCGTTGCGGTCGGGCTCCAGCTGGTGCAGCAGCGACAGCCGCTTGGCGACCGTCTCGGAGCGCGGCGAGAGGCGCTCGTGGGGCAGCGTCTCCCAGGCGGGGAAGCAGTCCACCAGCCCGCGGCCGACGAAGGCGCCGACGTCGTCGGCCAGGGCCTCGGCGTCGGAGGTGGTGGCCGTGACGGCGACCACCAGCCGGCCGCTCCAGCGGGCCAGCCCGGCGAGCAGGAACGCGCGGGCCACGTCGGCGACGACCACCTGCACGTCGCGGCGACGGCCCGCCGGGCCTTCCAGCTCGTGGAGCAGGTCGGTGAACGCCTGATCGGCCGGCAGGCGCTCCAGCAGTGGTTCAAGACGCAATGTGAATTTCCCTCCGGGCACGCGTGAGGACCCCACGATCGGACGACCGGGGGGGCTTCGCGCCGACCAGCCTATCGCAGCGGCGCGACAGCCGGCCGGAAGCTGGTCAGCGTGGACCTTGTTCCAACCGCCTGGGGCGTCGGCGAATTCCGCTCCGGGACCGGCCGAGCCCGCGGGATCAGCGCACCACCCGGGCCGGGGACATCGGGCCGATCGAGGTGGCCAGCCGCTCGTCGGCGAGCGCGAAGGCGTCCACCGCCAGCGGCGCGACCGGCGGGCCCACCGGGATCCGGGCCGGGTCGAGCGCCAGTCGCACGAACCCGCCGACGTTCGACGGCCCGACCCACAGCGTGGCCGCCGGCTGCTCGCCGGGGGCGGCGAAGCGGGCGCCGCCGGGGCTGAAGGCCACCGGCCGCTCGCGGGTAGCGGGCGGCCGGTGGCGGGTGACCGTCCAGGCGGCGCCCGAGCGGTGCCGGTCGGCGCGCTCCAGCACGTCGGCCTCGAGCACCGCCGAGTGGATCCCCAGCGGCTCGCCCTCGACCACCGCCAGGTTCAGCAGCCACAGCGGCAGGTCCTCGCGGGCGTCGGCCATCACCGTCAGGCCGACGCCGTAGCGGGTGTTCAGCTCGGTGGGCAGAAAGCCGTCCTCGCCCAGCACCCCGTCGACGGTGAACGCGCCAAGGTAGCCGACCCGGTCGCGCAGGGCCTCGCCGATCACCGCGGCGACCCGCCGCATCGCCTCGCGGTCGGCCTCGGGCGGGTCCCAGAAGGTCGCCGCGCCGGCGAACACCAGCCGGTTCGAGCCGCCCTGCCGCAGCGTCAGCATCTCCACCGGGCGCAGCACCGCCACGCCGTCGGCCAGCACCAGCCCGTGGATGCTGCACGGCACACCCTCGATGAACGGCACCACCCTGGCGCGGGCGCAGTGGGCGCCGAGGAACGCCGCCGCCTCGGCGGCGTCCTGGTCGTCGCGCACCCAGCGGACGTAGACCGCGCCGCCGTTGATGCCCTCGAAGGTGTCGCCGGCCCAGACCGTGCCGGCGCCACGGTCCATGCGCCGGGCGGCGGCGCGCAGCTCCGACCCCTCGGCGGGCACCACCAGCGCCGGCGGGCGGCGGATGCCGTGCGCGTCCCAGAGCTGGTCGATCACGGTCTTGTCCTCCAGCAGCCGCCAGGCGGGGCGGCGCGGGGCGTAGACCCGCCGGCCGGCGATGGTGGGCAGCTCGTTGACCGGCGGGCTGAGCACCAGCGCCTCGCGGTCGGGGTCGTAGCGGTCGATCGCCGCCAGCGCGGCCGGCGGCAGGTTGGCCAGCAGCGACATGATGGTGCGCGTCTCGCTGACGATGTCCGGCGCGCTGAGCTCGAGGACGAAGCGCTCGCCCTCCTCCTCGCTCGGCAGCGGGCCGGTGCCCACGCCGGCCGCCAGCAGGAACGGGCGCGCGGCGCCCAGCGAGCGGACCATGCGGCTGGTGGCGCGCAGCATCGCCAGCGGCGCGCCGGTGAGGATCAGCTTCCGCCCGCCGTAGAAGCGCCGCAGGAGCGAGGCGTAGCGCCCGGTCGTGTCCATAGTGGGACTTTATGCGCAGACCAGGGATTTATCTATTGCAACCGGCTCAGCCGTCAATACCGGAGTGAACGGGCCGACCGGCACACGACCTTCCGGAGGCCCGTGACCGCCGGACCGGAGCAGGCGGCGCCGCGCTCAGGGGAGCCGGGCGACCACCGCGGCGAGGTCGAGGTTGCCGCCGGACAGGACGGTGCCCACCCGCAGGCCGGCGACCTCGCCGGCCCTGCCGGCCAGCAGGGCGGCCACGCCGGCGGCGCCCGCCGGCTCGACCACGACCTTCATGCGCTCCATCACGAAGCGCACGCCCGCAAGGATCTCCTCGTCGGACAGCAGCACGATCTCGTCGACCAGCTCGCGGAACAGCGGCAGGGTGTGCTCGCCGGCGCGCGGCGCGCAGAGCCCGTCGGCCACCGACTGCGCCACCACCGGCACCGGGTGGCCCGCCTGGAGCGCGGCGCTGAGCGTCTGGGCGGCGCGCGGCTCGACGCCGACCACACGGCAGTCCGGGTTGGCGGCGCGTACCGCCAGCGCGGTGCCGCAGGCGAGCCCGCCGCCGCCGACCGGCACCACCCACAGGTCCAGCGGGCCGGCCTGCTCCACCAGCTCCAGCGCCACGGTGCCCTGCCCGGCGACGACCTCGGGGTCGTCGAACGGGTGCACGAAGGTCAGGCCGCGCTCGTCGCGCAGGCGCTCGCTCTCAGCGAGCGCCTGGACGGTGGTGTCGCCGTGCAGCACCACCTCGGCGCCGTAGTCGCGGCAGGCGGCGACCTTGGCCTCGGGCGCGTGGCGCGGCATCACCACGGTCGCCTTGGCGCCGACCTCACCGGCCGCCCAGGCCAGCGCGGCGGCGTGGTTGCCGGCGGAGACCGCCACCAGCCCCCGGTCGATCCGCTCGCGCGGCAGGGTGAGCAGCCGGTTCAGCGCGCCGCGCACCTTGAAGGAGCCGGTCTTCTGGAGCGCCTCGTTCTTGACCGCCACGGTCGCGCCGAGCCTCGCGTCCAGCGTCGACGAGGTCTCCACCGGCGTCGCGTGCACCTGCCCGGCGATCCGCTTGCCAGCGGCCCGCACCGCCTCCGCGTCCACCCTCCACCTCCGGTGTGTTCGAGAGCCTGCAGCTCGGTGATCTCAACGCGGCTCCCCGGGAGCGCCTGTGCCAGGGGAACCGTTACCGTGCCGGTTAGTGGTTGTGGCGATCCTGGGCGCGCTCCAGCGGTAGGCGGGTGAGGTCCAAAGCCGCGTCGGCGCCGCGCTCGACCAGCACGCCGAACTCCTCGGTGAGCCGCTTGGGGATCGGCGCCAGCACGTAGTCGGCCGGGTCCTGGCGCCCGGGCGGGCGGCCGACGCCGAGGCGGACCCGCAGGAAGCCGGGACCGCCGAGGGCCTTGACGATGTCCTTGAGGCCGTTGTGGCCGGCGGTGCCGCCGCCGCGGCGCACCTGGAGCTTGCCGGCCGCCAGGTCGATGTCGTCGTGCACCACGATGAGCCGCTCCAGCGGCACCTTGTAGTAGCGGGCGAGCAGCGAGGCCGGGCCGCCGGACTCGTTCATGTAGCCCAGCGGCCGCGCCAGCACGATGCGGGTCTCCCCGTCGCGCGCCTCGGCCACCGCGGCGCGCTGCCGGGAGCGCTTGAGCCGCTCGCCGAAGCGGTCAGCCAGCGCCTCGACCACCATCGCGCCGGCGTTGTGCCGGGTGTTGCCGTACTCGTCGTCGGGGTTGCCGAGCCCCAGCACCAGCCAGGGCCCCTGGGCACGGGCCGACCCGCCGGCGTCGTCGCCGGCGGGCAGCTCAGCCGCGCCGGGGCCCGGGCGGCGCCAGCGATCCAGCAGGGACAGGAGCGACTACGCCTCCTCGCCGCCCTCGGAGCCCTCAGCGGCGGCCTCGCCCTCGGCCGGGGCCTCGCCCTCGACGGGCTCGCCCTCGGCCTCGGCCTCCTCGGCCTCCTCCTCGACCGGCTCGACGGTCGGCGCGACCACCGAGACGACCGGCGCCTCCGGGTCGTCGAGGATGGTGGCGCCCTCCGGCGCCTTCAGGTCGGCGACCCGCAGGACGTCGCCGATCCCCAGGCCCGACACGTCGCCCTCGATCGCCTCGGGCACCGCGGTGACCTCGGCCTCGACGTTGAGCTGGTGCAGGTCCTGGTCGAGGATGCCGCCCTCGACCACGCCGGGGGCCTCGCCGACCAGGTGCAGCGGCACCTGGACGGTCACCTTCTCGCCGCGGCGGACCACCAGGAAGTCGATGTGGACGAAGCTGCCGCGCACCGGGTGGCGCTGGACCTCGCGGGCCAGCGCCAGGTGGCGCTGCCGGCCGAGCGTCAGCTGGAGCAGGGCGTTGGCGCCGCCGGTGCGCAGCGCCTGGCCGAACTCACGCGCGTCGACCGAGAGGTGCTCGGGCTTGATGCCGTGGCCGTAGAGCACCGCCGGGACCCGGCCGGCGGAACGGATGCGGCGGGCTGCTCCCTTCCCGGTGTCCGTGCGCGACTCCGCGGCAAGCTGGTACTCGGACATGGGAAACGAGCCTCCTTGTCGGGTTCGCGGGTTCCGCGGGACGGCGGAACCGCAACACGAAATTCGCCCCGCGACAGCGGGGGCGCAGCGCAGGGTAGCAGTGCGGTCGCTACCCGCTCAAGCCGGGCGTGCCAGGTCCAGCTCCAGCGGCTCGTCCTTGCGCTCCTCGATCAGCTCCAGTACCGCCTGCTCGATCGCCTGGTGGGCCGGCTCGCCGATCTCGTCGGTCTCGCCCACGTGCTCCAGCGCGCCGGCGACCGTGCGGCCCGAGCGGTAGCGGTCGAACAGCCGCGGGTCGATGTAGGAGCGGCGGCAGACCGCCGGGGTGTTGCCCAGGTAGCCGGCGACCTCCGTGACCGCGCGGGAGATGGCCCGGTCGCGGGCGGTCCGCGAGCGGGCCACCGACCAGGAGGCCGACAGCGCCACCGCCGCCAGCACGGTGGCGTTCCAGGTGCGGAAGTCCTTGGCGGTGAAGTCGTCGCCGGTCAGCTCGTGGAGGTAGCGGTTGACGTCCTCGGAGCGGACGTCGACCCAGCGGCCGCGGTCCCTCCAGGCGAGCAGCTCCGGGCCGCCGCGGCGGCGGCGCAGCCGGGCCACGATCTCGCGAACCTCCGGGTCGACCACCGAGGCCACCCGCCGCTTGCCGCCCTTGCTCGGGTAGTCGAACACCAGCTCGTCGCCCGCGACGGCGACCTGGTCCCTGCGCATGGTGGCCAGGCCGTAGGTCTCGTTCTGCTCGGCGTAGGCCTCCGAGCCGATCCGGAAGAAGCCCCGGTCGAGCAGCCGCACCGCACAGGCCAGCACGCGCTCGCGGGTCAGCTCCTCGCCCTCGAGGTCGGCGGCCACCCGCTTGCGCAGGTCCGGCAGGGCCCGGGCGAAGTCCAGCATGTGGTCGAACTTCTCCTGGTCCCGCCGCACCCGCCAGACCGGGTGGTAGAGGTACTGGCGACGCCCCGCCTGGTCGGTCCCCACCGCCTGGAGGTGCCCGTTGGGCAGCGTGCAGATCCACACGTCGCGCCAGGCCGGCGGGATCACCAGCGAGCGGATGCGCTCCAGCGTCTGGCGGTCGCGCACCGGCTCGCCGCTGCGCTCGTCGAGGTAGCTGAAGCCGCGGCCGCGCCGCTGGCGGCGGATCCCGGGCGCGGAGCAGTCCACCCGCCGGAGTCGCATCAGGCCGGGTCCGGGCCGCGCTCGGCCTCCTCGATGGTGGTCTCGGGCGCGGCGCCGGGCGGCGAGTTCATCGTCCCGCTCACCCAGTAGGTCGGCGGCGAGCCCTCCCGCACCCGCGAGCGTGGCACGGCCTCCGCGGCGCCGGGGTCGTCGCCGTTCAGGAACGGCAGGAACGAGCTCGCCGCCTGGTGGTCCTCGGCGTCCAGGCCACCGTCGGCGAGCATGCGCTCCACGCGCTGGCGCACGTCGCCGGCGGGACCCCGCAGCGCCCCGCCCGGGTGGACCAGCACCAGGTCCTCGCCGGCCGCGAACAGGCCCCAGAAGCCGGAGCCGGTGCGCACCGCGCGCGTCGGCGCGGCCAACCGCTGGTCCCCGGCGGCCACCGGTCGCCCGCCCTCGAACCGGAGGGCGTCAGCTCGGTACTCGGTCACCATGCGGGTCGCCTTCCCGGAGGGGGACGAACGGAAACCCTCACGCCGCCGGCCACTCAGACGCCGCCGCGCGCCAGCACCTCGCCGAGGTCGAAGTTGACCGGGCGCTCGATCTGCTCGTAGGTGCACGAGCGCGGGTCGCGGTCGGGGCGCCAGCGCTTGAACTGGGCCGTGTGGCGGAAGCGACGGCCCTCCATGTGGTCGTAGGCGACCTCGGCGACCAGGTCCGGCCGCAGTGGCTCCCAGGAAAGGTTCTTGCCGGCGCTCCAGCGGGACAGGCCGCCGGGCACCCGGTCGGCGCTGACCCTGCCGAGCCACGGGTGGTGGTCGCCCTCGTTCAGCTGGTAGGGGCCGATCTCCTCCAGCAGCTCCTGGCGGCGGGCGAGCGTGAACGAGGAGGTGACTCCGACGTGCTGGAGCTCGCCCTGCTCGTCGAACAGGCCGAGCAGCAGCGAGCCGACCACCGGCCCGCGCTTGTACCAGCGGAAGCCGGCCACCACGCAGTCGGCCGTGCGGGCGTGCTTGACCTTGAACATCACCCGCTGGTCCTCGATGTAGGGCAGGTCGGGCGGCTTGGCGACCACGCCGTCCAGCCCGGCGCCCTCGAAGGTGCGGAACCAGCGCTCCGCCAGCCGGTAGGAGTCGGTCAGCGGGGTCACGTACACCGGGCCGTGCCGGCTGCCGGCCGCCTCCTCCAGCCGGGCGCGCCGCTCGGCGAAGGGCCGCTCGACCAGCGACTCGTCGCCGACCGCCAGAAGGTCGAAGGCGATGAACGAGGCCGGCGTCTCGTCGGCGAGCAGCCGCACCCGCGAGGCGGCCGGGTGCAGGCGCAGCTGCAGCGCCTCGAAGTCCAGCTCGCCGTCGCGGATCAGCACCACCTCGCCGTCGACCACGCAGCGGGGCGGCAGCTGCTCGCGCGCGGCGGTGACCAGCTCGGGGAAGTAGCGCGCCATCGGCAGCTCGTTGCGGCTGCCCAGCTCGACCTCGTCGCCGTCGCGGAACACCAGGCAGCGGAAACCGTCCCATTTCGGCTCATAGAGCATGTCGCGGGGCAGGATCGACACCGCCTTGGCGAGCATCGGCCTGACCGGGGGCATCACAGGCAGATCCATGCGCCCATGGTGGCACGGGCCCGAGTCGTCAGCGAAGCCCCGGCCCTCCCGGGGAGGACCGGGGCGTACGGTCGTTTGCGCGGCCCGTCGGGGCCGGTCGGATCAGCGGATGGCGGCCGTCTTCTCCGCCTGCTCGCGGTGGACGCCCTCGCCGAACTCCTCGACGATCTTGGCGCAGAAGGCCGGCAGGTCGTCCGGCTTGCGGCTGGAGGTCAGGCCCGCGTCGGTGACGCACTCCTCGTCGACCCAGTTGGCGCCCGCGTTGTGCAGGTCGGTCTTGAGGCTCGGCCACGAGGTGATCGTCCGGCCGCGCAGCACGTCGGCCTCGATCAGCGTCCACGGCCCGTGGCAGATCACGCCGACCGGCTTGCCGCTCTCGAAGAACGCCCGCGTGAAGGCGACCGCCTTCGGGTTCATGCGCAGCTGGTCAGGGTTGGCCACCCCGCCCGGCAGGACCAGGGCATCGTAGTCGTCCGCGTTCGCCTGGTCGACGGTCTTGTCGACCGGGAAGCGGTCGCCCTTGTCGAAGTGCTTCCAGGCCTCGATCTCGCCAGGCTGCAGCGAGATCAGCTCGGCGTCCGCGCCGGCCTGCTCGACCGCCTTGCGCGGCTCG
>DASVXQ010000050.1:0-6509 GCA_036392615.1 Actinomycetes bacterium | reverse complement strand
CGGCCGCCGCCGCCCGAGCAGGCGGTCAGTGCCAGCGCCGCCACGACCGCGGCGGCGGCCAGGCGGGCGCCGCGGCCAGCTCCAGGTGTCTCCACGTGCCGCTCCTGGTCTCGGCGGTCGCCGGCCCCCGCGGGGCGGGCTGCTCTCGGTGCGGCGCACATGGTCGCACGGCCCCCGCCGCGCGACCAGCCGGCGCCGGGAGGGGCCTGTGGACGGCGGGAACGGCGTGTCGTGCGGAGCGGATAGGGTTCGTCCATCTGGAACCGACGAAGGGGAGGGCGCGATGGGACAGGGGATCGCGTATTTCGAGCTCGGCTCGCGTGATCACCGCGTGCTGGTGGACTTCTACCGCGAGCTGTTCGGCTGGCGGGCCGAGGACCTCGGCGACACCTACACGATCGTCGACACGCAGGCCGGCTCGGGCCTCGTCGGCGGGATCGGCCGCTCCAGCGACGGCACCCCCTGGGTGTCCTTCTACGTGCTGGCCGACGACCCGCAGGCGACCCTCGACAAGGCGGTCTCGATGGGCGGCAACGTCGTGGTGCCGGTGACCGAGGTCCCGGGCGTGGTGACCTTCGCGATGTTCACCGACCCCGACGGCCTGCTGGTCGGCATCGCCGCGCCTGGCGAGGTGGGCGGCACCGTCAGCCCGGGCGACGGCGTGCCGGTGGACTGGTTCGAGGTGCTCGGCTCGGACGCCGAGCGGACCCAGCGCTTCTACAGCGAGCTGTTCGGCTGGAAGCTGAACGACGCCGGGTTCCCCGGCTACCGCCTGGTCGACACACAGTCCGGCGAGGGCTCGATCGGCGGCGGGCTGGGGGGCGGCGGCCGGGCCGGCAACTGGGCGACCGTCTACGCCAGCGTGCCGGACGTGGAGGCGACCCTGGCCAAGGCCGAGCAGCTCGGCGGCGCCCGGGTGTACGGGCCCGACGACGTCGACGACCACATGCAGACCGGCGCCCTGCGCGACCCCGCCGGCAACGTCTTCGGCGTCTACCACCACGAGGACCACCACTAGCATGCCGGCGCCGCGGTCCTACCTCGGCGGCGGCGGCCCGGTGCTGCCGCGTGTGATGAGCTGCCATGGCGCGAGGTGCACGAGGTCGTCGGCGGCGATCTCACCGCGGGTGGCGGTGATCAGAAGCCGCGCGCACGTGCGTCCTTGGTCGTGCAGTGATTGGCTGACCGTGGTGAGGGCAGGATCGCTGGCACGAGCGCTGGGCAAGTCGTCCCAGCCGACGACTGATACGTCGTCGGGGACGCGGAGGTCGAGCTCGCGGGCAGCCGCGAGCACGCCGATCGCGAGTTCGTCGCTCATGGCGAGCACCGCGGTGGGGCGTGGGGTGGCTTGCAGAAGTGCGAGCGCGGCGCGGTGGCCCTCGTCGCGACTGTTGACCGCGACTTCGTAGATGTCCAGCGCTGCGGGCTGGGGTGTGGCGGCGTTGGCGGCTGCTTGGTAGCCGGCCAAGCGCTCACGGGTGACGCGGTAGCCGGGTCGGCCGATCTTGGCGGGGTCGCGGTGCCGCGCACGCCGTGAGGGACCGAACGGCTGGGAGACGACGGCGAGGGAGCGGTGCCCGAGCTGCAGGAGATGCTCGGCGGCGGCCTGGGCGGCGGCACGATCGTCGATGCCGACGAACGGCACGCCGTCCAGGCGCGGGCTGCCGTGGATGACGAGCGGGATGTTGCGCTCGCGGGCCAGGCGCAACAGTGGATGGCGCTCGGGCAGCGTCCACACGACGAGCCCGTCGACGATGGCGTTGGCGAGCAGGGACGCGCCTTCTTGTGCGTCGGCGTCCAGCGCGGCGATGAGTTGCAGCACGGTGTTGTGCCTCGCCGTGCCTTCCGCCAGCCCGCGGAGGAACTCCACGGCGCCGGGGTCTTGAAAGGCGTAGGTGAGCGCCTCGCCGAAGAGCAGCCCGACGCTGCCTGCTCGACCTCTGCGCAAGCTGCGCGCCACCGGATTGGGCCCGGGGTAGCCGAGATCGCGGGCCGCTCCGAGGATCCGCTCGCGCAGGGCGGGAGTGAGCTTGTGAGGGCGGTTGTAGGCGTTGGACACCGTCGTCGGCGATACGCCCACCGCCCTGGCCACGGTCATGAGCGTGACCTTGCCTTCAGCCCGCGAGATCGACATCGGTGTATCGTTTTACTCTGGTGTATCGATAAACCACAAGGGGACGCCATGGCCGCGTTGACCAACTCACGAGCCGATCCGCCGCGCCACCGCGCCTGGTGGCAGGGCGCCGTGGTCTATGAGATCTATCCGCGCTCGTTCGCTGACGCCGACGGCGACGGCGTGGGCGACCTGCGCGGGGTAGTCGCGCACCTCGACCACCTGGCGTCCGGGCCGGACGGCCTGGGAGTCGACGCCATCTGGCTGACGCCGTTCTATCCGTCGGGCGGCATCGACGGCGGCTATGACGTCACCGACTACTGCCAGGTCGATCCCGCGTACGGGACCCTCGAGGACTTCGATCACCTCGTCGCCCAGGCGCACCGGCGCGAGTTGCGAGTGATCGTCGACTGGGTGCCCAACCACACCTCAGACAGGCACCCGTGGTTTGTGGAGGCGCGCGCCTGGAGGGACGCGCCGCGCCGCGACTGGTACGTGTGGGCCGACGGGCACGACGGCGAACCACCCAACAACTGGCTCTCGGCGTTCGATGACGTGGGGCCGGCGTGGAGCTACGACGACGCCACTGGGCAGTGGTATCTGCACTCGTTTTCCCCGCGTCAGCCGGACCTCAACTGGGACAACCCGTCGCTGCGCGCGGCCATGGCCGATGTGCTGCGCTTCTGGCTGCGGCGCGGTGTTGACGGCTTTCGCATCGACGTCGCTCACGGCCTCGGCAAGGATCCCGAGCGCGCGGACAATCCGTGGCCGATCACCAAGCCGACGCGCCAATCAGCCGGTCGTCGCCACGACGCGGACTGGGACACCGTCTTTGAACCCCTCGCCGAGCTGCGCCATGTCGCCGACGGCTTCTCTGATCGCCTGCTGGCGGGCGAGGTCTATGTGCTCGACCAGGCGCGCCTGGCCGAGTACGTGGCGCCCGGCCGGCTGCACCTGGCGCACGACTTCTCCCTGCTGCGCGAGGCGTGGTCGGCCGACGGGTTCCGCCGGATCGTCGAGACCCATGAGGCCGTCGCGCCGGCCGGCGCGTACGCCGCGTGGTTGCTCAACAACCACGACCACCCGCGCGCCGCCTCGCGCTTCGACGCAGACGGCGCCGGCCAGGCCCGCGCCCGCCTGGCCGCCGTCATGCTGCTCACGCTGCGCTGCACGCCATTTCTCTTCCAAGGCGAAGAGCTCGGCCTCGCCGACTCGCCGATCCCGGCCGCCGCGATCGTCGACGTCGACGGACGCGACCCCGTCCGCACGCCGATGCCGTGGCAAAGTCCCGCTGACGCGGGACCTGGAGCCGGGTTCACCACCGGCCAACCCTGGCTACCGATCCCACCGGAAGCCGAGCGCGCAAGCGTCGCCGCCCAACACCAAGACCCAGACTCCATGCTGTCGCTGTACCGACGGCTGATCGCGCTGCGCAAGCGCCACCCAGCTCTGACTCGCGGCAGCTACCGACCCGAGAGCGCACCCGACGACGTCTTTGCCTACCGGCGTACCGACCCTGACGGCGACCTGCTCATCGCGCTCAACTTCGCTGCCCAGGAGCGCCAGCTCCCCAACGCGTTCCGCGGGATGCCGCTGCTGTCCAGCGACCCGCAGCGCACCGAACACGCCGCCAGCTCGGAGCTACGCCTCGCGCCACACGAAGGCCTCGTCCTGGCTGCGCCATGACCGACCATCCGCGGCACCGCATACGACCGGAGACCGAGTTCCGCCGTGACCGGCTCACCTGGATCGCATACGCGCTGCTCGCCTGGTTCGCCTACCTCCAGGCGGCGCCGGGGCTCGTCATCGCGCACCTGCGCGACGAGCTGCACCTGAGCTACTCGACGGGCGGGCTGCACGTCGCGGCATTCGCGGCCGGGAGCATGGTCGCGGGCGTGATCTCCGCTCGGCTCGAGCGCGCGCTCGGGCGGCGCACGCTGCTCTGGTCGGCGGCCGCGCTGATGGGCGCGGGGGCGATCGGGTTGACGGCGGGGCGCATCGCTGAGGTGACCGTCGGCTCGCTGCTGGTCATGGGCGTCGGCGGCGGGCTGCTGCTCGCGACGATCCAGGCCGCGCTCTCCGACCACCACGGCGAGCGCCGCGCGGTCGCGCTGGCCGAGGCCAACCTGGCGGCCAGCATCGCCTACGTCGTGCTGATCGGCGTGCTGTCGCTGACGGCGGCGCTGCGCGCGGGTTGGCGGGTCGCGCTGCTGGCCTCGCTCGCGGTCCCAGTGCTCGCGTGGTGGAGCAACCGGTGGCTGGCGATCGACGCGCCGCCGCCATCGCGTCTGGCGCAGGGCCGCCTCCCCGGCGTGTTCTGGATCGCGGCCGCGATGCTCTTCTGCACGACCGCGGCCGAGTGGTGCATCACCGCCTGGGGCGCGACCTTCGCCGAGGACGCCGCCGACGTGTCGACGGACACCGCGGTCGCGCTGATGGCCGGCTACTTCGGCGGCGTGGTGGCCGGGCGCACGCTCGGCAGCCGGCTGGCGCGCCGGCACGATCCGGCGCGGCTGCTCGCGCTCGCGCTGGCCGTGACCGCCGCGGGGTTCGCGATCCTGTGGCCGTCGACGGGGCCCGCGCAGGTGCTGGTCGGCCTGTCGCTGCTCGGGCTCGGGCTCGGCAACCTGTTCCCGATGGGAACGTCCGTGACCGTCGCGCTCGCGCCAGGGCGGGCGGTGCTGGCGAGCGGACGGGCGGTGCTGATGACGTCGTTCGCGGTGCTGCTCGCGCCCCTCACGGTCGGGACGCTGGCGGACGCGACGTCGCTGAAGGCCGCGCTCGCGGTCGTGCCGGTCGTGCTCGCGCTCGCGGCGGCGGGGCTCACGCTCGTGCGTCGAGCGCGGCCTTGAGCGAGCGGCTCAGACCGGCGAGCCCTGGATCTTGCGGATCTCGACGCGATCGGCGCCGTGGCCGAAGCTGGCGACCGGTCGGGAGTGGCGCACGGCCTCGGCGACCTGGGGCAGGCGGTCGGGGAAGGCGCGCAGGGTGGCGGCGGAGACGACGTAGTCGAAGTCGCGCCAGCCGCGCGGGTAGCGGGCACGCACGTCCCGGTCGGTGTCGAGCTTGTAGAACCAGACGACCTGCCCCGGCGGGTAGCCGTCCTGGACCAGGTCGACCCACAGGCTGTCGTCGACCAGCAGCCGGCCGCGGTGCGGCACGTGGCCGTTGATCCATGCCTCGGCCTGCCGGAACGGCTTGTCGTGGTCGACCGTCATCAGGTCCCGGTCGCCCTGGTACCAGCGCGGCAGGGCGAGCAGGGCGACGGCGACCACGGCGACCATCGCCACGGCACCGGCGGCCCGGCCGGTCCGGGGCAAGCCGGCGAGGCGGGCGGCGGCGGTATCGGCCACACCGGCGATCACCAGGCTGGCGAACGGCAGCATGCCGATGACCAGCGGGATCGGCAGATAGCCGGGGCGCAGGGTCATGACGGCGAAAATCGCGAAGGCGACCGTGACCGGCCGCAGCCGGCGGATCCACAGGCCCGCCGGGATCAGCAGCGCGGCGCCGGCCAGCAGCCACGGGTCCGACCGGAGCCACAGGTCGATGGTGTGGCGGTTGACGCTGTCGGGGTCGAACGCGCTGCCGCCGGAGGCGCGGCCGGCGAGCTGGAAGCGGATGGCGTCCACCAGGCTGACGTGCTCGGGCCCGGGCAGCAGCTCGCCGCGCAGCACGGCGGCCAGCGGGTAGACGGCCAAGACCAGCAGGAACAGCGAGGCGGCGACCGCCAGGCTGTAGCGCCGGTTGCGCTGGTCGTTGACCTGCCAGTACTGCCACAGCAGCGCGGGCAGCAGCAGCAGGCTGGTCTCCTTGGTGAGCACGGCGGCGGCGAAGCACAGTCCGGCGCCGGCGTGCGCCGCCAGCCGGCGGCCTGGCGACAGGATCAGCACGAAGGCGCCCAGCAGGAACGGCGTCGCCAGGTTGTCGAGGTAGACCGCCCGGTGGAAGGAGAGCGCCAGCGGGCTGAGCGAGAACAGCAGCACGCCGGCGGCGGCCGCGGGCCGGCGCAGCCCGAGCCGCCGCGCCAGGGCGTAGAGCAGGGCCGCGCTGAGCACCTGGACGAGCAGCATCAGCTCGCGGCCGGCCGAGACGGCGGTGGCGGCGCGCGAGAAGGCGCCGGTCAGGGTGGTCCAGGCGGCCAGCAGCAGCCAGCCGAGCGGCGGGTGGTCGTACCAGTAGGTGTAGTGAGCCAGGGTGCGCCAGTGCTGGACCGCCCACGCCTGGGCGACGTAAGTGCCCTCGTCGTCGACCCGCTGCGGCGCGTGGTCCATGCCGACGGCCTGCACCACCGCGACCACCGCCAGCGTGGCGAGCAGCAGCACGAGGCTGACCCGGTGGCTCCACAGCCGCTCCAGCAGCCCCCCGGCCGGTGGCGCCGGCGCGCCCGCCGGTT
>DASVXQ010000049.1:0-4613 GCA_036392615.1 Actinomycetes bacterium | reverse complement strand
GCCTGGCGCCGGCGCGCCGCCGAGCGCGCCCGCGCCTGGGACGCGGCGGTCGAGCGCGTCTACCACGCCGTGCACACCCCGCTGCCCAGCCAGGCCGAGGTGATCGGCGCGGTCAACCAGGCCGCCGAGCCGCGCGACGTGGTGGTCTGCGCGGCCGGGAGCATGCCCGGCGACCTCCACAAGCTGTGGCGCACCCGCGACCCCAAGGGCTTCCACGTCGAGTACGGCTACTCCTGTATGGGCTACGAGATCCCCGGCGCGCTGGGGATCAAGCTGGCCGACCCCGACCGCGAGGTGTTCGTGCTGATCGGCGACGCCTCCTACCTGATGCTGCCGCAGGAGCTGGTCACCGCCGTGGCCGAGCGGGTCAAGCTGATCGTGGTGCTGGTCCAGAACCACGGCTACGCGTCCATCGGCTCGCTGTCGGCCGCCACCGGCTCCGGCGGGTTCGGCACCCGCTTCCGCTACCGCGACGAGCGTGGCGGGCTCGACGGCGACGTCCTGCCGGTCGACCTGGCCGCCAACGCGGCCAGCCTCGGCGCCAGGTCGCTGACCGTCCGCTCCATCGCCGACCTGGCCGACGCCCTGAAGGCCGCCAGGGAGAGCGACCAGACGGTGGTCGTCCAGATCGAGACCGACCCGACCGTGCCGGTGCCGATCGGCGGCGCCTGGTGGGACGTTGCCGTCGCCGAGGTCTCCACGTCCGAGCCCGTGCGCCAGGCGCGCGGCGACTACCAGCGCTCCAAGCGGCACCAGCGGCACTACCTGTAGGTGGAGTCACCACGTCGCACCCGTCAGCCGTCCGCCCTGGAGGGGGCGCCGCACAGAAAGGCAGGCCATGATCCGACTCCGGCATCACCCGCTCGTCGCGGTGCTGGCGGTGTTGCTGCTGCTGGCAGCCGCCGGCTGCAGCAGCTCTGGCGGCAAGAAGGCCGAGCAGGCCTCGCAGAACGTCAGCACGGGCAAGGCCAACACGCCGAACATGACCATCGCCATGGTCACCCACGGCGCTCCCAGCGACACCTTCTGGGACATCATCCGCAAGGGCGCCAGCGCCGCAGCCGCCAAGGACAACGTCACGCTCAAGTACTCCTCGGACCCCGACTCCGGCAAGCAGGCGACCCTGATCCAGAGCGCCATCGACAGCAAGGTCGACGGCATCGCCGTCACCCTGCCGGACCCGCCGGCGATCGCCCCGGCGGTGAAGAAGGCCATCGCCGCCGGCATCCCGGTGGTCGCCTTCAACGCCGGCATCGGCCAGTACCAGGAGTCAGGCGCGATGTCGTACTTCGGCTCGGACGAGAGCCTGGCCGGCCAGACCGCGGGCAAGCGGGCCTCCGACGACGGCTACAAGCACGTCCTGTGCGTCATCCAGTTCCAGGGGCAGGTCCAGCTGGAGGCCCGCTGCGACGGCGTGAAGTCGACCTTCAGCGGCAAGTGGGACAAGATCTACGTGAACGGCAACGACAGGCCGGCCGAGCAGTCGACCATCGCCGCCAAGCTGAAGCAGGACTCCAGCATCGACTTCGTGATCACCCTGGGTGCCCCTGACGCGCTGGCGGCCATGAACGCCGTCAAGGACTCGGGCAGCAAGGCCAAGGTCGGCACGTTCGACTTCAACCCGCAGATCCCGCCCAAGATCCAGTCCGGCGAGCTGCAGTGGGCCATCGACCAGCAGCCGTACCTGCAGGGCTACCTGTCGGTGGACTCGCTCTGGCTCTACAAGACCAACGGCAACGTGCTCGGCGGCGGCAAGCCGACGCTCACCGGGCCGTTCGTCGTCGACAAGAGCAACATCGGTGTCGTCGGCAAGTTCGCAGCCTCCGGCACGCGATAGCAGCGCGCGTGGGGGTCGCCGCGCGCCGGCGACCCCCACCGATACCGAGATCGGGAGGTGTCCATGAGTCAGACAGCCGACGTCGGCGTCAAGCCACCCCCGCCCCGGGACGAGCGGGTCGCGCAGAGGTCGCTGCTGTCCCGGCTGCTCACCCGCCCCGAGATCGGGGCGCTGGTCGGCGCGATCATCATCTACATCATCTTCTTCGCCGTCGCCCCGCCCTTCCGCGACCTCGACTCGCTGGCGACGGTGCTGTACGTCAGCTCCACCTACGGCATCCCGGCGGTGGCGGTCGCGCTGCTGATGATCGGCGGCGAGTTCGACCTGTCGGCGGGCGTCGCCGTCACCAGCTCCGCCCTGGTCGCGTCGATGTTCAGCTACCAGTTCACCGTCAACATGTGGGTCGGGGTCGTGGTCGCGCTGGTGGTCGCGCTCGCCATCGGGTTCATCAACGGCTATCTGGTGGTCAGGACCGGCATCCCGAGCTTCCTGGTGACCCTGGGCACGTTCTTCATGCTGCGCGGGCTCAACCTCGCCGTGACCAAGCTGGTCACCGGCAACGTCGGCACCAACGACGTCTCGAACATCCAGGGGTTCGAGTCGGCGCGGAAGGTGTTCGCCTCCACGTTCACGGTCGGGGGCGTGGCGATCCGGGTCACGCTGCTGTGGTGGCTGCTGTTCGTCGTCGCGGGCACCTGGGTGCTGCTGCGAACCCATATCGGCAACTGGATCTTCGCCGTCGGCGGCTCGGCGCCCAACTCCCGGGCGGTCGGGGTCCCGGTGAACCGGGTCAAGATCGGCCTGTTCATGACCGTCGGCTTCCTGTGCTGGTTCACCGGCATGCACATCCTGTTCGCCTTCAACACCGTGCAGTCGGGCATCGGCGTCGGCAACGAGTTCATCTACATCGTCGCGGCCGTGGTCGGCGGCTGCCTGCTCACCGGCGGGTACGGCTCGGCGATCGGAGCCGCGATCGGGGCGTTCATCTTCGGGATGGCCAACCAGGGCATCGTCTACGCCGGCTGGAACCCCGACTGGTTCTACTTCTTCCTCGGCGCGCTGCTGCTGGGCGCCATCCTGCTCAACAACTGGGTTCGCAAGCGCGCGGAGGCAATGCGATGACCACGACCACAGCCGAGACGAGGGCGGCGGCGCCGCTGGTCCGGCTGACCAACGCCGGCAAGCGCTACGGCAACATCATCGCGCTGACCGGCATCGACCTGGAGGTGAGCGGCTCGGAGGTCACCTGCGTGCTGGGGGACAACGGCGCCGGCAAGTCCACCCTGATCAAGATCATCGCCGGGCTGCACCAGCACGACGAGGGCACCTACGAGGTCGAGGGCGAGCCGGTGCGCTTCAACTCGCCGCGCGAGGCGCTGGCCCGCGGGATCGCCACGGTCTACCAGGACCTCGCGGTGGTCTCGCTGATGCCGGTCTGGCGCAACTTCTTCCTCGGCAACGAGCTGCGCAAGGGCCCGGCCATGGACCTGGCGCGGATGCGCCGCACGGCCAAGCAGGAGCTGCTCGACATGGGCATCGACCTGCGCGACGTCGACCAGCCGATCGGCACGCTGTCGGGTGGCGAGCGGCAGTGCGTGGCGATCGCGCGGGCGGTGCACTTCGGCGCCAAGGTGCTGATCCTCGACGAGCCGACCGCGGCGCTGGGCGTCAAGCAGGCCGGCGTGGTGCTGCGCTACATCGTGCAGGCCAAGGAGCGGGGCATCGGGGTGGTCTTCATCACCCACAACCCGCACCACGCCTACCCGGTCGGCGACCGCTTCCTGCTGCTCAACCGCGGCCGCAGCATCGGCTACTTCGCCAAGAACGAGATCAGTCTGGCCGAGCTGACCGGCCTGATGGCCGGCGGCGCCGAGCTCGAGCAGCTCACCCACGAGCTCCAGCAGGCCGGCGGCGAGGACAGCGAGCTGCGCCAGGTCGCCGCGGCGCTGGAGCACGAGATCGCCGAGCTGGGGGTCGGCGCGGCGCCCAGGTCGGACGGGCCGGCCGCGCGGGACGAGCGCCCGTCGCCATGAAGCTCGCGCTCGACCCCTACATGCTCCGCCAGGTGCCGCTGCCGGAGCTGCCCGGGCTGGTGGCCGAGCTGGGCTACCGGTACATCGAGCTGTCCCCGCGCGAGGACTTCCTGCCGTTCTTCGTCCACCCGCGGGCTGACCGGGCGGCCATCGCCGCCTTCAAGCGGGCGCTGGCCGCCGCCGGCGTGGAGCTCGCCTCGGTGCTGCCGCTGTACCGCTGGTCCGGGCCGGACGAGGACGAGCGCCAGGCGGCGGTCCGCTACTGGAAGCGGGCCATCCAGATCACCGCCGAGCTCGGCTGCCAGGTGATGAACTCCGAGTTCAACGGCAGGCCCGAGGCCGCCGCCGCCAGCGAGGCGCGCTTCTGGCGCTCCATGGAGGAGCTGCTGCCGGTGTTCGAGCGCGAGGGCATCCAGCTGCGGCTGGAGCCGCACCCGGACGACTTCGTGGAGGACGGCCGGGCGGCGATCGACTTGATCCGCGGGATCGACAACCCGCTGGTCTCGTTCCTGTACTGCGCGCCGCACAGCTTCCACCAAGGCGGCGACATCGCCGGCATCCTGCGCCACGCCGGGCCGCTGCTGACCCAGGTGCACCTGGCCGACTCGTTCGACCACCGCGCGTCCTCCGGGCTGCGCTACATCGTCAACCCGCCGGGCTCGCCGGCCCGGGTCCACCAGCACCTGGACATCGGCCAGGGCGAGGTCGACTGGGACGAGCTGTTCGGCACCCTGGCGGAGCTG
>DASVXQ010000048.1:0-6883 GCA_036392615.1 Actinomycetes bacterium | reverse complement strand
GGGCTGGCCGGCGACGCCCTGCACCTGGCGGAGGCGTCAGGCACCGGGCTGGAGGTCGACGAGGCGCGGGTGCCGCTCGCCCCCGGCGTGCGCCGGGCCGCCGAGCTGCTCGACCGCGACCCGGTCGCGCTCGCCCTCGGCGGCGGAGAGGACTTCGTCCTCGCGGTCGCCCTGCCGCCCGAGGTCGACCCCGCCGCCCACGCCGTGATCGAGTGCGGCCGCTTCACCGCCACCCCCGACCGCCGCGTCCGCCTCACTCCCCGCGGCCCCGCCCCGCTCGCCGGCCTCGCCTTCGACCACTTCCGCGTCGACGGCTGAGCCGTCGCGGCTGCCGCCGCGGTTCGGCACCGCGGTCGAGTGGATGCCGGATCGGTCCGGCTATGCTGCTGCGGTGTCCGACTTCCAACCCGCCGGGGCGCAGATCCGCCCGGCGCGAGCAGACGACCTGGAGGCGTTGGTCGCGGTCCAGCGCGCGGCCGAGCTGGCGGCGCTCCGCCACGTGTTCCCGCCAGCCGAGCATCCCTATCCGACGCAGGCGGTGACCGCGCGGTGGCGGACCGGACTCGCCAGCGCCGAGGCGAGCGTCCTGCTCGCCGAGACCGGACAGCGAGCGGTCGGGCTGGCCTGCGTGGCGTCAGGATGGTTGCGGGGCCTGTTCGTCGTTCCCGACGCCTGGGGCGGCGGGCTCGCCGACCGGCTCCATGCCGAGGCGATGGCGATCGTGCGGCTGGAGGGGAATTCCCGCTGCCGCCTCTGGGTCCTGGAGGAGAACCACCGGGCACGTCGGTTCTACGGCCGCCTTGGCTGGCGGCCGGATGGCCGCCGCCAACCCGCGCCGTTCCCGCCCTATCCGCCCGAGATCGGCTACGCCCTGGAGCTCGCCCATCCCCGGACCACCGGTCACCTCGGTTGATCGCCTCCTCGCGCCGCATCCCCGCCCCTCCCCGCGTCGCCTTCGTGGCGTTGCGCGCGTTACAGTCGGTTACAGCTTGAGCGGGACGGCGAAAGGCGGCTGGGATGGCGATCACCGACGACCAGGCGGCGCGGACGGCCGCGCCGGAGAGGTTCGACTCCGTCAGCCCGGCGACGGGCGCGGTGGTCGGCAGCTTCCCGGTCGACGGGCCCGAGGAGGTGGCGGCTGCGGTCGCGCGGGCGCGCCCGGCCGCGGCCTGGTGGGCCGAGCTGGGCTTCGACGGGCGCCGCAAGCGGCTGCTGGCGTTCAAGCGCGTGCTGGCGCGGCGCTGCGACGAGCTCTGCGAGCTGGTCCACCGCGAGAACGGCAAGCCAACCGACGACGCCTTCATCGAGGTGCTGCTGGCCACCGAGCACCTCGACTGGGCGGCGCGCCGGGCCGAGCGGGTGCTCCGTCCGCGGCGGGTGGCCCCATCGCTGCTCACCCGCAACCTGCGCGCCTGGGTCGAGTACCAGCCGTTCGGCGTGCTCGGGGTCATCGGCCCCTGGAACTACCCGGTGTTCACCCCGCTCGGCTCGATCGGCTACGGGCTGGCGGCCGGCAACGCGGTGGTGTTCAAGCCCAGCGAGCACACCCCGGCGGTGGCGGCCTGGCTGCGCGACCGCTTCGCCGAGGTGGTGCCCGAGCAGCCGGTCCTCCAGGTGGTGACCGGCTTCGGCGCGACCGGCGAGGCGCTCTGCCGCGCCGGGGTCGACAAGCTGGTGTTCACCGGCTCGGCCGCCACCGGCCGCAAGGTGCTGCACGCCTGCGCCGACTCGCTCACGCCGGTGCTGCTGGAGCTCGGCGGCAAGGACGCCATGGTGGTCGACGACGACGCCGACCTGGACGCGGCGGCCGGCGCCGCGGTGTGGGGCGCGATCGCCAACGCCGGCCAGACCTGCATCGCCATCGAGCGCGTCTACGCGGTGGCGCCGGTCTACGACCGGTTCGTCGACAAGGTGGTCGAGCGTGCCAGGGACCTGCGCTCCGGCCCGGGCGAGGACGCCGACATCGGCCCGATCACCATGCCCGGCCAGCTCGACGTGATCCGCCGCCAGCTCGACGACGCGCTGGCCCGCGGCGCGCGGGCGCTGGTCGGCGGCGCCGACTCCGTCCACCCGCCCTTCGCGGAACCGGTCGTGCTGGTCGACGTGCCGGAGGACGCGCTGATCATGCGCGAGGAGACGTTCGGGCCGGTGTTGCCGATCGTTCGGGTGCGCGACGCGGAGGAGGCGGTGGCCCGCGCCAACGCCAGCCGCTACGGGCTCGGCAGCGCGGTGTTCGGCCGCCGGCGGGCCGACGCGCTGGCGCGGGCGCTGCGCGCCGGGATGGCCAGCGTCAACTCGGTGCAGGCGTTCGCCGGGGTGCCGGCGCTGCCGTTCGGCGGGGTGGGGGACTCCGGCTTCGGCCGCATCCACGGCGACCAGGGCCTGCGTGAGCTCTCGACGGTCAAGTCGGTGGTGCGCCAGCGCTTCGCGCTGCCGCTGGAGGTCACCAGCTTCCAGCGGCCGGCGCGCACCATGCCGCTGCTCGGCAAGCTGGTGCGCCTGCGTCACGGCCGCTCCTGACCAGGCGGGGTAGCCTCTTCGGGAAGGACCGTTGCCGCCCAGGAAGGACCCGCTGTGCCCGTACCCGCACGCGCGCTGACCATCGCCGGGTCGGACTCCGGCGGCGGCGCCGGCATCCAGGCCGACCTCAAGACCTTCCTGGCGCACGGGGTGCACGGCATGTCGGCGATCACCGCGGTGACCGTGCAGAACTCCATCGGCGTGCAGGGCTTCTACGAGCTGGAGCCCCGGGCGGTCTTCGAGCAGATCGAGTCGGTCGCCACCGACATCGGGGTGGACGCGGCCAAGACCGGGATGCTCGCCTCGGCGCCGGTCATGGACGCGGTGGCCGACGCCTGCGAGCGCTTCGCCATCCCCAACCTGGTGGTCGACCCGGTGGCCGTGTCCAAGCACGGCGACCTGCTGCTGCGCCCGGACGCGATGGAGACGATGCGCCGGCGCATCCTGCCGCTGGCGACCGTCGCCACCCCCAACCTCGGCGAGGTCGAGCAGCTCACCGGCGTCCGCGTGGAGCGGCGCGCCGACATGCTCCAGGCCGCCCGGGCGGTGCGGGCGCTGGGAGCGCGCTGGGCGCTGGTCAAGGGCGGCCACCTGCCGGGCCCCGAGGCGGTCGACCTGCTCTTCGACGGCGACGAGCAGGTCTGGCTCGAGGCCGCGCGGATCGACACCCCGCACACCCATGGCACCGGCTGCACGCTGTCCTCGGCGATCGCCGCCAACCTCGCGCTGGGGCTCGACGTGGTCACCGCCGTGCGTGAGGCGAAGGCCTACCTGACCGGCGCGATCGCCGGCGGGTTCCCGCTCGGCAAGGGCATCGGCCCCACCGACCACGCCTGGCGGCTGCGCGCCGCCGGCGTGCTGCGCCCCGGCGGCCCCAACCGCCCGGCCCCCTCCGGCTGGCCCTACGCCGCCAACCCCTACGAGGGCTGACCGCTCGGTCAGTCAGTCCTGCGGAGGGTCGCGTGGCGGCTGACCGCCTGGTCAGTCAGTTCAGCGGAGGTCCCGCGGCCAGTCGAGCGGCTCGTCGCCGAGCAGGTCCTCCGGGTCGTCGGGGACCTGGCGGCGGAGCAGCTCGGCGAGGCTGGACCCGACCTCGTCGCGCGGCAGCCCGCCTTTCTCGAGCCGCGCGTCGTCGAGCGCCAGCAGCCGCTGGTAGAAGGCGATGCCGGCGTCGACCAGGCCGGCGTCCTCCGGCAGGTCGTCGATCGCCTCGAAGATGACGTCCTCGGCATCGGCGTAGCGGCCCAGCGACTCCAGCACCCGGGCCAGCGCGAGCCGCTGGCCCGGGTCGAGCGGCGTGCCGCTGGTCCGCTCCACCAGGTCGCCCGCCAGCTCGGTGTCCAGCAGCTCGTCCGAGCGGGCGGCCAGGTAGCCGGCCAGGCTGAGCGCGCGGCGGCGGCGGACCGTGGCGGCCTGCTGGTTGCCGAGCTGCGCCTGCACGTCCGCCTCGGCCTTGACGACCTCGAGCACCGACGACACCCGGCGCAGGTCGGGCATGGACCCGGAGGTCAGCAGCGCCAGCAGCTGCTCGTCGGTCAGCGTCGCCACCACCCGCTGGCTGACCCCGAGCAGCGGCTTGTAGGCCTCGTCGAACATGCCGAGCGCCTCCTGGGGATCGCCGCCCAGCGCCTTCTTCATGATCGCCGCCAGCGCACGCGCGGCCTGCTCGATCTGCCGCATGAGGTAATCGCGCTGGTACATGGACAACCTTTTGAATCCATGGCCGTGAGCGGCCGCTCGGTGCAACCCGACCACCGTATCAGAACGCAGGGCCTGACCTGCGAAAAGGGAGTGTCGCGGCAGCGGAGGCGCTCCGGGAAGCGGGGGCTGGCGGCCCGACGACCCGGACCAACCGCCGGCCCCAGCACCCGGCCCGAAACGACGACGACCGGGCTCCCCGCCCGGTCGTCCGAGTGCTTGCTCCTGATGGCGCGGCGCCAGACCGGCGCGGGCCGGCCTTAGACCGCGCGCTGCACCTTGTTGGCCTTGATGCACGAGGTGCAGACGTTGCGGCGCACCGGCGTGCGGCCCTCGAGGATGCGGATGCGCTGGACGTTGGGGTTCCAGCGGCGCGGGTTGCGCTTGTGCGAGAAGCTCACCGACATCCCGAAGCCCGGATGCTTGCCGCAGATGTCGCAGACGGCAGCCATAGTGAAGAGACCTTCCTGCTTGCGGATGATCAGCGGGGACGCGAAGGCGGTCCCCGGTCGAAGCCCGCGCGAAGGTACCACGACCTGCGACGGAGCGGCAATGCACCCGGTTCGGCGTCCCGATCCGGCCGAAATCCATCAGCATGTCTGGTCACGGCCCTATACTCGGGCCCGTGCCCGATCCCAGAGCCGATCCGCTCGACACTCCGCTCGCCCGCGCCCAGGGGGTGGGGTCGTCGCTTGCCGCCGCCGTCGAGTCGGCCTTCGGCTACCGCACGGTCCGCGACCTGCTGGAGCACTACCCGCGCCGCTATCTGACCCGCGGCGACCTCACCGACCTGGCGCACGCCAAGGCGGGCGCGGACGTCACCCTGGTCGGCACGGTCAAGGGCATCGCCCGCAAGCAGCCGCGCCGCAACCTCAAGATCCTCGAGATCCGGGTCGGCGACCGCGGCGGCGCCTGGGTCTGCACCTGGTTCAACCAGCCGTGGCACGCGGCCAAGCTGCCGGTCGGGACGATGGCCGCCTTCTCCGGCAAGCTCGTCTGGAAGGTCGGCCGGCTCACCATGGCCAACCCCGGCTACGAGGTGCTGCGCGAGGGCGACGACCCGGAGGGCTTCGCCAACGAGATCATCCCGGTGTACCCGGCGACCAAGGAGGTCTCCTCCGGCCGGCTGCGGCGCGCGATCGGCGGGCTGCTGGCCGCCTACGGCCAGGTGCCGGACTTCGTGCCGCCGGAGCTGCGCCGCGCGCACCGGCTGCGCGACCGCTCCCAGGCGCTGGCCGCCATCCACCGGCCGCCGGACATGGCCGCGGTGCACCGCGCCCGCGAACGCCTGGTCTACGACGAGCTGTTCGTGCTCCAGGTCGGGCTGGCCCTGCGCCGCCGCGCCATGGCCGACCAGGAGCACGGCCACCAGCTCCAGCGCGACGGCGAGCTGACCAAGACGCTGATCTCCAGCCTGCCCTTCCGCCTCACCAGGGCCCAGTCCCGCGCGATCGCCGAGATCGGCGCGGACCTCGGCCGCTCTCGCCCGATGCACCGCCTCCTCCAGGGGGACGTCGGCAGCGGGAAGGCCCAGCCGCTGGAGGCGCTGGTCCTCACTCCCGCTGGCTTTGTTCAGATGGGGGACATTCAGGTTGGTGATGAGGTGGTCAACCCCACCGGCGAGATCGCGGTCGTGACGGGCGTGTTCCCACAAGGCACCCGGGACGTGTACCGCGTGGTCTTCGCCGACGGCACCAGCGTGGAATGTGACGACGAGCATCTGTGGCAGGTCCAGACCTCAACCGGCCGCTCCAAGGGCTACCGGATGAAGGTCAGGACGACACGCCAGCTGCGCCTCGACCTCCAGGAGAAGAACGGAGCGTCGAAATGGCACGTCGAGCTTCCGAACGCCATCGACCTCGACGACGGCGGGTCTCGCCCACTCGATCCGTATCTCCTCGGGGTGCTGCTCGGCGACGGAAGCTTCAAGTACCGTCTCGGCTTCAGCACCGCGGATCACGAGATCGTCGAGTCGGTGTGTCAGGCGCTGCCCCTCGGCTGCAAGGTACGCAAAAGCCCCGATCGGCGATATGACTGGTTCATCGTCGGGCTGAAACCCGGTGAGTCTGGCTACGTTTCCCCACCGCGACGCGGGCGGTACTTCAACCCCGTGGTCGCTGCGCTCCGCGAACTGGGGCTCTGGGGTCTCGGCGGAAACGGCAAGCGCGTGCCGCCCGCCTATCTGAACGCGCCGGTCAAGGCGCGCCACGCCATCTTGCAGGGGCTGCTCGACACCGATGGGACGCTCAATTCCGTGCAGGGCAGCAATGTGTCGTTCACCTCGGCCTCGCGGCAGCTCACCGAGGATGTCGCCTGGCTCGCACGCTCCCTTGGCGGCCGGGCTCGCTGCCGGCCGGTGACCAGGATGGGACGCGCCCACTGGACGACGAGTCTCGCCCTCCCCAACGAGTTCCCTCCATTCCGGCTGAGCCGGAAGGCCGCGCTGTTCCGTCCGCGGACGAGGTACGCCAGGCCCGCCAAGGCGATCCGGGCGATCGAGTACGTTGGCGTCAAGCCGGTCCAGTGCATCTCGGTGTCCCACCCCAACCAGCTCTATGTCACCGACCACTTCACGGTCACGCACAACACCGTGGTGGCGCTCTGGGCCCTGCTGGCGGCGGTGCAGTCGGGGTTCCAGGGGGCGATCATGGCGCCCACCGAGGTG
>DASVXQ010000047.1:0-3463 GCA_036392615.1 Actinomycetes bacterium | reverse complement strand
TGCGCTCCTTAGGTGCCGCCCACCAGGCGGATTGTGGATAACGGGATGGGCGCGGGGCGGCGCCGATCCGAGACAGGGCTAATCTGCCGGCTCGTTGGTGCCGATCAGACCCATCGAGGCACGTTCCGATCGGCGGTCCGGCCACCACCGGACCGCGCTGGGGGCACGATCGCGATGGACCCACAGCAGGACGGTCCTGGCGCTGTGTTGTCACTGGCGGCAGCGCGGGCGATGTTCCGAGCGCCCCAGGCGTCCAACGTGTGCTGGGCCGATGTGGAGCTTCCCGACGGCAGCGTGCGGGCCTGCGGCCGTCCGGAGGCCACCAGCCTCGGCCTCTGCCCGGAGCACCGCCTGGAGCTGTTCGGCCTGGAGCCGCTGCCCCCGGGCCAGTAGGCCGGGTCGCGCCGCGCGGCCCGGCCGGGGGGTTGGGGCTGGTCCTGCGCGGGCGTCCGGCCTGGGCTGGAATCTCCGCTCACGTCCCGCCGGTATACCCTGAGTACCTCCACCGAAGGTGACATAGAGGAGTGAAGCGTGGCGACTGAGAAGGCCATCTTCGCGGCCGGGTGCTTCTGGGGGGTCGAGGCGGCGTTCCGGCAGGTCGAGGGCGTGCAGGAGGTCACCTCCGGCTACTCCGGCGGCCACACCGAGCACCCCGGCTACCGCGAGGTGTGCAGCGACCGAAGCGGCCATGCCGAGGTCGTCCAGGTCGAGTTCGATGCGGCCAAAGTCTCCTACGACCGGCTGCTCGACGTGTTCTGGCAGATCCACGACCCCACCCAGGTCAACCGGCAGGGCCCGGACGTGGGCACGCAGTACCGCTCGGCGATCTTCCACCTGACGCCCGAGCAGGAGACGGCTGCCAAGGAGTCGAGGGAGCGGGCCCAGGAGGGCCTGAAGCGGCCGATCGCCACCGAGATCACCCAGGCCTCGACCTTCTGGCCGGCCGAGGAGTACCACCAGCGGTACTTCGAGAAGCACGGCTTCGTCGGCTGCCACATCCCGGAATTCAAGTAGGGCACGGATGGCGCGGCAGCTGTTCCACTGCACCCACGGGCGCGACGACCCCGAGCGCGCGATCGTCCCCTTCATCGCCGCCAACGTCGCCCTGGCCGCCGGCCAGGAGGCGATCGTGCTGCTCACCATCGAGGGCGCCTGGCTCTGCAAGCGTGGCTACGCGGACACGATCCAGCTGGAGGGCTACCCGAAGCTCGCCCAGCTGATGATGGACTTCGCCGACTCCGGCGGCGAGATCTGGGGGTGCAGCGCCTGCACCACCCCGCGGGGCATCACCGAGGACGACCTCATCCTGGGCGCCAAGATCGTCGGCGCCGCCACCATCGTCGAGGCGATCGCCCAGGGTGCCACCCCGGTCGCGCTCGGCTGACCGGCGCGAGCGCCGGCCTCAGCCGTGGGCTTCGAGGTGGCCGCGCAGGTCCAGGTCGGCCGCCGGCACGATCGCGCCGCAGCGCAGGCAGGTCGAGCGGGTGTGCACCCGGCCGCCGCAGCCGGAGTGCAGCGCGGTCGCCGAGGATGGGCTGGCGTAGTGGCGCAGGCCCCAGGCGGCCAGACCGGCCAGCACCGGCGCCAGCTCGCGCCCTTTGGGGCTCAGCCGGTAGGTGCGCGCCTCGTCCCGCTCGGCGATGCCCTCCTCCTCGAGCAGCCGCAGCCGCTCGGCCAGCAGGTTCGACGGGATCCCCGGGAGGGCGCGCTCCAGCTCGCCGTAGCGGGCGCCGCCGAGCAACAGCTCGCGGACGACCAGCAGCGTCCACCGGTCGCCGATCACTTCCAGCGCCCGGGCCACCGGCCCGGAGACGCCATATCGCTTGGGCACCTTGGAACCGTATCACCCGTTCGCGGCCCGGCCGGGCGGTCCGCCGGCCCGCCGCATGCACCCATGCGTGGCCGCCGGGCCGGCCCGCCGCAACGCGTCATCCGCGAAGATTTTACTTGACTTTCTGAAGTGCGTGGGCCGACCCTGCTGGCATGTCGACGATCACGGTCACCCCGTTCACGCCCCTCGACGAGCTGCTGGCGCTGGCCCAACGGATCCGCGGGGAGCGCTACGGCAGCCGGATCACCTATTCGCCCAAGGTCTTCATCCCGCTGACCATGCTGTGCCGCGACCACTGCGGCTACTGCACCTTCAGCAAGCCGCCGGCCAAGCTGGCCGGCGCCTACCTCGACCCAGAGCAGGTCCTGGAGATCGCCAGGGCCGGCGCGGCCGCCGGCTGCCACGAGGCGCTGTTCACCCTCGGTGAGCGCCCGGAGGACCGCTACCCGGAGGCCCGCCGCGCGCTCGACGCCTGGGGCTACGAGTCGACCGTCGACTACCTGGCGGAGGCCTGCCGGCTGGTGGTCGGCGAGACCGGCCTGCTGCCGCACGCCAACGCCGGCGCGCTCGCGCCCGCCGAGCTGGCCAAGCTGCGCCCGGTCACCGCCAGCCAGGGCATGATGATCGAGTCGCTGTCGGAGCGCCTGCTGGAGCGCGGCGGGCCGCACTTCCACTGCGACACCAAGCTGCCGGCGCGCCGGCTGGCGACCCTGGAGGCCGCCGGCGAGCTGGGCATCCCGTTCACCACCGGCATCCTGGTCGGCATCGGCGAGACCCGCGCCGAGCGGCTGGAGGTGCTGGCCGCGATCGACGCGGCCCACCGCCGCCACGGCCACGTCCAGGAAGTCATCGTGCAGAACTTCCGGGCCAAGCCGGGCACCGCCATGGCCGGCGCGCCCGAGCCCGCGCTGGAGGACTACCTCTGGACCATCGCCGCCGCGCGCGTGCTGCTCGACCCGTCCATCCACCTCCAGGCGCCGCCCAACCTCACCGGCGACTTCGGCGCCCTGCTGGCGGCCGGGATCGACGACTGGGGCGGGGTCAGCCCGGTCACCGCCGACCACGTCAACCCCGAGCGGCCCTGGCCCGAGCTGGACCGGCTCCGCGAGGTGACCGAGGCGGCCGGCTTCGCGCTCGCCCCGCGCCTGACCGTCTATCCCGAGCTCGCCGCCGACCCGGGGCGCTTCATCGACGAGGCGATGCGCTTCCCGGTGCTGGACCGCTCCGACGCCGAGGGCCTGGCGCGCGACAGCCGCTGGAGCGCAGGCGACCTGGAGCCGCCGCCGACCCTGATCCCCGAGGCGCCCGCCGGCACGGCCACGATGGGGAGTCCAGTCGGCGAGGTGCTCGCCGGCGTGCTGGCCGGCCAGGAGCCCGGCGAGGACGAGCTGGTGGCGCTGTTCGCCGCCCGGGGCCCGGAGGTCCGGGCGGTCGCTGAGGTGGCCGACGAGCTCCGCCGGCGGACCTGCGGCGAGGTGGTCACCTTCGTGCGCAACCGCAACATCAACTACACCAACGTCTGCACCTTCCGCTGCCGCTTCTGCGCCTTCTCCAAGGGCCCGCTGAGCCTCAACCTGCGCGGCGCGCCGTACCTGCTGAGCCTGGACGAGGTCGCCGCGCGGGTGGTCGAGG
>DASVXQ010000046.1:0-11776 GCA_036392615.1 Actinomycetes bacterium | reverse complement strand
CGCCGCTTCGAGCCATGCGGCGCCGGCCCCGGCGCGGCCCGAGGGGTCCGCGCCGACCCGGGAGGCGGCGCCGTGAGGGTCGCCATCGTCTGCCCGTACGACTGGACCGTGCCGGGCGGGGTCGGCAACCACGTCCGCGGCCTGGCGCCGGAGCTGCGGCGGCTCGGCTGCCAGGTCGACGTGCTCGCGCCGGCCTCCCGGCCGGTGCGCGAGCCCGGCTTGGTCGGCCTCGGCGGCTCGGTCCCGGTGCCCTACAACGGCTCGGTGGCGCGGATCGCCTTCGGGCCGCGCACCAGGGCGCGGGTCCGCCGGGCGCTGGCCGCCGGCCGCTACGACCTGGTCCACGTCCACGAGCCGCTCTCGCCGAGCGCCGGCATGCTGGCCGTCAAGGCCGCCCGGGTGCCGGTGGTCGGCACCTTCCACGCCAACCTCGACCGCTCGCTGGCGCTGACCCTCGGCCGGCCGCTGCTGCGCCGCACCTTCGACCGGCTCGACGCCCGCATCGCGGTGAGCCCCTCGGCGCGCGACACCTGGCAGCGCCGCTTCGGCGGCTCGATGGTGGTGGTGCCCAACGGCGTCGGCGGCGAGTTCTTCGCCAAGCCCGAGCCGCTGCCCGGCTACCGCGACGGCGACCCCACGGTGCTGTTCGTCGGCCGCATGGAGCCGCGCAAGGGCCTGGTCTACCTGGTGCGGGCCTTCCTGCGGCTGAAGCCCTCGTTCCCCAGGCTGCGCCTGCTGGTGGTCGGGCGCGGCGACGGCAAGCAGCAGGAGAAGCTGATGGCGATGGTGCCGCCGCGGCTGCGCACCGACGTGTCGTTCGTCGGCGCCGTGCCGCAGGAGGACCTGCCGTCGTACTTCGCCTCGGCGGACGTCTTCTGCGCGCCGTCGCTGGGCGGCGAGTCCTTCGGCATCGTGCTGGTCGAGGCCATGGCGGTCGGCCTGCCGGTGGTCTGCTCCGACATCGGCGGCTACCGCGACCTGGTGCGCGACGACCAGGAGGGCCTGCTGGTGCCGCCGCGCGATCCCGAGGCGCTGGCCGCCTCGCTGGGCGCGCTGCTCGACAACCCCGCCCGCCGCGCCGCGCTCGGTGAGGTCGCGCGGTCCAGCGCCGCCCGCTACGCCTGGGACGTGGTCGCCGGCCAGGTCGCCGAGGTCTACCAGAGCGTGGCCGGCTCCGCGCGGTAGGTCGGGCGGAGCGCGGGTCTCAGGTAGACTGCTGCCACGCGTGGACATTGCCCTTGGCGGGACGGCGGGCGACCCCCCCGGGGCGGCATCTCGAGGAGGCTTGGGTGGACGTGGCAGCGGCCCTCTGGGGCGGGATACTCGGCGCGATCGCGGCGGCAATCGTGTACGTCGCCTTCCTCGCGTTGCACTTCACCCGCTTCGACCTGATCCGGTTCGAGGGCGGGCTGCTGGCACGCGACCGCACCAACATGGTCTACCTGTACGGCATCGTGGTGAGCCTGGTCGGCGGCGCGCTGCTGGCGCTGCTCTACCGCTTGGTCTTCCAGCAGATCCACTCGGCCTCCTACGTCGGCTGGGGCGCGCTGCTCGGCCTGGTCCAGGGCGTGGTCGCGCTGCTGCTGCTGCCGGCGCTGGGCTTCGTCAACCACAACGTGCGCAACGGCGACGAGGAGTCGCCCGGCTTCGCGGGCCTGCGCGCCGGCGCGCTGACACCGGTCGCCGTGCTGGTCGCCTCGGTGGTGTTCGGCCTCTGGGTCGGCCTCGTGCTGGTCCCATGACCACCGTCCCGAGGACGTCCAGCCCGCCGCCGGGCGTGCCCGTCTCGACGATCGCCAGCCGCCGCCTGGCCGAGGAGACCGCCGCCAACCAGCGCCGCTACCAGACGGTGGCCATCGTGGTGGTGGCGGCGCTGGGGATCGTCGGCGCGCTGATCGCGCTGGCCTTCGGCGCCTGGCTGGCCGGGCTCGGCATCGGCCTGGGGGTCGGCATCCTGCTGGTCGGCTTCGCTCCCGGCATCGGCGAGCGGCTGGCGCTGCGCGCGCTCCGCGCCGAGCCGGCCGACCCGAGCCGCTACCCGCGCTACCAGAACCTGGTCGAGGGCCTCTGCGAGGGGCTCGGCCTGCCGCTGCCCAAGCTCTGGGTGGTGGACAGCGGGGCCGCCAACGCGCTCGCGCTGGGCCGCAACCCCGCCGAGGCGACCGTGGTGGTGACCACCGGGCTGCTCGGGCGGCTCAACCGCGTCGAGCTCGAGGGCGTGCTGGCCGCCGAGCTGTCCCACATCCGCGGCTCGGACGCCCGGCTCGGCTCCATGGCGGTGCTGCTCGGCGGCGCCGGGGGCCTGCTGCTGGAGGCGCGGCGGCGGGGCGGCAACCCGCTGCTTGGCCTGGCCAGCCGGGCGCTGCTGGCGCTCACACCGCTGCGGCGGATGGCCGTCCCAGTCGAGCGGCACATCTGGGCCGACGAGGGCGCCGCCTATCTGACCCGCTACCCGCCGGGCCTGATCAACGCGCTGCGCAGGCTCGCCGCCCAGCCGGACGGCGCCTCGCTCAGCAACCTCGGGCTCAACCACCTGTGGATCGTCGACCCGCTCGACGGCCGGCGTGGCAACGGCCCCGAGCGGTTCTTCCCCAGCCACCCGCCGCTCGACGACCGGATCGAGAACCTCCGCGAGCTCTAGCCAGCCGGTCACGCGGCGGCCGGCTGAACCCGCGGGAACCAGAGTCCGGCCGGGGGAGCGGCGCGCGGCTCCGGCTGGCACCTGGATTGTCCCCAGGGCGGGCTCGCGTCGTTGATGCGGGCTGGCTGGCTGGTGTAGCCTGAACTCCCGAAATGTGCCTCTGAGCAGGGAAAATGCCTTGCTGAACCGAGGCCCGGGCAACGCTGGGGAGTCGTGACGATGGAGCCGAACAACCACGCCACCGGGACCGCGCGGGTCAAGCGCGGCCTGGCCGAGATGCTCAAGGGCGGCGTCATCATGGACGTCGTCACCGCTGACCAGGCCAAGATCGCCGAGGAGGCGGGCGCCGTCGCGGTCATGGCGCTGGAACGGGTCCCGGCCGACATCCGCGCCCAGGGCGGCGTGGCGCGGATGAGCGACCCCGAGCTGATCGACCAGATCATCCAGGCGGTCTCCATCCCGGTGATGGCCAAGGCGCGCATCGGCCACTTCGTGGAGGCGCAGGTGCTCCAGTCGCTCGGCGTGGACTACGTCGACGAGTCCGAGGTGCTGAGCCCGGCCGACGAGGCCCACCACATCGACAAGTGGGCCTTCACCGTGCCGTTCGTGTGCGGCGCCACCAACCTCGGGGAGGCGCTGCGCCGCATCGCCGAGGGCGCGGCCATGATCCGCTCCAAGGGCGAGGCCGGCACCGGCAACGTGATCGAGGCGGTGCGCCACATGCGCTCGATCTCCGCCGGGCTGCGCCGCCTCCACTCGCTCCGCGAGGAGGAGCTGTTCTCCGCCGCCAAGGAGCTCCAGGCGCCCTACGAGCTGGTCGCCGAGGTCGCCCGCGAGGGCAAGCTGCCGGTGGTGCTGTTCACCGCCGGCGGGATCGCCACGCCGGCCGACGCGGCCATGATGATGCAGCTCGGCGCCGAGGGCGTGTTCGTCGGCTCCGGCATCTTCAAGTCGGGCGACCCCGCCAAGCGCGCCCGGGCGATCGTCGAGGCGACCACCTTCGCGGGCGACCCCGACGTGATCGCCAAGGTCTCGCGCGGGCTCGGCGAGCCGATGGTGGGCATCGCCTCGCTGCCCGAGTCCGAGCGGCTGGCTGGGCGGGGCTGGTAGGAAGGAGCCCATGTCCGAGCAGCCGACCATCGGCGTCCTGGCCTACCAGGGCGACGTCCGCGAGCACCGGCGCATCCTCGACCAGCTCGGCGTGCCGTCGCTCGAGGTCCGGACGCTGGCCGAGCTCGACCGGGTCGACGGCCTGATCGTGCCGGGTGGCGAGTCCACCGTGATCGGCAAGCTGAGCGACCGGTACGGCCTGCTGGCGCCGCTGCGCGAGCGTGCGCTGGCCGGCCTGCCGATGCTCGGCACCTGCGCCGGCCTGATCTTCATGGCCCGCGAGGTCGAGGGGCCGCCGCAGCACCTCCTCGGGGTGCTCGACGCCCGGGTGCGCCGCAACGCCTTCGGGCCCCAGGTCGCCTCGTTCGAGGCCGAGGTCGACGTCAAGGGCATCGACGGCGGCCCGGTCTCCGCGGCGTTCATCCGCGCGCCGTGGATCTCGGACGCCGGCCCCGAGGTCGAGGTGCTCGCCGAGATCGACGGCCGGGTGATCGGCGTCCGGCAGGGGAACCTGCTGGCCGTCTCGTTCCACCCGGAGCTCGCCGGGGATTCCCGTCTGCACCGCTGGTTCGTCGACCTGGCCCGTGCCGCCGTCGAGCGCGGCGTCCACGGGCAGCCTCCTGATCCGGCGTAGGCCCTGCCGGCTCGGAAGCTGATCGACGAACGAAAGGGGATTCCCATGTCAGGCCATTCCAAGTGGGCCACCATCAAGCACCAGAAGGGCGCCAAGGACGCGCGCCGCGGCAAGCTGTTCGCCAAGCTGATCCGCGGCATCGAGGTCGCCGCCCGCACCGGCGGGGGCAACCCCGACGGCAACCCGACCCTGGCCGACGCCATCCAGAAGGCCAAGGACAACTCGGTGCCCAACGACACCATCGACCGGGCGGTCAAGCGCGGCTCGGGCGACCTCGAGGGCCAGCAGCTCGACCTGGTCACCTATGAGGGCTACGGCCCGGGCGGCGTCGCCATGCTGGTCGAGGCGCTGACCGACAACCGCAACCGCACCGCCTCGGCGATCCGCCACGCCTTCTCCAAGAGCGGCGGCAACATGGCCGAGGCCGGCTCGGTCGCCTACCTGTTCAACCGCAAGGGCCAGATCGTCATCCCCGGCGACGGCGTCGACGAGGACAGGGTCATGGAGGTCGCGCTGGAGGCCGGGGCCGAGGACGTCGAGAGCGGCGACGACGGCGTCGTGGTCACCACCGCGCCCGGCGACCTGCGCGCGGTCCGCGCCGCCTTCGACAGCGCCGGGATCGCCTACCAGTCGGCCGAGGTCACCATGGTCCCGAGCATCAGCGTCCCGCTCGACCGCGAGGGCGCCATCAAGGTCCTGCGCCTGCTCGACGCCATCGAGGACTTGGACGACACCCAAGACGTCTACGCCAATTTCGACATCCCCGACGACGTCATGGCCGAGGTGACCTGAGCGGCGGTCCGGGTCAGCGGCGACGCCTGAGGGTGTAGGCCAGCAGCGCGCCGATCACCAGCAGCACCAGGATCGTGGACAGGACGCGCACCAGCGCACCTCCGGCTCTTCGTGGGCTTGCGTCCGGGCTCCCCGGAGCATCCCCGCCGGCTGGCGGTCTGTCCAGCCGGGCGCGCGCCGCCAACGGGTCAGGCTGTCCACAGATTCGCCGGCGTGGTTGAGTGCGCCGGCGTGAGCGGTTAGGCTCGGCAGGCAAACACCAGTTCGGAGCGGTCGAGAGGGGTGGCGGTATGCGGGTGCTCGGGATCGACCCCGGACTCGGCCGCTGCGGCTGGGCGGTGGTCGAGCGCGGGCCCCACGGCACCACCGCGCTCGGCTACGACACGGTCGCCACCCGTGGGGAGGCGGTCGCCCCGCGCCTGGCGCACCTCGCCGGCCGCCTGCGCGAGGTGGTCGCCCGCTACCAGCCGGACGCGTTCGCCATCGAGCGGTTGTTCGTCAACGCCAACGTTCGCACCGCCATGACCGTCGGCCAGGCATCCGGCGTGGCCCTGCTGGTCGCCGCCGAGCATGGCCTGCCGGTCGCCTCCTACACACCGTCCCAGGTCAAGCGCGCGGTCACCGGCACCGGCTCGGCCCCCAAGGCGCAGATCGGCTACATGGTCCGCGCCCTGCTCAAGCTGCACGCCGTGCCCACACCCGCGGACACCGCCGACGCCCTCGCCGTCGCCCTCTGCCACCTGCACCACGCCACGAGCCTCGGCGCCGGCGAGGCGGCTGGGGCGGGCGGAGGCCACGGCGCCGCCGGCGCCGAGCCCGACGCGGGCCGCGCGAATGGCGCCGCTCGGGCGGGTGGGGGGATCGCGGCGGCCGCCGAGGCGGACTGGCTGGCCAGGGCCGCGCCGACATCTCCTTGGAGGGGACCATGATCGCCTCGCTGCGCGGGCGCCTCGCCGACGTGCTGCCGGACGGGGCGGTGATCGACGTCGGCGGGGTCGGCTACCGCGTGTTCCTCACCCCCAAGGCGCTGGCGGCGCTGCCGCGCGGCGGCGAGGTGCTGGTCCACACGGTGACCTACGTCCGCGAGGACACCCTGGCGCTGTACGGCTTCCTCAGCGCCGACGAGCGGCACGTGTTCGAGCAACTGCTCGGCGCCAGCGGGGTGGGACCGAAGCTGGCGCTCGCGCTGCTGTCGGTGCACTCGCCGGACGCCTTGCGGCGCGCGGTCACCGCCGGCGACGCCGACGCCCTCACGCTCGTCCCGGGCATCGGCCGCAAGGGGGCGGCCCGGCTGATCCTCGAGCTCAAGGGCAAGTTCGGCGACGGCGCCCTGGAGCTGCCCTCCGACCCGGGCTCCCGGCCCGCCTACGCCGAGGTCCGCGAGGCGCTGGCGGCGCTCGGCTACGGGCCCACAGAGGTCAAGTCCGCCCTGGAGTCGCTGCCCGACGACGCCGGCGCGCTGCCGACCCAGGAGCTGCTGCGGCTCGCCCTCCGGGGGCTGGCGCGATGACCGACCTGCTGGAGCCGAACGCCACCCCCGAGGAACGGGTCACCGAGGGGAGCCTGCGGCCGCGACGGCTGGACGAGTTCGTCGGCCAGGCGCGCGCCCGAGAGCAGCTCGGGATCGTGCTGGAGTCGGCCCGCCGTCGCGGGCTGCCCCCGGACCACCTGCTGTTCTCCGGGCCGCCCGGCCTCGGCAAGACCAGCCTGGCCGCGATCGTCGCCAACGAGATGGAGGCCGGCTTCCGGGTCACCTCCGGCCCGGCGCTGGAGCGCGCCGGCGACCTGGCCGCGATCCTCACCGGGCTGGAGCCGGGGGACGTGCTGTTCGTCGACGAGATCCACCGCCTGCCCCGGGCGGTCGAGGAGGTCCTCTACCCGGCGATGGAGGACTTCCAGATCGACGTGGTGCTCGGCAAGGGCCCGGGCGCCCGCAGCCTGCGGCTGGACCTGCCGCGCTTCACGCTGGTCGGGGCGACGACCCGCACCGGGCTGATCACCTCGCCGCTGCGCGACCGCTTCGGCTTCTCCGCGCGGCTCGACTTCTACCAGGCCGAGGACCTCCAGGCGATCGTGCGCCGCTCGGCGGCGATCCTCGGGGTCGAGGTGGCCCCCGCCGGCGCCGAGCTGCTGGCCAGGCGGTCGCGCGGCACCCCGCGGATCGCCAACCGGCTGCTGCGGCGGGTGCGAGACTTCGCCGAGGTGCGCGGCGACGGCCGCGTCGACGTCCGCACGGCCGAGCAGGCGCTCGACCTGTTCGAGGTGGACCCGCTCGGCCTCGACAAGCTCGACCTGGCGCTGCTCAAGGTCCTCTGCGAGCGCTACGCCGGCCATCCCGTCGGCCTCACCACGCTGGCGGTCTCGGTCGGCGAGGAGCCGGACACGGTCGAGGACGTGGCCGAGCCCTACCTCATCCAGCTCGGCTTCCTCCAGCGCACGCCGCGCGGCCGCGTCGCCAGCGCCGCCGCCTACGCCCACCTCGGCATCGTCCCACCCCGCGACACCGGGTCCGGGCCGGAACCGATGTTTTAGTTCGAGGGGGGAGCGCAGCTCCCCCCTCGAGGCTCCCCCCTCGGCGTGGGGTGGGTGCGTGGTGCGGGGCGGCGGGGGGAGGCAAGCTTCCCCCTTGGCCAGTTCCGGGCGACTGGGCGACCGGGCGACTGGGGGGCGACCCCTGTGGCCGACCATGGCGCCGCGGCGGCCAGGGCGGCGTGCCATGGCGGCCGGCGACGTTAGGACGGTGGTGCCAGTACGCTTGAGGCGCGGCGTGGCCAGGCCCTGGACGGGGACCGCGTCGTGGTCGGGGCGGGTGGCAACCGGAGCAAGGTCCTCGGGGCTGACCATCCGGAAATCCCCAGCTCAGACCGTGTAGCAGAAAGAGACGGTCAGTTGACCCGCTTGGAGTCCATGCCTAGGATGGCGCCTGCATCGCGACCCTCATGCCGTGGTGCTCCCGTCGCGCGATCCACCCAGGCCCAGCTCGCGGTGGGATGCTGGCCGGAGATCGACTCGCCCGGGCTTCTCGGAGGTCCTCAATGAACACCGGTGCTGCGCAACTCGTCTTTCTCGCGCTGCTGGTCGCCTTCTTTTACTTCATGATCATCCGACCGCAGCGCAATCGCCTGCGTTCCCAGCAGCAGCTGCAGGCCTCGCTCCAGCTGGGGGACGAGGTCATGACCTTCGCGGGATTCTTCGGCACCATCCGGCGCTTCGACGGCGACGTGGTGACCCTCGAGATCGCCCCCGGCGTCGAGGCGCGGCTCACCCGCCGCGCCATCTCCGGTAAGGTGACGCCGGAAGAAAAGCCTGACGAGCCAGACGAGCCGGAGATCAACGAGCCGTGACCACCAGCGGCGAACCAGGCCGCGACGCGGCGAGCGAGCTGCGCCTGCTCGACGCGGTGGCGGAGAACAAGGTCGTGCGGACCTACCTCGAGCTCGCCGACCAGTTCACCGCCCAGCTCGGCTACACCGAGCACGGCTTCCGCCACGCCAACCTGGTCGGCCGCATCGCCTTCAACATCCTCGACCGGCTCGGTCACGACCGGCACGTGGCCGAGCTGGCGGCGATCGCCGGTCACCTGCACGACATCGGCAACGTGGTCAGCCGGCACGACCACCCGCAGACCTCGGCGCTGATCGCCCTGCCGATCCTGACCGAGCTGGGCATGCCCACCGAGGACGTCGGCATGGTGATCGGCGCCATCGGCAACCACGAGGAGGAGCTCGGCAACGCCGTCTCGCCGGTGGCCGCCGCGGTGGTGATCGCGGACAAATCCGACGTGCACCGCTCCCGGGTGCGCAAGGACGCCCAAGTCGAGTTCGACATTCACGATAGAGTGAACTTCTCGGCTACCCATTCGTTCGTCCGGGTCGACGCCGACCGCAAGACGGTCACGCTCGAGCTGGAGATCGACACGGAGGTCTCGGATATCCTTGAGTATTTCGAGATCTTCCTGCACCGGATGATGATGTGCCGCCGTGCCGCCGAGGGGCTCGGCTGCAAGTTCCGCATGACCGTGAACGGCCATTCGCTGCTCTGAGGCGTCAGGGCGGCGCGAGACGACGGAAAGAAGGAGCGCAAGGCAGTGCCAGGAAAGCGTCGGCTGATCGTGCCGCTGGTTGCCGTCTTGGTGGTGGTCGCCGGCGTGTGGGGCGCGATCGCGGCCTTCAACATCAAGCCCAGGCTCGGGCTCGACCTGCGTGGCGGGACCAGCGTCACCTTCCGGCCGCACAACCCCAACGGGGGCGCCCCCACCAAGGAGCAGATCGACACCACCATCGACATCATCCGCAACCGCGTGAACTCCAAGGGCGTGGCGGAGTCGGAGGTCGCCGCCGAGGGCGGCAACATCGTGGTCTCGATCCCGGACGTGCAGAACTCGGATGAGGTGATCCGCGCGGTCGGCACCACCGCCCAGCTCCAGTTCCGGCCGGTGCTCGCCGAGGTGGGCGCCGGCGAGCCGAAGTACAAGCAGCCGCCCTTCGACAAGGTCGACTGCGCCAAGCCGGAGACCTGGCTGGGCACGGACAAGCCGAGCCAGAACGCGGTGCTGTGCGCCACCGAGTCGGGCCAGCAGCGTCCCAACCCCAACGCGACCAAGCTCCAGATGGGTCCGGTGGCGCTCGGCGGCACCGACATCACCGGCGCGCACGCGCAGATCGCCACCGCCACCAACGGCGTCTCGACCGGCCAGTGGGAGACCCAGCTCAACTTCTCCGGCAAGGGCAACAGCGCCTTCGAGAAGCTGACCGGCGCGGCCGCCTGCAACCCCGCCGGCGACCCCAAGCGCGAGATCGCCATTACCCTGGACTCGGTGGTGATCAACCACCCGCCGGTGGCCCAGGACTCCAACATCAGCTGCAACCACGGCATCACCGGCGGCTCCGCGGTGATCAACGGCCAGACCCAGCAGGAGGCCGAGTTCCTGGCGCCGCTGATCGCCACCGGCGCGCTGCCGCTGACGCTGGAGAACATCGACCAGAACACCGTCAGCGCCACGCTCGGCTCGGACTCGCTGCGCGCCGGCCTGATCGCCGGCATCGTCGGCCTGGCCGTCACCTTCGTCTACGTGCTGGTGTTCTACCGCGGCCTCGGCCTGGTGATCTGGGGCGGCCTGGCGATCGCCGCCGCGCTGAACGTCGGCATCGTGCTGCTGATGGGCAAGCTGATCGGCTTCACGCTGACGCTCGCCGGCATCGCCGGCCTGATCGTGGCCATCGGCATCTCGGCCGACTCCTACGTGGTGTTCTTCGAACGCCTGAAAGACGAGGTCCGCGAGGGCCGGACCCTGCGGACCTCGGTCGAGCGCGGCTGGGCCCGCTCCTTCCACACGCTGGTCTCGGCCAACACCGTGTCGTTCGCGGCTGCGGTGGTGCTGTACATCTTCGCCATCGGCCCGGTCCGTGGGTTCGCGTTCACCCTCGGTCTCGCCACGCTGATCGACTTCTTCGCCGCCTGGCTCTACGGTCGGCCGGCGGTGAGCCTGCTCACCCGGACGCGGCTGTTCCAGGAGGGACGGTTCGTGGGCATCCGAGCCGCCGTCTAGCTTTCGAACGAGGAGGACCCAACCCCCGTGTCCCTTGCCAGCCGCCTCTATCACGGCCAGATCAGCTTCGACTTCGTCGGCCGCTGGCGGACGTGGTTCCTGATCTCGGGCGTCGCCATGCTGATCTCGCTGGTCGCCCTGTTCGTTCCAGGCCTCAAGTTCGGGATCGACTTCAAGGGCGGCGGCGTGTTCACCGTCCGGCCGACCCACCAGGTGACCCAGGCGCAGGTCAGCGACGCGCTCGGCTCGGTCGCCAAGGTCGTGCAGATCAGCAACGAGCCCGGCAAGCCGCAGCAGGTGACCGTCCAGACCGAGTCGCTCACCTCGGCGCAGATCGCCACGGTGCGCGCCGACCTCGCCAGGGTGGGCGGGGTGCAGCCCGCCCAGGTGTCGAACACCGTGGTCGGCTCCAAGTGGGGGAGCACGGTGACCAGCAAGGCGCTGGTCGCGCTGGCGGTGTTCCTGGCGGTGATCATCGTCTACGTGTCGATCCGCTTCGACTTCAAGATGTCGGTCTCGGCGCTGGTCGCGCTGATCCACGACCTGCTGATCACCGCCGGCGTCTACGCGCTGGCCCGCTTCGAGGTCACCCCGGCGACCGTGATCGGTCTGCTGACCATCCTCGGCTATTCGCTCTACGACACGGTGGTGGTGTTCGACAAGGTCAAGGAGAACACCGGCGAGCTCAGCTCGATGTCGCGGCTGACCTATTCCGAGGCGGCCAACCGGGCGGTCAACCAGACTCTGGTCCGGTCGCTGAACACCTCGCTGACCTCGCTCCTGCCGATCGCCGCGCTGCTGACCATCGGCCTGCTGCTGCCCGGCGCCGAGACCATCAAGGACCTGTCGCTGGCGCTGTTCGTCGGCGTCGCCGCCGGGACCTACTCGTCGATCTTCATCGCCACGCCGTTCCTGGCCCTGTGGAAGGAGACCGAGCCGCGCTACCGGCAGCTCTCCGCCCGCGTCGCCAGACTGGCCGCCGTTGGCGCCGCCGAGGAGGCGCCCGCACGGGCGGGCCAGGTCGCGTCGCGTGGTTCGCGCAAGTCGCTTG
>DASVXQ010000045.1:0-7684 GCA_036392615.1 Actinomycetes bacterium | reverse complement strand
CGGCGCGGTGGTGGCGCCCGGCCCGGTGGTGGCACCCATGCCCGGCCCGGTGGTCGCCCCACCGCTGGGCGCCGTGGAGGTCGGCGTGCCGCCGGTGCTGGCCGAGGTCGAGCCCGGCGCGGTCGTCACCGGTGGCGCGGTGGTGGGCGGAGCGGTCGACGGCGGCACGGTGACCGTGGTGGGCGGCAAGGTCGTGGGGACCTGCTGCTGCCCGTTCCCCGAGCCGGTGGTGGTGGGCACCTGCGCCCCGGTCCGCGGCCCGGTGGTGGGCACCTGCGCGTGGGCGCTGGCGAGGCTGGTGATCGATGGCACGCCGAGCAGCGCCGCGGCGATGGCCACGGCGACGAGCGCACGGCGGAAGGGGGAGGAGAGATTCATTGAATTCGACACGAACCGACGAATAACCATGTGCAGGTTCGGTCAAACGGGAGCAAGCAGGTCGTAACCGTAGCGTGAGCGAGCTGAGCGGTCAGCGTGACCCGCGGCCGGAGCGGGCGCCCCCGCGGCCGGAGGCCCAGGGCGCCCATGGCGGCTGGCCGCTGTCGTTCAGGGCCTCCAGGCTCTGGAGATCCTTGAGGGTGTCCAGCGCGGTCCAGAACCCCTCGTAGCGGTAGGTGAGCAGCTCACCGGCCTCGATCAGCCGCCGGAACGGCTCCCGCACCAGGTCCTCTCCCGGGCGGATGTAGTCGAACACCTCGCGGCGGAAGAAGAAGTAGCCGCCGTTGACCCACAGGTCGCCGCCCTCGACGTCGCTGATCCCGGTGACCAGGCCGTCCGACTGGTACGACACCGTGTGGAAGGAGTAGTGCGGGCGGACGGACAGGAAGGCCGCCAGCTTGCCGCTGCGGCGGAAGTCCTCCAGCAGGTCCAGCAGCGGCGCGTCGGTGACGTTGTCGGCGTAGTTGGCGCAGAAGACCTCCTCGCCACCGAGGTGCCGCCGCACCGCCAGCAGGCGCTCGCCGATCCTGGCGTTCAGCCCGGTGTCGGCGAAAGTGATGTGCCAGTCGTGGATGTCGCTGGACAGCAGCTCGACCTTGCGGTCGCCGCCGGTGAGCACGAAGTCGTTGGAGAGCGCCTCGCTGTAGCGCAGGAAGTAGTTCTTCACCAGGTCGCCCCGGAACCCGAGGCACAGCAGGAAGTCGTTGAGCCCGAAGTGCGCGTAGTAGCGCATCACGTGCCACAGGATCGGCCGGTAGCCGACCATCGCCATCGGCTTGGGGATCGTCTCGCTGTGCCGCGGCAACCGGAAGCCCTGGCCACCGCAGAAGAGCACGACCTTCACGCGGCACCCCCTCTCGTCGCCGCCGGGCCGTCGGACCGCCACCCACCAGCCTTGCCGATCCGGTCGATCTGGTCACGTGGCCGTGTCACCAATCTCGGTACGTCAACAACCGTAGCCGAATCTCGGCGCAGAGGATGAAAGTGGCTCGTCAGCCTCGGGTTATTCTCGCTCTGCCGCCGTATTGCGCTGAACGAGTCGAGCCCGCGCCCGCGGGCCTTGACCGGGGGGGACGATGACGCACACGGAGGTCCTGCCGGGGCAGGCCGCTGCGCCCGGCAGCAGAGCGCCGACCTGCCGCTTCTGCGGGTCGGCGCTCTCGCATGTGGTGGTCGACCTGGGCATGTCGCCGCTCTGCGAGCGCTACCTGACCGCCGACCAGCTCGACGAGATGGAGCCCTTCTACCCGCTGCGCGTGCTGGTCTGCGACGACTGCCTGCTGGTCCAGCTCCAGCAGTACGTGCCGCCGGAGGAGATCTTCACCGAGTACGCCTATTTCTCGTCGTACTCGACCTCGTGGGTGGAGCACGCGCGCCGCTACTGCGACGCCATGGTCGAGCGCCTGGGCCTCGGGCCGGACAGCCTGGTGGTCGAGCTGGCCAGCAACGACGGCTACCTGCTGCGCCACCTGGTGCGCCGCGGCGTGCCGGTGCTGGGCGTGGAGCCGGCCCACAACGTCGCCGAGGTCGCGACCAGCCAGGGCGTGCCGACGCTCACCGAGTTCTTCGGCCTGGAGCTGGCCGAGCGGATGGTGGCCGCCGGCCGGCGCGCCGACCTGGTGGTGGCCAACAACGTGCTCGCCCAGGTGCCGGACCTGAACGACTTCGTCGCCGGGATGGCCACCCTGCTGGCCGCCGGCGGGGTCGCCACCGTCGAGTTCCCCCACCTGGCGCGGCTGTTCGAGGGCAACCAGCTCGACACCATCTACCACGAGCACTTCTCGTACTTCTCGCTGCTGGCGGCCGAGCGGATCTTCGCGCGCCACGGGCTGGTGGTCTTCGACGTCGAGGAGCTGCCCACCCACGGCGGCTCGCTGCGGCTGTACCTGCGCCACGCCGGCGACGAGTCCAAGCCGCTGCGCGCCCCGGTCGCCGCCCTGCTGGCGCGCGAGGCCCGCGAGGGCTTCGGCCGCCTGGAGCACCACCTGTCGTTCGGTCCCAGGGTGGAGGCGACCAAGCGCCGGCTGCTCAGCTTCCTGATCCAGGCCCGCGACCAGGGCCGGCGGACGGTCGGCTACGGCGCCCCCGGCAAGGGCAACACCCTGCTGAACTACTGCGGCATCCGTACCGACCTGCTGGAGTTCACCGTCGACCGCAACCCCTACAAGCAGGGGCGCTTCCTGCCCGGCACGCACATCCCGGTGCGCCACCCCTCGCTGATCGCCGAGACCAGGCCTGACTACGTGCTGATCCTGCCCTGGAACCTGCGGGAGGAGATCGTCGGGCAGCTCGCCGAGGTGCGCGCATGGGGCGGCCGCTTCGTGGTCCCGATCCCAGAGGTGACGGTGCTGTGAAGGTCGTCATCTTCTGCGGCGGGCTGGGCCTGCGCCTGCGCGAGCACGGCGACCCGGTGCCCAAGCCGATGATCCGGATCGGCTACCGCCCGATCCTGTGGCACATCATGAAGTACTACGCCCACCACGGGCACAAGGACTTCGTGCTCTGCCTGGGCTACAAGGCCGACGTGGTGAAGGAGTACTTCCTCCACTACGACGAGACCATGTCCAACGATTTCGTGCTGCGCGACGGCGGCCGCAAGGTCGAGCTGCTGTCCAGCGACATCGACGACTGGCGCATCACCTTCCTGGACACCGGCCTGCACACCAGCATCGGGCAGCGGCTGCGGGCCGCCCGCCGGCACCTGGAGGGCGAGGAGACCTTCCTGGCCAGCTACGGCGACTGCCTCACCGACGCGCCGCTGGACGAGCTGGTGGACGACTTCCGGCGGCGCGACGCGGTGGCCTCGTTCCTCAGCGTGCAGCCCAACTACCCGTTCTCGCTGGTGGCCCAGGGGCACGACGGGGTGGTCACCGGGATCAGCGACGTGCAGGGCGCCGGCCTGTGGATCAACGGCGGCTACTTCATCCTGCGCCAGGAGATCTTCGACGAGCTCCACGAGGGGGAAGAGCTGGTGGTCGAGCCGTTCCAGCGGCTGATCCGGTCCAAGCGGCTGCTGACCTACCCGTACACCGGCTTCTGGGCGCCGATGGACACGCTGGTCGACTTCCAGACGCTCCAGCGTCTGGCCGACGACCCGCGGCCGCCCTGGGCGGTGTGGCGGCAGGACGCCACGCCGCTGGTGCCGGCGGTCGGCCGCTCGGCGTAGGGGTGCCACCGTGCTGCCGATCACGCTCGGGGCATCGAACGCTCCGGTCCGCAAGCTGCTGGTGCTTGGCGCGCACGCCGACGACGCCGAGATCGGCTGCGGCGGCACCATCCTGCGGCTGGTGCGCGAGCTGCGGCCGCTGGAGGTCCACTGGCTGGTGCTGAGCGGCGACCGCGAGCGGGCCGAGGAGGCCAACGCCAGCGCGGCCGCCTTCCTCGGCCGCGAGCCGGACGCCAAGGTGGTGGTCAGGGACTTCCGCGACGGCTTCCTCCCCTACGAGGGCGCGGCCGTCAAGGAGGTCTTCGAGGAGCTCAAGCTGGCCTTCGACCCGGACCTGATCCTGGCGCCGCGGCGCGACGACGCCCACCAGGACCACCGGCTGGTCGCCGAGCTCGCCTGGAACACCTTCCGCGACCACCTGGTGCTCGAGTACGAGATCCCCAAGTACGAGGGCGACCTGGGCGCCCCGGTGCTGTTCGTGCCGCTGGACGAGGGCACCGCCGCGCGCAAGGTCGCGCTGCTGCAGGCCAAGTTCCCGAGCCAGCGGCACCGTCCGTGGTTCCGGGCCGACACCTTCTGGTCGGTCATGCGGCTGCGGGGCATCGAGTCCAACTCGCCCACCGGCTACGCCGAGGGCTTCTACGTCAGGAAGGTGGTGCTGCCGGGTGGCAAGCCCGCTGCTGTCGATCACCATGCCCACCCGAAACCGCGCTGAGCTGCTGGAGCGGGCGCTCGGCTCGGTGGTCGAGGCGATGGCGCCGGTGGCCGGGCTGGTCGAGGTGACCGTCTCGGACGGCTCCGACGACGACAGCAGCGGCAAGGTCACCCGCCGGATGCTGGAGGGCTGGCCGGGCGGCTACCGCTACGTCTGGAACCGACCGGCGCTGGAGCTGACCGGCAACATGAACCGCTCGGTCGAGCTGGCCAGCGGCGAGTGGGTCCAGCAGCTCGACGACGACGACCTGATGCTGCCGGGCGCCGGCCGGCTGATGGTGGAGGCGATCCGCGCCGCCGGCGCCGGCGAGATGGTGCTGGTGTTCGGCGCCCGGATCGTCGACCAGCACGGCACGCCCCGGCGCGAGCAGCGCTTCCGGCGGGGGCGCTACCTCGAGCCCAGGAAGGCGCTGCGCAGGCTGCTGCGCAACTCCTCGTTCGTGCGCGAGCCGATGGTGGTGGTGCGCCGCCGGGCGCTGGAGCGCGAGGGCCTGTTCGACACCGGCATCGGCGGTCCCAGCGACACCGACATGTGGGTGCGGCTGTTCTCCCGCTACGGGGTCCGGCTGGTGCCCGGCGCGAGCTGCGCCTACACCATCCACGAGTCGGCCGCGACCACCGGGATGTGGAACCGCGCCACCATCCGCGACCTCGGCGAGATCTTCGACCGGGCGGTCGCGCAGCGGCTCGTGCCGGAGCGCTCGGTGCGGCGCTGGCAGGCCGACTTCCTGCACCAGTTCATCCTGGCGGGCGCCTGGCGCCGGCTGCGGCTGCGCCGCCGGGCCGATGCGCGCGCGGTGCTGGAGCTGCTCGACCTGCCGGAGGTGCGCCGCCTCGGCCCATCGCTGCGCTGGCTGCCGGTGCAGGCCGCCTTCAACCTCGCCACCGTCGGCGCTCAGGGGACGCGCTCCAGCCAGATCTCGCGCCAGTAGGGGTAGATGCCGCGCGGGCAGAGACGGTGGTAGTCGGCCGTGCAGACCACCCCCTCCAGCACGATGCAGGGGTTGCGCAGCCGGGTCATCCTGCCGGTCCTGTCGTCGATGATCCGCTCGACCCGCTGGAGCACGGTCGCCTGGCGCCCGCAGTAGCGCAGCATCTCCGCGTCGAAGGTCATGCCGCGGTTGCGGTTGCTCCGGTCGAGTGTGCGGACGATCTCCTCGCGGCTCTTGACCCGCACCCGCTCGCCCGGCCGCAGGTCGAGCCGCTCCAGCGGGGTCCTGGTCAGCTCGCCCTCGATCAGCGGGAAGCGCCTGCCGCCGCGGATCCGCAGCCAGCTCGGCAGGAACCGCCGGGTGAGGTCCTGGAACTCGTTGAACGCGCCGATCAGCACGGCCCGCACCGCGCGGGACGGGCTGGCGTTGCCCGAGCGCACGTCGGCGACGTACTGCCGCAGGTCCCACGAGGGCACGAAGGTGGGCGCGGCGCGCGGCAGCTCGGTCGCCTGGCAGGCGAAGGTCTCCTCCCCCGCCGGCCCGGGCGGCCGGGTGGTGACCTCCAGCAGGCGCTGGTGGTCGCACACCGGCTCGGCGGCCGGCGCCGGCTCCGGCTCGGGCGGGGACTCGACGCGCCTGAGCCAGGCCTCCTTCCAGAACAGCAGGCAGCCCGCCTGGCAGCCGCCGTGGGCCTGCCCGTCGCAGCGGGTGCCCTCCAGGTGGACCGCGTCGCGCATGCGGTACATGCCGCTCCAGTTCACCGTGTCGCACGACTTGAGGGCCAGCTTGTCGACCCGGAAGCGGCGCCCGCAGAAGCGCAGCATCTCCGGCATGAACGGCAGCGAGTCGAGCTCCCCGCCCGAGTCCAGCGTGGCGAGGATCTCCGCTTCGCTGCGGACCTCGACCACCTCGCCGACCCGCAGATGCTCCGCGGCGCCGCCCTGGCCTGATTCCTCGGTCATCGTCTCCATTGCGCCTCCCGATGGGGTCAGTCTCCGCCGGCGAGCGCCCCGTACCTGGAGGCGACGAAGGCGGTCGCCTGGTGCGGCAGCGAGCCGGGGCTGGAGGCGGAGCGCAGGGCGCTGCCGGGGTCGTTGCCGAGCGCCCGCCACTGGTCATAGCTGTAGTGGTTGTTGCCCGGGCCGAGGAAGCGGAGCCCGCCGGGCGCCGGGCGGTAGGTGTTGCCGGAGAACCGCGCGTTCGACGGTTGCCACCAGCTCGCAGGGGCGTCCCCGTTGCGCACCTGCATGCCGGTGACGCCGCCGGCGGCCGTGGCGACGTCGTTGTCGCTGACCACCACGCGCTGGATGTGGGGGATGCCCTGGCGGTAGGTGTCCTGGGCGTAGCGGGTCACGCGCCGGTCCTCGCGCAGCAGCACGCCGTTGGCGTTGCCCGCCAGCAGGTTCTGGGTCACCTCCACGCCCGCGCTGTTGGACACCACGATGCCGGCGCCGTCGAGGGGGAAGCCCTCCGGCCCCCGCGAGGTGCCCAGCACCTGGTTCCAGTAGATCCGCGCCCGCCGCGACACCTCGTAGAGCACGCCCCAGTAGCGGTTGCGCTCGAACCGGTTGGAGCGCACCACCACGTTCGAGTTGTCGATGTCGAACCAGAGGCCGCCGCCGGGGTTGTCGTGGAACCAGTTGTTCTCCACCACCATGCCCTGGCCGTACGAGCGGGTGAACTTGGCCCCGCCGGCCTCCCAGTCTGGGTCGAACGACAGCGCCTTGTTGCCGGTGACCTCGGTGTCGCGCAGGACGGTCGGCCGGTCCCGGGTGTCGCCGCCGCCCAGCAGGCCGATCTGGCCCATGCGCTGGATGGAGCAGTTCTCCATCACCGAGCCGGGGCCGAGGTCGGCGCCGGCGCCGTGGTTGTCCCGCACGGTGACGTAGCGGAAGTCCCAGTCGAGCGCGCCCTGGCCGCCGATCGCGGGCTCCTGCGCGGGCGAGGCGTAGCGCTGCACCACCAGGTTGGCGATCAGCACCCTGGAGCGCCGCGCCGAGGCCGGCGCGACGATCGCGCTGGGGGCGACCGAGGTCTCGATGGCGCCCAGCCTGGCCGGGTCCTCGCTCAGGTAGATGCGCCCGGCCGCCTGGTCGAGGAACCACCTGCCGGGGCCGAGCTCGGCGAGCGACAGCACCCGCCGCCAGCGCTTTGGCGGCGCCTGCGGGTCGGCGGAGGCGCTGGTGAACAGCTCCTCGTTGTAGCGGTCGCCCGGGTTGGCCCGCAGGCCGCCGTCCGTGCCGACCAGCGTGCCGTGCGGGCCGCCGCGCTGGGTCTGGCCGGGCCAGTACCAGCGGCCGGCGCCGTCGCGCCGCGCCTCGGCGGCCGGCAGCGGCCGCGCGCCGCTCACGATGGTGTCCTGCCCTTCGCCGACGAAGCGCTGGCCGTCCTTGGGCACCACCCCGGCGGGATGGTGCACGCCGGCCGCCAGGCA
>DASVXQ010000044.1:0-10002 GCA_036392615.1 Actinomycetes bacterium | reverse complement strand
CTGGACCAGCCGCCGCCGGACGCGGTCGCCGACCGGGCCAGGGGGATCGACCCGGAGCAGGAGGCGCTGCTGGCCGAGGGGGTCGGTCTGGCGCTGCTGGTGGTGCTGGAGACGCTGAGCCCGGCGGAGCGGCTCGCCTTCGTCCTGCACGACCTGTTCGCGGTGCCCTTCGACGAGATCGCCCCGATCGTCGTGTCGATCGCTCCCCGAGCCGGCCCGCCAGCTGGCGAGCCGCGCCCGCCGCCGCGTGCGGGCTGACACACCGTCCCCGACGCCGACCTGGACGCTCAGCGAGAGGTCATCGAGGCCTACCCCGCGGCCGCCCGCGACGGGGACTTCGACCGATTGGTCGCAGTTCTCGACCCGATGTCGTCCTTAGAACCGACCGTGGCGCAGCCGGATCGCGACAAGTCCGGGGGCCGGCCGCGGTCGCCGGCCGGGCTGTGGTCTATTCGCAGCTCGGGCTCGTTATCAAGCCAGCGCTCATCAACGGCGCGATGGGATTGGTCACGACGCGGGACGGCCAGCCCTTCTCGGTCGGAGGGTTCACGGTACGACACGGAAGAATCGTCGAGATCGACTTCCCCGCCGACGCCGCGCGCCTGCGCGAGCTCGACCTGACGATTCTCGACGACTGACCGCCAGAATCGACGGCACCAGCAGCAGACCGCCCCCACGCTGCCCCAGCCACAGCGCCTCCAGGTAGGCGAACTTGTGACGGCTCCGGGCTCGCAGATAGCGGTCGAGCGCCACGCCGGTCTTCCGAACGGCAACGCGCGCTCACGGCTCCCCTTGCCCAGCACCCGGATCACGTCGTACTCGAAGTCAACCCGCCCAGCCGCATGTCGACCAGCTCGGCACGGCGCGGGCCGGCGTCGACGAGGAGCATGATCAGCGCGGTGTCCCGACGCGCCTCGAAGTCCTTACCGGCACAGACTGCCAGGAGCCGCTGAAGCTCCTGCTCGCCGATTACCGGCACCGGCCTGTCCGGAACAGAGGGCGGCTTGAGCTTTCGCATCGGATGCGGGAGCTCCTCCTCGTCCTCCAGCCAGCGGTAGAAGGCGTGCAGACCGCGGTACCGGTTGTTGGCGGTCGAGGCCTTGCACCGGCTCAGCAGATCGATGATGAACCCCTCGATGTCCTCCCCGCGGGCCTGACCTAACCCTCGTCCCCCGTGCGCCTTGCGGTGGACGCGAAGGTACGCGGAGAACTGGCCGACGGCCTCCAGATAGCACTCGACAGTGCGAGGTGACTTGTTCTGCGCGCGGAGGTGTCGTTCGAAGGATCGCGCCAAGTCGTCTACGCTATGGGCGGGCATAGGGCCTCCCACGTCGCCCAATCCGGACACCCAGAAGCAGGTGTGCAGTCCGGATAAGGTGGTGAGTGAGCGTTGTGCTCGCCTCGATCCTGGCGGGGACTGCTATAACCGCAGGTCAGAGGCCCTTAGCGACGGGACGTGGCGCAGTTTGGCAGCGCACCTGCTTTGGGAGCAGGGGGTCGCGGGTTCAAATCCCGCCGTCCCGACCAGAAGCAGCATAACCGCAGCTCAGCGGCCATGGGCGCTCTTCCTCGAGAGGGCGCTCATCGCTTCCGCCTGGCGCTCCTCGGCGAGAACAAGAGCGAGTGACGTGGGGGCAGGCACAAGCCCTGGTAGATCGCCGGTGGTCTAGATGTGGATCACCGGGCAGGTAAGGGTGCGGGTGATGCCCTCCACCGTCTGGATCCTGGCCACCACGAGCTTGCCCAGTTCATCGACGTTGCGCGCCTCCGCGAGAACGATCACGTCGTAGGGGCCGGTGACGTCGTGGGCACTCAGCACCCCCGGGATCCCGGCGCACGCCTTGGCGACCATTCCCGCCTTGCCGACCTCGGTCTGGATGAGGATGTAGGCTTCCATCACAGGCAACAACCCCCTTGGGGCATGCCGCCGCGGCGGCACCATCAAGCCTGGTCAAGTGCCTACGTCCAGGCGAGGTCAGTGCGGGACTTGACCATGATGACCCGACCACGAAATGTCGCCAAGGGTAAATCTCGTCAAGGAGCGCGGCGCCACAGCAGATAGCGCGCTTCAGCGAGCCAGCAACATTCTGCGCGAGCTGTCGCCCCGACTGCCCAAGTAGCAACGGCGACGTCGACTGGCAGCTCATGGCTGGGAGATTGATGCGGCGTCGGGAAGCCTCGCCCTATCGGATCCAGCCTTTGCTTCCTCGCTCACGCTCCTGCGGCAGTGGCCGTTGGGGTAGGAAGGCAGAGCGCAGTGCCGAGATTGACGTGCTGTTCGACATGGGCTGATCACCGCCACCGCGCACGGGTACCGGCCCTGCGGCAGGCCCTGTCGGCCCTCTTGGGTCAACTTCAGTGAGACAGCGGAGGGCTGCAACGCCCGTAGGACAACTTCGGTGAGACGCGGGCCAGGTTCATTGAGACAGGACAGGAACCCTTCTGAGAAGCAGTGGAACGTGCCGAGCTGAGTCACCGTCCGGCCAGGTACCGCTCCAGCCCGTCCAGCAGGCGGCCCAGGCCGAACTCGAACAACTGATCCAGGTCCAGCTCCATCTCGCTGTTGACCAACCGATTCAGCAGCGGAAAGTCGCCGGTACCGGCGATGACGCGGAAGCCGTGCTCTTGGGTCTGCATCCACTCGTCGCTCGTCAGTCCCGAGTCCTGCTCGGCCTGGGCCTCAGCCTCAAGGTTGAGGGCCAGGCCGCGCACGTGGCTGAACAGCGTCGTGTGGACGTACATCATCTCCTGGATCGTCAGGCCCAACCCGTCCAGCGCGCGCAGCGCCCACTCGGTGTGTCGCATCCCGTTGGGGATCAGCTGCGGGCGGGTCATTGACAGCGCCGGGGCGAGCCACGGGTGGCGGCGGAACCCCTGCCACTCCATGCGGGAGGACAGTTCCAGCTGGGCCCGCCAGCCCTTGGGCGGCCGGGCCGGCAGGGGGTCCTCGCCGAGCACGCTGTCCATCATGGACACCAGCAACTCGTCCTTGCCGTTGACGTGGCGGTAGAGGGACATCGGGGCCGCGCCCAGCTCCGTCGCGATGCGCCGCATGGACAGCTGCGCCAGACCCTCGGCGTCGGCGACCCGGATGGCTGCCGCCACGATCCGCTCGCGGGTCAGGTCAGGGTCGCCCTCGTCTCGGCGCGCGGCGCGCGCCGAGACGCCCGCCGGCTGGGCGGGTACGGCCGGGCCGGCGACCACCGTGCCCCGACCCGGTAGCGGCCGGGTCACCCCCTCGGCGTTCAGGGTCGCGAGCACCTTCGTCGCGGTGGCCAGGGCCACGCCCCACTCGCGGGTGATGCCGCGTGCCGACGGTACCGGGTCGCCAGGTCGCAGTTCGCCATCGGCGATCCGGGCGCGGATCTCGTCGGCGATGCGGCGGTACGGCGGCTGAGTCATCGATCGCTCCTCCCCTCCCGTACTAGTACACCAAGGGCCTTGACTAGCACACGTACGGTGTACGCACGGCTTGGTACATCGTACGCGACGAGGAGGCACAGCAATGGTCAACCGGACGGTACTGATCTCGGGCGCCGGCATCGGCGGACCGGCGCTCGCGTTCTGGCTCCGGCGGCACGGCTTCGCACCGACGGTCGTGGAGGTCGCGCCCGTGCCACGACCCGGCGGGCACGCAGTGGACCTGCGCGGCGCCGGACGCCAGGTGGTCGAGCGGATGGGGCTTCTCGACACGGTACGGGCGGAGCGCGTCGACGAGCGCGGATTCGCCTACGTGGACGGTCGCGGCCGGTGGACCGGGAGGATGCCGGCCGACCTGTTCGACGGCGAGGGGATGGTCGCGGAGATCGAGATCATGCGCGGCAACCTGACCCGCATCCTTTACGACGCCACCCGCGATGGAACCGAGTACCTGTTCGACGACCAGATCACCGGGCTGACCGAGGACGGGGACGGCGTCAAGGTGACGTTCGCCAGCGGTACCGTGCGGCGGTTCGACATTGTAGTCGGCGCGGACGGGCTCCACTCCGGGGTACGCCGGCTCGCCTTCGGGCCGGAGCAGGAGTTCGTGCGGCACCTCGGTGGGTACATGGCCTACTTCACGGTTCCGGACCCGGGCAACCTGGACCACTGGTTCCTCATGCACGGCGCGCCGGGCGGGCTGGTCGCCGGGATCCGGCCGGAGAACGGCGGCACGGCCAAGGCGATGCTCAGCTTCACCTCCCCGCCGCTGGACTACGACCGGCACGATGTGCTTGCCCAGCAGGAGATCCTGCGCGCCAAGTTCACCGGAGTGGGCTGGCTGGTACCGCAGATCCTCGCCGCCATGCCCGGCGCCGGGGACTTCTACTTCGACTCGCTCAGTCAGGTCCACATGGGACAGTGGTACCGAGGGCGGACGGTGCTGCTCGGCGACGCCGGGTACTGCGGCTCGCCGCTGGTCGGGCTCGGCACCGCGATGGCGCTCGTCGCCGCCTACGTGCTCGCCGGTGAACTGTCTGCGACACCGAACGACCACGAGGCGGCGTTCGCTCGGTACCAGGATGAGGTGCGCGACTATGTGAAGCAGTGCCAGACCCTGCCACCCGGTGGCGTGAAGGGCTTCGCGCCGAATAGCGCGTTGATGATCCGGATGCGCAACCTGTCGATGACCATGATGACCCGGTGGCCGATGCGCGCGCTCATCGCCAAGCAGTTCCAGAAGGCCGACGCGATCACGCTGAAGGACTACTGACGGTGATCTATCAACAACGAGCCGACCGCAACCGATCAATGGACGAACACAGTTCCACTCTTTCCCCCGCGCGCGCGAGCCGCGATGACAGGGGCTCCCCGGCACGGTGTGAACTGTTTCTGAGACAGTTCCCCAGGCTGGGCGGCCGTAACGGCACCGGCGGGATCAGGCGGTTCGAGCCCGCCTGATCCCTGGAGCTCATGCGTCCCCTGCCGTCGCCGTGGCGTCCGCCGCCTACGGCCGTCTGGCTCGATGGACGGCGATCTGCCCGGCGATGTGGTCGGCGTCGCGGCCGACTCCGCCGATCAGGGACGAGGTGAACGCCGAGAGGAACCACAGTCCCACGAAGTACAGGCCGGGCTGAGACTCGACGACCCCGCGGTGGTGTGCCGGGGCGCCGTCCTGGTCGAAGACCGGAAGGTCGATCCAGCTGAAGTCGGGCCGGAAGCCGGTGCACCACACCACCGTCGCCACGTCCATGACCCGCCCGTCCTCCAGCAGCGGCCGGCCGTCGCGCACCCCGACCGTCCTCGGCACCCGCTCGACCCCAGCGGCGGCGAGCTCCCTGGGCCGCACCCGCTCGAGCGGCGCGGTGGTGGTCAGGGCCTTGGGCCGCACCTTGCGGCCGATCGGAGTCCCCACGTCCAGCACCCGCGAGGCGAACCACCAGAACGGGGGCGTGAGCCACCGGTCCGTCCTGCTGCCGGTGCGAACGGGGATGTGGCCGGTGTCGGGCCCCGACAGCCAGGTCGGATGAGAGCGGGAGATCTCGAAGGCGATCTCCGCTCCGGAGTTGCCGGCACCGACCACCAGCACGCCACCTGGGGGAAGCCGGGACGGGTCGCGGTACCGGGTGGGGGTCAGTTGGAGGATGCCCGGGTGCAGCTCGGCGGCGAACGCCGGGATGCGGGGCCGCTGGTATGCGCCCGACGCGACCACCACGTGGTCGGCCTGGAACCGGTGGTCGCCGGCCACCACCAGGTACCGGTCCCCGTCGCTCGAGAGCCGGCCCACCCGGACGCCGCTGCGGACGGGGAGATGGAACCGGGCGGCGTAGGCCTCCAGGTAGTCGGCCACCTGCTCCTTGGTGGGGTACGACCACGCCGGCGCGGGGAACGGCATGCCAGGCAACCCGTCGTAGCGCGCCGGGGTGAACAGGCGGAGCGAGTCCCAGCGCTGGCGCCAGGAGTCGCCGACCCGCTGGTTGGCGTCCAGGATCACGAACCGCTGCCTTCGTCTGACCAGGTGGTAACCGACCGCCAGCCCCGCCTGACCGCCGCCGACGATCACCGTCTCGAACCGCTCCGGGGCCGCCGGGGCTCCCCGGGGGTCGTGCCGCTGCTCATTGGCTTGCCGGTTCATGGCTGTGGTCATCGCTCCGATCCTCACGCGTCGCGGGTGTGCCACTACGGTCACGATGCGGCCTGGTCGGGAGCGCACGCGTCGGCGGAACCACCCAACCTGGGCCAAGGCCGCATGGGTGGTTCCCGCCAGCGTGGTCAGATGAGCTGGTGCCGGTAGCCGTAGGCGGTGGCCGCGGCGCGCGACGACACGCCGAGCTTGGTGAAGATGTTGCTGACGTGCCGGTCCACCGTCCGCTCGCTGAGGAACAGCTCGGCGGCGATCGACCGGTTGGTCTGGCCGGCCGCCACCAGGCGCAGCACCTGCAGCTCGCGCGCGGTGAGCCCGCTCCCGGCCCGGGCGGCCGGATTCCGTGCCAGGGCCTCCACCCGGGCCACGTCAGGCCACGCGTCCAGCTGCCGGAACACCCAGAGCGCCGCGTCCAGCTCCATCGCCGCGCCGTCCTCGTCCCCCAGCTGACGGCAGGCCAGCCCGATCAGGACCCGGACCCGCGCCGCCTCGTACGGCACCTCGAGGTCCTGCAAGGCCGTCCACGCATGGCGCAGTGCCTGGAGGGCGGCCCGCGGGTCGCCTTCGCCGAGGAGCACGGCGCCCTGGGCACGCGCGGCGGTCGCCTGCAGCAGGGGCGCGCCGAGGCCGTCGGCCAGCTGGCTGAACTCGTCGCCTGCCGCGCGCGCGGCCTGGATGTCGCCCGCGGCGAGGATGATCTCCACGTAGGCGGCGAGCAGCTTGGACCGGGCCGCGCGGTCGGATGTCTCGTCCATCACGCGACGGATCGCCGCGACCGCGGCGTCGGTCTGTCCTTGCGCCAGCCGCAGCAGGGCCAGGCCGGGCTGCGGCTCGCGTCCCAGCTTGCTGGCCTGGCGGTAGGCCTCCTCGGCGCCGGCGAAGTCGCCCCGCACCCGATGGAGCTCGGCCTGCTGGTAGAAGGCCATTCCGGCCGCCGGCTGGCCAGGTGGATCGGAGAGCCGCTCGCATGCCCGCCGTGCCTCCTCCATGGCGTCCTGCCAGGCGCCGTGCAGCTGCATGATCTCGGCGCGGTGGACCAGGCACTGGCCGCGGAAGGGGACCAGGTCAGGCTGCGAGGCGCACCAGTTGGTCAGCGCCACGGTCCACTGCTGCGCGCGGCGAAGGTCGAAGATCTCCTGGCACGCCTCGATGACGGCGCAATAGACGATCCCGGCGACGACCGGCGAGACCTCGTCGGTCTCGACGGCGATCATGACCTCGTCCAGCAGCGCGACGCCCGCGGCGGTCTTCCCCATCGGGATCATGGCGCCGCCGAGACCGAGCCGGGCGAGCGTCACCAGGTCGGGATCGCGGAAGCGCTCCCCGATCTTGGCCGCCTGCTCGAAGGTTGCGGCGGCCGCCCTGGCGTCGCCCTCGACCAGGAGTTGCAGCCCGACCGGGAACAGCAGATAGCCCTCCTCGACGCAGTCGTGCCCAAGGTCGTCCAGCAGCCGGCGCGCCCGGGCCACCCAGCCGCCGGCACGGGCGACCTCGCCCCGGTTGAGCAACCCGAAGGCCAGCCAGAACGCACCCCGGACCGCCCGTTCGACGCCGCCCTGGCGCAGGAACGCATGGTGCGCGCGAGCCCCGATGTCGGCGGAGTCTTCGTCTCTTCCGATCAGGTAGGCCGCCGTCGCCAGCCGCTCCAGGTCCTCGGCCTCGAGCGTGTACTCCTGGTCCGCGGCCGACAGCTGCTCGAAGGCGTCCTTCCACGCCCGGCGCGCGAACGACTCCCGGCCCCGGTCGAGCGCCGCTGCCGCGGTCATCATCCTCCCCACTGCCAGGACGCCCGCGCCCGGTCACAGCGTCATCAGGTCGCCCCGGCCCCCTCTGTGGGGCACCTTACCGGCCCGAATGGCATGGTGGAAGCGGAGCAGGCGACAACGCTGGAACCGGGCCCGAGCTTCGCCGATGATCGTGCGGCAACCGACGGCATGGGATCCGACCGGACCGGAAACGAGCGTGATGACGGCACCAGGCAGCGGCGGCGACCGGCGGATGGAGGCGCTCGCCGAGGAGATCGACCGGCGGGTCCGGGAGCTGCCGCAGCCGACGGTCGAGTCGATCCGCGGGGTCCGGCGCGAGCTCTCCAAGCGGGTGCGCGGGCTGCCCGCGGAGCAGGTGCTCGAGCTCGCGCTGGCGCTGGCGGGCCGGCAGCGGTGGCTCGCCTACGAGCTGCTCTACCACCATCCGGGCGGTCTCGAGCGCCTCGACGTCGGGCGGGTGGAGCGGCTTGGCGAAGGGATGGACAGCTGGGGCGCGGTCGACGCCTTCGGCGGCTACGTCTCGGGGCCGGCGTGGCGCAAGGGGCGCCTGGCGGACGCGGACGTCCGGCGCTGGGCCGCCTCCCGGGACCGGTGGTGGCGACGCGCCGCGCTGGTCTCCACCGTGCCGCTGAACCTGCGCTCCAGGGGCGGGACCGGCGACACCGGCCGGACGCTGGACATCTGCGAGCGGCTGGTGGCCGACCGCGACGACATGGTGGTGAAGGCCCTGTCGTGGGCGTTGCGCGCGCTGGTGGTCTGGGCCCCGGAGGCGGTCCGCGGGTTCCTCGAAGCGCATGACGACCAGTTGGCCTCGCGCGTGCGGCGGGAGGTCCGGGCCAAGCTGGAGACCGGGCGCAAGCATCCCCGGCGGACACGCCCGCCGGTCTGAGGCAACGAACCCGTGCGTCCCTGCGTGGCCGCTCGCGCAGGGACCTATGTGTCAGTATCAGCCAGTATGTGGCGCAACCGTGACTTCGTCCGCTACTGGGTGGGCCATACCGTCAGCCAGCTCGGCAGCGAGGTCACCGAGCTTGCCCTTCCATTGGTGGCATTGCTGCGGCTCGGCGCCAGCAGCGGCGAGGTTGGCACGATTCCGGTCGGCGCGGCCATTGGCGGCTGGCTCGGTGGGACGATCGGCTTGCGTGCGACCCTGGCGCCGTGCGCCGCCGGCGCCCTGCTGACGGTCGGGTTCCCCCTGTTCAGCGCCGTACGTCGCCTGCGGCACACCCCCTGCGGAGGAGCCACTGTTGGGCAGTGTCCCCAGCCCAGATGGAGTCGGGGAGCTAGCCTCAGACGAAGCAACCCGACTCGCGGTACGGGTTGGACGGATCCCGTCGTCCTGGTCAAGGTGCGGGAGAGCGCCGACGCTCAGTGACCGGCAGGTCGACCATCACCAGACTTTCGGGTTTGTTGAGCTGGCCGGCTGCCTGGACCAGCACGAGACGGCCGAGCTTGGCGAGGAGCTGGACCGGGCCCTGCGGGACGGCTACGGCACCCACTTCGGCGGCCGCCGGGCAGGCGGCGGCAGCTTCGGGCACCGGCTGCCAATGACGAGCTGCCGGATGCGGGAGCTGGGCGTCTTCGACGCGGCCCGAAGCTGACCCTCGGAGCGACCGGATCAGCGAATCGGCAGCTGCCAACCCTCGGTCATATCGAGAGCAGTTGACAGACATCGCAGCCTCGCCACGGACGCCGGGCCGCCAGGTCCGGCGCCGGCGTCCGACGTCATGCTCGCGGTCCGGGTCAGCTGGCCGCCGAGGAGCCTTCCCGGCCGCCGGCCGGCAGCGGGCGGACCCTGGCGGTGGCGGTCGTGGGGCGCCGCCGCAGCAGGCCGCCGGCCCACACGGCGACCAGACCGAGGACCGCCCAGATCGCCAGCACGGTGAGCGGGGTGATGGCCGCGTTGCCGTCGAAGAACGCCGTGCTGCGCAGCAGGCTCCCGCCGGCTCCGGGTGGGAGCAGCTGGCCGATCAGGCCGAAGGGCTGGGGCAGCAGCTCGGGCGCGGACGACACACCCGACAGCGGGTTGCCGAGCAGGACCATCAGCAGCGCGGCCAGCACCAGGCCGGCCTCGCCGAGCAGCGCCAGCAGGCCCGCGGCGGCCGCGGCGATGGCCAGCACGGTGAGCCCGAGCACACCGGCGTTGACCAGCCAGTCGCCGCCGATGACGCC
>DASVXQ010000043.1:0-3968 GCA_036392615.1 Actinomycetes bacterium | reverse complement strand
CTCGATCACGAAGATGGCGGTGTCGTTCCAAAAGCGGCTGTGGGACACGGTGTCGACGAGCTGGCCGAGCGCCCAGTCGCTGTCGGCCATCATCGCCTTGGGGGTGGGGCAGTCAGGGCTGGTCCCGCAGGTGTGGTCGCGAGGAAACTTCACGAACTCCACGGCGGGCAGGTTGCCCCGCTGCTGGTAGCCGCGGAACTCGCGCTGCCACTCGGCGAAGCGCGTCTGGTCGGAGATGGCCATGTTGAAGCCGGGGAACTGGTGGTCGGTGTTGGCGTCCAGGTTGGGCTCGTTGAAGATCTGGACCGGCGCGGTGCCGGTGGCCCAGAAGCCGTAGTTGCGGAAGCTGAGCTTGGCCCTGCTAAGCCGGTCCCAGATGTAGGAGTCGGCGGGGTTGACGCCCGGCGCGGCGCCGAGCGTGCCGCCCTCCCCTGTGTAGAAGTAGCCGCGGCCGCCGTAGTTGGTCGGCTGGCCCTTGGTGGTCAGCGAGTTGGCGTTGGCGCCGGTGGACCACTCCCAGCCGTCCATCGACACCTCACCGACGGTGTAGAGGTTGTCGAGGGTGGTGAACTGCTCGGCCAGCCGGTGGTGGTTGGGGGCAACGTCGCGGCCGAACAGGGTGATCGAGGGGTCGCCGTTGCCCCTGCCCAGGTCGCCGAGCACCTGGTCGTAGGTGCGGTTCTCGTTGACGACATAGATCACGTGCTTGATCGGCGAGCGCTGGCCGACCCGCTCGGGCACCACGTGCTGGCGGTCGCCGACCAGCCGCACGCCGCCGGCCTCCGCGAAGCCGTTGTTGTCGATGACCTGGCGGGTATAGCGGTCCAGCGTGCGCTCGTCGGGCGTGGGGATGGTGGACAAGGTGCCCTTGATCATCGAGCCGATGTACTGGTCGGGCGAGCTCTCGGGATCCTTGCCCGGGACCGGCCCCTCGGGGTTCGGGCCAGCACCAAGGCCCCTGGCGTTGGCGACGTAAAGCTGCTGGCCGTTGGGCGCGACCGCGACCGCGGACGGGTACCAGCCGGTCGGGATGTGACCCAGCACCCGGTCGGAGCGGCCGTGGTCGGCGAGGCGGATGACGTCGAGGTCGTTGTTGCCGGCGTTGGCCGCGTACAGGGTCCCGCCGTCGGGTGAGACCGCGAAGGCGTTTGGCTGCGCGCCGACACGCGCTCCCGGGTAGGGGCTGACCGAGAAGGTCCGCACCAGCCGGTTGGTTGCCGGGTTCACCACCGCGACGGCGTCGCCGTCGGTAACCGCCACGTACAGCTCGTTGCGGGCGGGGTTGAGGGTGAGCGCGCTGGGGTGGGTGCCGACCTTCACGCTGCCGCGGAGCTGGCCGCTGGCGGTGTCGATCACCGAGACGCTGTCCTGGCCCCAGTTGCTGACGTAGGCGGTCTTGCCGTCCTTGGAGAACGCCACGGTGTAGGGGAACAGGCAGTCGCGCCCGTTGGAGGGGTCGAAGCCCTGGCGGTCGACCGGACAGGTCCTCGACGACAAAGCGATCCGCCGCTCGGCACCCGAGCCGGTATTCAGGACTGAGACCGAGTTGCTCAGATTGCCGGTGACCCAAACCGAACGGCCGTCCGGCGCCACCGCCAGCCCGCCGGCGAACGACGGCGTCGACGAGCCACTGGAAGCCATCTTCAGCGGTGCGAGCTCGTGGAGCTTGCCGCCGCCGAGGTCATAGACCCGCACCTTGTCGTTGGCGCCAGCGCTCACGTAGACACGCGAGCCGTCGGGGCTGAAGCCGACGCCCAGGAACACCGCCTCGGGCGCCGGATAGCTGATGGTGTCACTGACCTGGCCGGTGGTGGCGTCGACCAGCATGACCGACTGGACCGCCATACCGTCGTTGCTGACCACCAGCCAGCGCCCGTCTGGGCTCAGCGCCATGCCGTAAGGACGCTCCCCCAGGGTGGTCTGCCGGCCCGCCGGCGTGACGTGCCAGCCATAGGAAGTGATCGCGGTCCCGTCGCCTTGCGGCCCCGCGTGCTCAAAGATCGCCCGAGCACCGAACGCAGCCGTCACGCTGACCAGCACCAGCGCGCAACTGATGAGCACCACCACGCCACGGCGCGGAGTGCGCTGCAACCAGCGGCCAACCAGGCGCAAGTCCGCTGGACGCATGGCTTTCCCCTTTCTTGTGAGGTGTTCCATAGCTGAGCCGGGCTTGCCGCGGCCCACGCCGATGAGCGTCACATGCCCGAATGGCCCCATTCCGGCGCCCAGCCGATCATTCGCCGAGCAGCCGGCGACAACGAGATGAAGGCGCCTGAAGCGCTGCAGCCCCTGCCCTCAGCTCGCCGGAGCTTGCCCGGCGCGTGTTCAACGGGGCCGTTGGGGACTAGCGAGGCAAGCGGCGTCAGTGGCAGCTGGCGTGGCCGGCGTCGCTGAAGTGCTTGCCCGGCTCGGGCAGGAACCGCCAGTCGTAGCCGCCTGGGCGCAGCGCCAGCCGGAGCACCCCGAAGGTGCCGGTGTTGCGGACCTGGCTGTTGCGCCGGATGGTCCGGAGCCCGTAGTGGGTCTTGCCGCCGGTGCCGACAACGAACTCGCGGATGCCTCTGGTGGGGTCCGCCGCGCCGTTGGGACGCTGGGGAGCGAATCGTTCGTAGTCGTGGTCGTGGCCGACCAGGACCACATCGGCCCGGGCGGCGTAGAGCGCCTGCCAGAAGGCGGTGTAGGTGGGGTCGTCGCCGTGCAGCCCGGAGCTGAACCGTGGCTTGTGCCAGTAGGCCAGGGTGCAGGCCGCCGGATGGGCCGCCAGATCGGCGCGCAGCCAGCGCTCCTGGCGCGAGCTCTTGCCGCATCCGCCGACATGTGCGCACTCGCTGTTGAGGGCGATCAGGTGCCAGGCGCCGACGTCGAAGCTGTACCAGCCGGCCGATCGGCTGCCAGCCGCGACACCGAAATAGTCGAAGTACCCAGCGGCCCCCGGCGTGCGGTACTCGTGGTTGCCGGGGGCTGGGCGGGTGCGGTCCTTGAGCCGTCCCCAGGTCGGCTCGTAGGAGCGACGGTACTTCGCCAGCGTGCCGTTCTCGTACTGGTTGTCGCCAAGGGTGAGCACCACCACGGGGTCCAGCTTGGTCAGCAGCCTGGCGGTGGCGCGCATGTGGCAGGCGCTGGCGTCTCCCCGCAGGCGCTGGAAGCTTGGGCTGCCCGGGTCGCAGGCGATGTCACCGGCCGCCGCGATCACCTGGGTGGTGGCCGGCTGTGTGGTGGTGCGCCGCATCGCGACCGCGTCGGCTCGGTGGGGTGTGGTCATCCATGCTTCACTCTTGGTGGGAGCGTGGTGCGGCGCCGAAGGCGTCCAGCCGGACGGCGCGACGAGGACGAGGATGCCGGTCAGACCGGCCGCAAGCACCAAGGTCCAACGGAAACCGGGTCGCTGCCGCAGCCATCGCAGACCTGGGTGCGAAGCCGTGACGTTGAGGTTCATACCCCCAGTCGAGCAGCCTGGATTGACGGTTTCGCGGCAAGTGCCTGACAGCCGGAGGAAAGCTGCTGGACCGTGGGCAAGACATCAGACGGCAAGCTCACAGCGAGTCGAGGTCCAGTCGGTACGTCCGAATGGACGCCTGAGTCGGTAAGGACCGCAGTCACACGAAGGCGCTGAGGCCAGTGATGGCGCGGCCGACGATGAGCGTGTTGATCTCCCGGGTGCCCTCGTAGGAGTAGATCGCCTCGGCGTCGGCGACGAAGCGGCCGACATGGTGTTCGAGCAGGATGCCGTTGCCGCCCAGCAGCTCTCGCGCGTAGCCGACGGTTTCGCGCATCCGTACCGTGCAGAACGCCTTCGCCAGCGAGGCGTGCTCGTCCCTGGCCATCCCGGCCGCCTGCAGCTGTGCCAGGCGGGCGCACAGGGTCGCCGAGGCGGTGATGTTGCCCAGCATTCGCACAAGGAGGTCCTGGACGAGCTGGAACCCGCCGATCGGCCGGCCGAACTGCTCGCGCTCGACGGCGTAGGCCAG
>DASVXQ010000042.1:0-19322 GCA_036392615.1 Actinomycetes bacterium | reverse complement strand
GGGCGCCCGCCCGCCCCGCCCACAAGTCTGGAGGCCAGCGCTGGTCGATCCCGAGCCGAGACAGCAGATCCGCTTCTGCGCCACGCCCGCGGGCGTGCGGGTGGCCTACGCGACCGCCGGCCGGGGCCCGGCGCTGCTGGTGCCGGCGGCCTGGATCGGCCACCTCGAGCTGTCATGGCAGGACCCGGCGGTGCGAGCCTTCTACGCCCCGCTGGCGGCGCACCGGACGGTGGTGCGCTACGACAAGCCGGACTGCGGGCTGTCGGACCCGTGGCCGGGCCGGCAGACACTCGAGACCGACCTGGAGGTGCTGCGGGTGGTCGCCGACGAGTTGCGGCTGGACCGCTTCGACCTGCTCGGCATCTCGATGGCCGCGCCGGTGTCGGCTGCGTTCGCGGCGCGCCACTCCGGCCGGGTCGGGCGCCTGGTCCTGTACGGCGGCTACGCCAACGGCCGCCGGATCGCCTCCGCCGGGGTCGCCGCGGCAATGGTCGACCTGGTCCAGGCCCACTGGGGGCTCGGCTCCGACGTGCTCGCCGACGTGTTCCTGCCCGACGGCAGCGCCGAGACCAGGGCGCACTTCGCGCGGCTGCAGCGCGACTCCGCAACGACGGAGGTCGCCGCCCGGCTGCTGGCGCAGTGCTACGAGCTCGAGGTCGAGGGGCTGCTGGACCAGATCGCCGCGCCAACGCTGGTGCTGCACCGGCGCGACGACCGGGCGATCCCCTACCGCCTGGGCCGCGACCTGGCGGCCCGCATCCCAGGCGCGCGGCTGGTGTCGCTGGCCGGCCGCAGCCACCTGCCGTACGCCGGCGACGCGGCGGCGGTGATCGGCGCGATCCTGGCGTTCCTCGACCCGCCGGCCCGCCGGCCGCGGCCCGCACCGCCCGCCCGGTCGGCGGGCGCGCTGACCGCCCGGCAGCTCCAGGTCGCCGCGCTGGTCGCCGAAGGGCTGACCAACCGGCAGATCGCCGAGCGGCTGGGCATCCAGGAGCGCTCCGCCGAGGGGCACCTGGAGCGGATCCGCCAGCGGCTGGGGGTCAGCTCCCGCGCCCAGGTCGCCGCCTGGTGGGCCCGACGCGCCGACGCCAATGAGTATGTCCGTGATGCTCCCTTCAGGTAGGGACGCGGTCCTGTCAACGTTGGGGCGCACGGACTACGGACCTCCTTGGTACCTGTGAGAATCCAGTGTCATGCGCGCACTCGTCGTTCAACAGCCGGGCGGCCCGCAGGCCATGCGCCTGCGGCAGCTCCCGGCGCCCACGCCAGGTCCTGACCAGGTCGTGGTCGCGGTCGAGGCGGTCGGGGTCAACCCCGTGGACGCCGGCAACCGCGCCGACCCCAGCTGGGCGGGAGTGCGCCCGCCATATGTCGTGGGCTACGAGGTGGCTGGCCGCATCCACGCCGTCGGCGATGGCGCCGCGGGCTGGACGCGCGGCGAGCCGGTGTGGGGCCTGCTCCCGGTCCGCGGCACCCGCTGGGGGACCTACGCCGAGCTGGTCGCGGTCGACGTGGCGCTGGTGGGCCGGCGGCCACCGGGCCTCAGCGCGATCCAGGCCGCCTCGCTGCCGCTGGCCGGGGCCACCGCGGTCCAACTGCTGGACCGGCTGGACCCCAAGCCGGGCGAGTGGATGCTGGTCCACGGCGCCGCCGGTGGGGTCGGCAGCCTGCTGGTGCAGCTGGCCCGGGCGCGGGACGCGCGGGTGGTCGCCTCGGCGAGCGCGCAGCGCCAGCCGCTGCTGCGCGAGCTTGGGGTGGAGGTGTTCCTGGACCGCCACGCCGGCCAGGTGGCCGAGCGGGCCTGCCGCGCGATTGGCCAGGAGCTGGACATGGTCGCCGACCTGGTCGGCTACGGCACACTGGCGGCCAGCCTCCCGGTGGTCAGGGAGGGTGGCAGGGCAGGTTCGATCGTGGAGTTGGCGGGCGACCTGGAGCCCGCGGTGGACCGCAACATCACCCTGCATGGCGTGCTGGTGCGCCCATCGCGGGCGGTGCTGGGAGTCTTGGCCGCTGCCGTGGCGGACGGCTTGTTGCGGCCGGTGGTGGACCAGGTGCTGGACTTGGCGGATGCGGCGGTGGCCCATCGGCGGGTCGAGTCCCGCCACGGCCAAGGCAAGGTCGTGCTGCGCGTGGCCGGGTAGCCGGCTGGACATGCTGCCTGCTGCACCGGTGTGGAGGTGTTGACCGCGGCCGTCCGCCCCGCTTCGACGGTGCCACGGTCACAGGCGGCGGGTGATCAGGTGCGCCAGACGGCGCATCACGGACACCCCAATCGCATCACGGACACCCCAATGAGGTACCGGGTTGAGGTACCGGCTGGGGTGATCTCCCGCCTGACAGCCAGCCCGCGCCGCCTATTCTCGCAGGGGAAACCTGACGATCGAACGCGAGGAGGACTTCGACGTGGCTGAGCTGCGCGTCCCGGCGCGGTTCTGCGGGCCGCCCGGCGTCGCCAACGGCGGCTTTGCCAGCGGCTCGCTGGCGGCGCTGCTCGGCGGCGTCGCCGAGGTGACCCTACGCCGCCCGGTGCCGCTGGACCGCCCGCTACCCGTGCGCGGCGACGGCGGCGGGACCATGGTGGTGGAGGATGACGGCGTGCTGCTCGCCGAGGCGCGGCCGGCGAAGGCGCTGTTGGAGCTGCTGGCCGTGCCCGCCGCGGTGACGCCGCAGGCGGCGGAGGCCGCCGCCGGCCGCTCGCGCTACTACGAGGACCCGGTGTTCCCCGGCTGCTTCGTGTGCGGCCCGGCTCGCACGCCAGGCGACGGGCTGCGGGTCTTCCCCGGCCGGGTCCCCGGCCGGGCGCTGTGGGCGGCGCCGTGGACGCCGGAGGAGACCGTCGCGGACGCGGACGGCCGGGTCCGGCCGGAGGTGGTCTGGGCGGCGCTGGACTGCCCCAGCGGAATCGCTGCCGCCGACGCGGCCGACGTGCCCGCCGGCACCGCGGTCGTGCTCGGCCGGATGGCCGCCACGGTGGGTGGACTGCCCCGCCCCGGCGACCGCTGCAGGGTGGTCGCCTGGCCGCTGGCGAGCGACGGCCGCAAGCTCCACGCCGGGTCGGCCCTGCTCGGCTCCGACGGCGAGGTGCTCGCGGCCGCCACGACCGTGTGGATCATCGTGGCGCGGCGTGCGGTGGCAGCGTCCGCCGGGGCGGGCTCATGACCGCGGGGCGGCGCGGGGTGGCGTTGACGCCGATGGAGACCCGCCATGACGTGATCGTTCGGGCGGCGCAGCTCGCCGACGAGCTCGGCTACGAGGTGTTCGCCGCGCCTGAGGGCTGGGGGCTCGACTCGACCCTGCTGCTGACCGAGCTGGCGCTGCGCACCCGACGCATCACGCTGGTGTCCGCCATCCTCTCGGTGTGGGGGCGCACCCCGGCCACGCTGGCGATGACCGCCGCGACCCTGTACCAGCTCGCGCAGGGCCGCTACGTGCTCGGGCTCGGCACCAGCACCAGGGCGCTGGTGGAGGGCTTCCACGACGTCGCCTTCGAGCGGCCGGGCGACAAGCTGCGGGAGGTGACGACCAAGGTGCGGGCGCTGCTCGCCGGTGAGCGCGCCCGACTCGACAACGGCGCCGCGGCGCGGCCACTGCGGCTCGGCCTGCCGCCGGTCCCCGAGCTCCCGATCTGGCTGGCGGCAATGGGCGAGCGCACCACCAGGGTCGCCGCCGAGCTCGGCGACGGCTGGATCCCGATGTTCGTCGTCCCCGACCGCCTCGCCGGGCGGGCCGCGGAGCTCGGGCGGGCCCGCCGGGCCGCCGGTCTGCGTTCAGGGCCGCTCACGGTGGCGGCCGGCCCGTGGACCGTCGCCGACGCCGATCCCGGCGCCGCCAGGGGTGTGGTGGCCGGCTGCGTCGCCTGGTACCTGTCGGCCATGGGCGACATCTACGGCCGCACCGTGGCCGACCAGGGGTATGGCGCCGCCGTCGAGGCCATCAAGGCCGCCAACCCGCGGCCCCGGCCGCAGGACGGGACCGTCCCAGCCGAGGCCCGGGTCATGCTCGACGAGTTCACCGCCCATGGGACGCCCGGTCAGGTCCGCGAGCAGCTGGAGCGCTGGGACAGCGTGGCCGACATCACCATGGTCGGCCTGCCGCCGGGCATGGCCTGGGATGCCGTCGCGGCGACGCTGCGCGCCGCCGCGCCGTGAGCGTCGGAGCGGGCGGAGCGTGCCTCTCGCCGTCGGCGATCAGGCCGCCACCGCCGTTGCCTGCGGTGACCTCGCCTAGCAGCTGCCGACCTCGGCTCTTATGCTTCGCAGTGACGGCGAGGGATCTCCCTGGCGGTGGAGGGTTCCGCGGGCTTGGTGACGACACCGTTCGTCGGTCGTGGGGGCGAGTTGGCCGCACTCACCGCCGACCTGGATGCCGCTGGCGCCGGTCACGGCGGGGTGGTGCTGCTGTCCGGCGAGGCCGGCATCGGCAAGACCCGGCTGGCCGAGGAGCTGGCCGCCCAGGCGACCGCGCGTGGCGCGCTGGTGCTGTGGGGCCGCTGCTGGGAAGGGGAGGGCGCGCCCGCCTTCTGGCCCTGGGTGCAGGTCGTCCGCGCCTACGTCCAGGCCAGCGACGCGGCGGCGCTGCGCCACGACCTGGGCGCGGGCGCCGCCGACATCGCCCAGCTGGCCCCGCATGTCCGCGACCGTCTGCCTGACCTGCCCAGCCCCTCGCCGGTGGAGCCGGAGGCGGCCCGCTTCCAGCTGTTCGACAGCCTGGCGTCCTTCCTGCGGGCGGCGGGCGCCCGCCGCCCGCTGCTGCTGATCCTGGACGACCTGCACTGGGCGGACGCGCCGTCGCTGGCCCTGTTGCGGTTCGTGAGTCGCGAGCTGGAGGGTGCCGGCCTGCTGGTGGTGGGCATCTACCGCCAGGCCGAGGTCGACGGGGGGCATCCGCTGGTGGCCACCCTGGCCGACCTGACCCGCGGGCGGCACCGCCGGCGGGTGCTGCTGCGCGGGCTGGACCAGCGGGAGGTGGCCGGCTTCGTCGCCCAGATGACCGGGGTGGAGCCCTCGCCGGCGCTGGCCGCGGCGCTGTACCAGCAGACCGACGGCAACCCGCTGTTCGTCACCGAGGTGGTCCGGCTGCTGGCCAGCCAGGGCCGCCTCGATTCGGTCGCCAGCGGCGTGGGGATGCTCGAGGGCGGGCTGCCGGAGGGCCTCAGGGCGGTGGTCGCCGAGCGGCTGGGCCGCCTGTCCGGCGACTGCCAGCGGGTCCTGGAGGTCGCCGCCGTGATCGGCCGCGACTTCGAGCTGCGGGTGCTGCAGCCGGCCAGCGGCCTGGACGGCGAGCGGCTGCTGGAGCTGCTGGAGGAGGCCGAGGCCGCCCGGGTGGTCGCCGCCGTGGCGGGTGAGCTGGGCCGCTGGCGGTTCGGGCACGCGCTGGTGCGGGAGGTGCTCTACGAGGGCCTGCCCGCCGCGCGGCGGGTGCGGCTGCACGGGCTGGTCGGCCAGGCGCTGGAGGGCGTCCACGGCGCCGACCCGGGCCCGCGCCTGGCGGAGCTGGCGCACCATTTCGTGGCCGCCGCTCCCGGAGGGAACGCGGCCAGGGCGGTGCGGCTGGCGACCCTGGCGGGCCGTCACGCGCTGGAGGTGCTGGCCTGGGAGGACGCGGCTGGGCTGTTCGAGCGGGCCCTGGCGGCGCTGGCGCTGGCCGAGCGGCCCGACCAGCGGCAGCGTTGCGGGCTGCTGCTGGCCTTGGGGGAGGCCAGGATGGCCGCCAGCGACGTGTCCGCCGCCCGCGCGGCCTACGGGCAGGCCGGCCAGCTGGCCAGGCGAATCGGTGCGCCGGAGCTGCTGGCGCGGGCCGGCCTGGGCCTCGGGCTGGTGGTCGCGGGCGGGATCGTCGACCCGGTCGAGGTCGGGCTGCTGGAGGAGGCGCTGGAGGCCCTGGGCGAGGGTGACAGCCCATTGCGGGCGCGGGTGGCGGCCCGGCTGGCCAGGGCGTCGGTGTACACGCCGGAGGCCGGGCGGCGGCTGGCGCTGAGCGAGGAGGCGGTCGCGCTGGCCAGGCGGCTGGGCGATCCGGCGACGCTGGCGGCGGTGCTGTTCGACCGGCACATGGCCGTCTGGGGTGCCGAGGGCGCGGAGACCGCCGGCGAGCGGCTGGCCATGGCGACCGAGGTGGTCGAGCTGGCCGAGCGGCTCGGCGATCACGCGATGGCGCTGCGCGGCCGCGGGCTTCGCCGCGTCGACCTGCTGGAGCTGGGCGACCTGGCGGGCTTCGACGCCGACCTGGCCGCCGCCGAGCGCACCGCCGGGGAGCTGCGTCAGCTCCACTACCGCTGGCAGCCGCTGCTGGCGCGCGCCGGCAGGGCGCTGCTGGCCGGCCGCTTCGCCGAAGCCGAGGACCTGGCCGCCCAGGGCCTGGCGCTCGGACGGCGGGCGGGCGGCCAGGCGGTGGAGGTCTACCATCCCGGGGTCATCGGTTGCCTGCGGTTCATGCAGGGCCGCTACGGCGAGACCGCGGAGCTGTTCCCGGACCTGGCGGTCCGCTACCCAGCGATGCCGATCTTCCGCGCGGCCGGGGCCTCCGCGTTCGTCGAGGCGGGCGAGACCGAGGAGGCACGCGCCGAGGTCGAGCGCTTGACCGCCAACGACCTGGCCGCCCTGCCAAGGGACCCGGCCTGGAGCCTCAGCCTGGCCTTTCTGGCGCTGGCCTGCCACCACCTGGACGACCGCGAGCGCGCAGGCAGGCTGCACCGGCTGCTGGAGCCCTATGGTGACCGCCACCGGCCGCTTCGGCGCGTTCTACCTCGGCCCGGCCGCTTACTTCCTGGGCTTGCTGGACCTCACCCTCGACCGTCCCGAGCAGGCCGCCATGCGCTTCGCGCACGCGGCCGCGCTCGCCGGCCGCATGCAGGCCCGCCCGATGGTGGCCATGAGCCGCCTGGGACAGGCCCAGGCGCTGCTGGCCCTGAACCGGCCCGGCGACCGCCAACAGGCCACCAACCTGCTCACCGAGACCGCCACCATCGCGCAGCGGCTGGGCATCCAAAGGCTCGGCGAGCGCGCCGAGGCCTACGCGCGGCGGCCGCTTCGGCGGCACCGGCCTGGCCGGCGGGGCTGACCGGCCGCGAGGTCCAGGTCCTGCGGCTGATCGCCGCCGGCCACAGCAACCGCGCGATCGCCCAGGCGCTGTTCATCAGCCCCAACACCGTGCTGCACCACGTCAGCAGCATCTTCGCCAAGACCGGGGCGGCCAACCGCGCCGAGGCCGCCGCCTACGCCACCCGCCAGGGCCTGACCGGATAGCAGCATCCTGCCATCCCCCGCCGCCGCACACGGCCGCACGGCCGGAGCAAAACCACAGCATCCCACGATGCCGTGGAGCCGCCAGGCCGGGATAGTCCTGGGCGACAGCAACCTCGCACCCAAGGAGCCTGGTCATGGACCAGTCCATTCCGTGCCCGCAATGCGGCGCGCCCGCCCGGATCACCGAGCGGTTCTCGCTCGGCAGCACCGACGGCCCGGTCGAGCACCTCAAGATCGGCTGCGTCAACAACCACTGGCTGACCCCGCTGGCCGAGACCCTCGCCAGCGTTCAGCCCCAGCCCACCCCGGCGGTCACCGAGCCCGTGTACGCCTGACGGCGCTCCGGACGGCAAGGAGACCAGCGATGAGCACCACCACCGCCACCACCTATGTGTTCGACCCGAACTGGGCGATGGAACGCGACCGCCTGCGGGCGCTGGAATCGCTGTTCGACGACGCGTCCATGCGCCACCTCACCCGCCTCGGGGTGACCGAGGGCTGGCGCTGCCTGGAGGTCGGCTGCGGGGCCGGAGGGATCGCGCGCCGGCTCGCCGGACACGTCGGCAGCAGCGGCCAGGTGGTCGCAATCGACCTGGACACCCGCTTCGTCGCGGGGCACGGCCTGGGCAACCTCGAGGTCCGGCAGCACGACGTCATGACCGACCCGCTGGAGGAGGGGACCTTCGACCTGGCGCACGCGCGAGCGGTGATCATGCACATCCCGGACCATCAGGGCGCGCTCGAGCGGGTGGTCGCCGCCGTCCGCCCCGGCGGCTGGGTGGTGATCGAGGACGTGGTCTTCGGGGGCCCGATGGCGGCCACGCTGGCGGGCTGGAGCTTCCCCGCCGAGCACGCCCCGCTGGTCGAGCGGATCTATCGTGCGGCCGAGACGGTCATGGGGGCGGCCGGCGCCGACGCCAGCTTCGGCACCAGGCTGCCCGCCGGATTGCGGGCGGCGGGGTTGGAGCAGGTCGGCGGCGAGGTGCACACCCCGGTGGTGGCCGGCGGCACCGAGAGCTGGGTGCCGGGAAGCGTCCAGCAGCTCGCTGCGCGGATGGAGGGCGCCGGACTGGTCAGCGCGGAGGAGGTCGCCCGCTTCCTCGCCCTGGCCGCGGACGGATCGAGCCTCTACACGCCGCCGTTCATGGCCACCGCCAGGGGCCGGCGGCCACGCGCGTGACCGCTCCCGGTCACGACGGGTGCCCGGGCCGCAGGCGGCGGACGTCCTGGAAGCCGAGCTGCCCGTCGCCCGGCCCAGCGGCCGCGGCGAACGGCTCGACCAGGAACGCCACGTGGTCACCGGCCTCGATGCGGTTCAGCACCCGGCCGGCGAACCAGCGCCGGCAGTCCTCGAGGACCGGCCCACCCGGCCCGGGAGCCCAGCGGCAGCGGGCGAACTTGTCCACGGTGTCGCCGGTCTCCTCGCCGAACAGCGCCGCCAGGGCCCCGTCCCGTGGGCCGAGCAGGTGGGCCACCAGCGTGCTGGCCCGGCTGGCGACCCTGAAGGTGTGGTTCTGGCGGGAGATGCAGAGCAGGAAGCGGGGCGGATCGATGCTGCACTGGGTGGCGAAGCCCACCAGGCAGCCGGCGCGCTCGCCGTCGGCCTCGGCGGTGACGATCAGCATCGGGTAGTCCAGCCGGTCGACCAGCCGGTCGAGCGCCGCCCGGTCGCTGGGTGCGAGCGTTCTGTGCATGGTCCGCCCAGGGTACGTCGGCGGTAGTGGACGCGGGGCGGGCGAGCTTGGCAAGCTGTCGCGCTGTGAGCGACTTTCACGAGATCGACGCGCTGGTGGCGCGGATGGAGGCCCTGCTCGCCCCGCTGGAGGCGCGCGGCGACCCGCGGCGCTACTTCCACGGGACGTACCTGCGGACCACCCGGGCGGTCGCCGCCGAGCTGGCCGACGGCGGCTTCGTGGACCCGCCCTGGGTGGAGCGCTGGGACGTGGCCTTCGCCCAGCTGTACCTGGACGCGCTGGAGGCCGACCAGCGCGGCGATCCGCCGTCGGGCCCCTGGCAGGTCGCCTTCAGCGCGGCCGACCAGCGCGGCGCCAGCCTGCCGCCGCTGCGGCACGTGCTGCTGGGGATGAACGCCCACATCAACTACGACCTGCCGCAGGCGCTGCTGGCGGTGATCGACGACCGCGAGTTCCAGGACCCGGAGCTGCTGGCCCGCCGCGAGGCCGACCACCGCCACATCGACACCGTGCTGGCCGCCAGGGTCGGCGCCGAGGACACCGAGCTCGATCAGGTCAGCGGCCGCCGCAGCCTGGTGGACCGGCTGCTGATCCCGGCGAACAGGCTCGGCACCAGGCGCTTCCTCAAGGAGTCGCGCGCCAAGGTGTGGGCCAACGCCCACGCGCTGGCGCTGGCCCGCCGCCAGGGACCCGACGCCTACACCGTGCTGCTGGCCGAGCTGGAGCGCCTGGCGGCCATGCGGGTCGCGGACCTGACCCAGCCGGGCCAGGTGATCCTCAAGCTGGCGGTCACGGGCTTCGGCGTGCTCCTGCCGGGCGCCCAGCCCGCCGAGGCCTGAGCCGGCGTTCCCGCCGGGCCGGCCGGCGCCTATGCTTGCGGGCATGGCGTCGAGGACCCCGCGGCTGTTCGCGCCGCCGTCGACGGTGATGCGGCGGCGCGGCGACGGCAGCCTGCTGCTGTCGTCGGGCACGCCGCTCGGCCCCTACCCGCCGAGTGTCGCGGCGATGTTCCGCGCCGCCGGCGCCGACCCGGAGCGCGTGCTGGTCGCCGAGCGGCGGGACGACGGCTGGCACAGGGTCAGCTGGGCGCAGGCCAGGGCGGCGGCCGACGCGATCGGCCAGAGCCTGCTGGACCGCGAGCCCGGCCGGCGGCCGGTCGCGGTGCTGGCCGGCAACTCGGTGGAGCACCTCCTGCTCATGCTCGGCGCCCACACCGTGGGCGTCACCGTGGTGCCGCTGAGCGTGGCCTATTCCCTGCAGAGCAGGGACCACGCCAAGCTTCGCTGGCTGCTGGAGCAGGTCGACCCGTTCCTGGTGCTGGCCGGAGACCCCACGGCGTTCGGCCCGGCGATCGAGCTGGCCCGTGCGACCGCCGAGGTGGTCACGCCCGGGGGCGGCGCGGGCACCACGCCGTTCGAGGCGCTGACCGCCAGCGCGCCCGGCGACGAGGTCGAGCGGCGCCTGCGGGCGCAGACGCCCGAGGGGGTCGCCAAGATCCTGTTCACCTCCGGCTCGACCGGGCAGCCCAAGGGCGTGGTGACCACCAACCGGATGCTCTGCGCCAACCAGCGGATGCTCAGCCAGGTGTGGCCGTTCCTCGAGGGCGAGCCGCCGGTGCTGCTCGACTGGCTGCCGTGGAGCCACACCTTCGGCGGCAACCACAACCTCAACCTGGTGCTGGCCAATGGCGGCAGCCTGTGGATCGACGACGGCCGGCCGGCGCCCGGGCTGCTCGGGCGGACCCTGCGCAACCTGCGCGAGGTGCGGCCGACCATCCAGTTCAACGTGCCCGCCGGCTACGCCGCGCTGGTTCCCGAGCTGGAGCGCGACCCGGAGCTGGCCGAGCGGTTCTTCTCGCGCCTGCGGGTGATCTTCTTCGCGGCGGCCGCGCTGCCGCAGGAGCTGTGGGAGCGGATCGAGCGGCTGGCGGCCCGCCACGGCGGCACGGCGACCATGACCACCTCCTGGGGAGCGTCCGAGACCGCCCCGGCGGCGACCTCGGCGCACTTCGCCTCGGGCCGCGCCGACTGCATCGGTGTGCCGCTGCCGGGCGTCGAGCTCAAGCTCGCCCCGGTCGGCGACAAGCTGGAGATCCGCGTCAAGGGGCCCAACGTCATGCCGGGCTACCACCGCCGACCCGACCTCGACGCCGAGGCGTTCGACGACGAGGGCTGGTACCGCAGCGGCGACGCGGTGCGGCTGATCGACGAGCGGGCGCCCGAGCGCGGCCTGCGCTTCGACGGGCGCATCGCGGAGGACTTCAAGCTGTCGACCGGCACCTGGGTGAGCGTCGGCACGCTGCGGCCCGCGCTGCTGGGCGCCTGCCGCGGCCTGCTGCGCGACGCGGTGCTGACCGGGCGCGACACGCCCTGGGTCGGCGCGCTCGGCTGGCTCGACGCGGCCGCCGCCGCTCGCCTGGCCACCGGGGACGACGGCACCGGGCCGGGCAGCGACCCGGCGGCGCTCGCCCGTCACCCGAGGGTCCGGGAGGCGCTGGCGGCCGCGCTCGGCCGGCTCAACCACCAGGAGAGCTCCTCCCGCCGGGTCGAGCGGCTGCTGCTGCTGGACGAGCCGCCCTCCCTGGACGCGGGCGAGATCACCGACAAGGGCTACGTGAACCAGCGCGCCGTGCTGGACCGCCGCGCCGTCGAGGTCGCCAGGCTGCACGGCGAGCCAGCGCCGCCGGAGGCCGTGCAGGCGCCGGCGGAGGTCGTCCAGACGCCGCCGGACCGCTAGGACCGCTAGCTACAGCCCGGTGGCGATGCGGGCGATCAGCTCGCGGGTGTCGCCGTCCAGGGGCGGCAGGTCGCCGGCGGCGGCGTTGGACCGCACCGCCTCGACCCGCGAGGTGGCCGGGATCACCACGTGGCAGCGCGGGTCCGAGAGGATCCAACGCAGCAGCGCCTCGGTCCAGGAGCCGACGCCGTGGCGCTCCAGCTCGGCCATGGCCGCGCGGTCGGGCTCGCGGCGCAGCAGGCGTCCCTCGGCGAACGGCCGCATCACCACCACGCCGAGGCCGAGGTCGGCGGCCAGCGGCAGCAGCCTGCCCTCGACCTCGCGCTCCAGCGGGTTGTAGGGCAGCTGCACCGCCTGGACGCGCTCGTCCTGCAGCACCGCGGCGAGCTGGTCGAAGGCGCCGGGGCTGTAGTGGGTCACCCCGACCGCGCTGACCCGCCCCTCGTCGTGCAGCCGTTCGAGCAGGTGCAGGTGCTCGCGCCAGGCGACCAGGTTGTGCACCTGGTAGAGGTCGACGCGCCCGCCGTACCAGGCCAGCGCCCGCTCCGCCTGGCGGGCGCCCTCCTCGGCCGACGGCGTCCAGATCTTGGTGGCGACCAACGCCTGCTCCCGCCGGCCCTTGAGGGCGTCGCCGAGCAGCTCCTCGGCCTGCCCGTACATCGGCGAGCTGTCGAAGAAATTCGACCCGACCTCGATGGCCGCGTCCACCAGCGCGGCCACGGCACCCTCGGCCCGGGCCTCGGCCCGCTCCATCGTCTGCCAGGTTCCGAGCCCGACGGCTGGCACCTCGATGCCGGTCCTCGAGCCCAGCTTCCGCCGTTCCATCGGTTCCCCTCGCTCCGGGATGGTCCCGTCGTCAAGCGGGTGTGCCCAGAGAGCCCCCGGCCGTAACCGCCCCACGTGGTGGCGCCGCAGCCGGTACGGGGAGCCGGCTGCGGCGCGCTCGAGACGGATGTGGCGGTCAGTGACCGCGTGCCAGCTCTGGGACGAACCTGGCCGCGTCGACCGTTCCCCACCCCGTTGACAGGTCGTAGCCGCGGACCGCGGGGAAGCCCTTGACGGTGAAGGTCTGGCCGTTCTGGGTGAAGGTGACGGTGTTGTCGCCCTTGGTGACGTCGACGATGCCCGGCGCGCGGCGCGAGCCGAGGCGGTACAGCGTCGGGTTGATCTGGCCGAGCCGCCGGTGGGCGAGCTGGTCGGCGATCGAGACGACGCCGGCGAACTCCGGCGAGGCCTCGCTGGTGCCGCCGAAGATGAAGTAGCCGGGGGTGATGCCGTCGCCGCCGCTGAAGCCGATCCGCACCAGCACGCCACCGTCGACGGCGGCGCTCATGCTGATGTCGGGGGTGCCGCGGTGCCGGCCGACGGTCGAGCGGACCACGTTCTGGAAGCCGGGCCGGGCGAAGATCGCCGAACGCCCGCCGCCGCTGGCGGCCGCGCCGTTGAACAGCGCCTGGTCGTTCCAGACGTTGTCGGGAGCGGTGCGGTTGCCAGCGGCGTCCAGGTGGAGCTGGGTGCCGCCGATCGAGGTGACCAGCGGGTCGCTGGACGGCCAGGAGTTCACCCGGTGGGTGAACAGGTCCTGGAGGTTGAGCTTGAAGTCGGTCGGGCCGGCGTCACCGGAGGAGCCCAGCACGGTGACGTGGTGCGCGGCCGCGTTCTTGAAGGCGCTGCGCAGGCGCAGCAGCGACTGGGCGCTGGGGAAGGTCTCCTCGGTGGCGCCGAAGCTCTGCGAGATCACGTCGCCGAGCCGGTGGTCGATGACGAAGTTCTCGGCCTGGACGATCTCGGGGAAGCCCTGGACGCCCTCGGTCTCGGAGACCGGCGTCTCGACCAGCAGCAGGTTGGCGCCCGGGGCGATCGAGTGCGCCCACTGGACATCGAGGCTGGTCTCCTCCGCCCAGCCGGCCATGTCGGCATCGGTCGGGTCGAACGGCGGGACCTTGCCGGCCGGCTGGATGATCCTGAAGCTCGGCGGGTCCGGCAGGCCGAAGTCGTGGTCGAAGGTCTTCAGGTCCTGCTTGACGGTCGGCGAGCCGAAGGCGTCGACGATCACGATGGTGCGGCCGCGACCGTCGAGCCCCCGCTTGTACAACGGGTTGAGGTCGTAGGCACGCTGCAGCTGGAACGGCGCGTAGCAGGCGATGCCGGCCTGCGCGAGGCAGTCGGCCGTGGTGGGGGGCGCCTGCCAGTGGTGGTTGCTCAGGTGCCGCGAGAGCGGCACGAGCTTGCCGCCCGCTGAGGCCGCCGCGGCCGGTCCGGCGATCGCTGGGGCGCCGGCGCCGAACGCGGTGGCTGCCAGGAGAGCGAGGCCGGCCCCGATGCCGGCCAAGCGAAACCGCATGAACTACCTCCTCGGGTCGAAGGCCATGAAACTCGGCGACAGTCCATGAGAGCAGCGTGAGAGGAAGCGAAGCGCGCACGTCAGCGACTTGGGAGCGATCCCAGCAGGGATCCTTCGGAACCGATCGATTCAGGCTCTTGACAGCCCTTGGGAGCGGTTCCAGACTCCCATCGGTCGAACCAGGCCAATCGGGCTTTCTGCTGCACAACGGAGGGATCGCATGCCAGTTGGCAAGCTCCGCCACCTCCCCCGACTCGCCCGTCCCCGACTCCCTTGGCCTCGACGGCGCCGCGCGAAGGTGGCCTGGGCCGCCGCCCTGGCGGCGGCCATGGTCGCCGTCACGCTGGGCGTGCCGGCGATCGCCGCGCAGCGCGCCAGGACGCCCGTCTACATGGACGCCGCCGCGCCGATCCGCGCGAGGGTCAACGACCTGCTCCGCCGCATGACCCTGCTCGAGAAGGTCGGGCAGATGGACCAGATCGTGGTCGGCAAGCTGAAGGCGCCGAGCCCGCCGGCCAACGGCGACTGCAACGGCGGCAACAACGACCCGCTGCAGCCCGTCTGCCTCAAGACCGTGCTGGTCGACAACGCGACCGGCTCGATCCTGGCCGGCGGCACCGACAACCCCAGGGACAACACCGGCCGCGGCTGGGCCGAGCAGTACAACACCATCCAGCGCTTCGCGATCGAGAACTCGCGGCTGCACATCCCGATCGTCTTCGGCGTGGACGCGGTCCACGGCTTCGGCCACCCGTTCGAGGCCACGCTGTTCCCGCAGTCGATCGGCATGGGCGCCACCTGGGACCCGGCGATGGCTCAGGCGGCCGGCGCCGCGACCCGCCAGCAGCTGCTCGCCACCGGCGGCAACTGGGACTTCGCGCCGGTGCAGGACCTCGCCAGGGACACCCGCTGGGGCCGCTACTACGAGACCTGGTCCGAGGCGCCGCACCTGTCGGCGGCGCTGGGCGGCGCCAACATCCGCGGGCTCCAGGGCGGCGGCTTCGACTCGCCCAAGGTCGCGGCGACCGTCAAGCACTTCGCCGGCTACTCGCAGTCGATCAACGGCCACGACCGCGTCGAGGCGCAGCTGCCGCTGCGCTACCTCCAGGACGTCTTCCTGCCGTCCTACCAGGGCGGCATCGACGCCGGCGCGGCGACCGTGATGGTCGACTCCGGCTCGATCAACGGCATCCCCGCGACCGCCTCGCACTACCTGCTCACCGACCTGCTGCGCAACCGGATGGGCTTCAGGGGCGTGGTGATCAGCGACTTCGGCGACGTCGGCGCACTGCAGACCAGCTACCACGTGGCCGCGGACTTCGCCGAGGCGGTCGCCAAGGCGGTCAACGCCGGAGTCGACATGTCGATGACCCCGTTCAACTCCGCCGGCTGGAACGCCGCCCTGCTGGCCGACGTCCGCTCGGGCGCGGTCTCGGTGCGGCGGATCGACGAGGCGGTGCGCCGCATCCTCACGCTGAAGTTCCAGCTCGGGCTGTTCGACCACCCGTTCGTCGACCCGGCCAAGGCCGACGCGGCCGTGCAGGCCAACCGGGACCTCGCCCGCAAGGCCGCCGACGAGTCGATCACCCTGCTGCGCAACCAGAAGAACCCCGCCGGCAGGGCGACCCTGCCGCTGGCCGGCAACCTCGGCAAGATCGTCGTCGCCGGCCCGAGCGCCGGCTGCGAGGTCTCCGGCAAGCCCGACTGCGCCGCGCCGGTCGCCAACCAGCTCGGCGGCTGGAGCGTGAGCTGGCAGGGCTCCTTCCAGCCGCTCCCGCCGGAGGACCACCGCAACTGCTGCATCGGCCCGCCCGACCAGATCCCTTCGGCCACCACCGTCTACCAGGGCATCAAGGCGGCGGTGCCGTCCACCAACGTGGTGCTGGCACGTGACCAGGCCAGCGCGGTCTCCGAGGCGGCCGGCGCCGACGCGGTGGTGGCGGTGGTCGGCGAGAAGCCCTACGCCGAGGGCCTGGGCGACAACCCGGCGCCGGCGCTGGCGGCCGACCAGCAGGCGCTGATCGCGGCGCTGGAGGCGACCGGCAAGCCGGTGATCGTGGTGGTGATCGCCGGGCGGCCGCTGGCGCTCGGTCCCGGCACCAGGGCCGACGGCCTGCTGATGGCCTACCTGCCCGGCACCGAGGGCGGCTCGGCCGTGGCCGACGTGCTGTTCGGCAAGGTCAACCCGAGCGGCAAGCTGCCGGTCAGCTGGCCGTCCGAGGGTGCGCAGAGCCCACCGGTGTCGCAGTTCAACCCCGGCGCCCCGTCGGTGCCCGGCGACCAGCCGAAGTTCTTCGACCAGCTGCCCGGCACCAACTTCGGGCAGGGGTCCGGCTACAACCCGCTGTTCGCCTTCGGCACCGGCCTGTCCTACACCACCTTCCAGACCAGCGGCCTGTCGGCCACCGCGAGCGTCTCCCCGCGCGGCACGGTGACCGTCAGGTTCACGGTGGCCAACACCGGCGACCGGGCGGGCGCCGACGCCGTGCCGGTCTACGTGCACCAGCCGGTCAGCGACGTGATCGCGCCCGACCGGCGGCTGGTCGCCTTCGCCAGGGTCGAGCTGGCGGCGGGCCAGTCCCGCACGGTCCAGGTGTCGTTCCCGGTGAGCCGGCTGGCGGTGACCCCGGCCGACATCAACGGCGACGGCGTGCCGCGGGTCGAGACCGGCGCCTACCAGGTGCTGGTCGACAACCTGACCGCGCCGTTCACGGTGACCCGCTAGCCGCGGCGATCCCGGCGGCCCGGGCGGACGCGAGCCGTCCGCCCGGGCCGCCGTTCAGCGCAGCCGGCGGAAGAACGCACGCAGGTCCCCGACCAGCAGGTCGGGGACCTCCATGGCGGCGAAGTGGCCGCCGCGGTCGAACTCCGACCAGTGCACGATCGCGTTGCTCCGCTCGGCCAGCGGACGGACCGGCGGGGTGATCTCGTGCGGGAAGACCGCCACCCCGGTCGGGGTCACCGAGGGCTCGTCGGCGCCGCTCACCCCGACGCCGCCGTGGGCGGCCTCGTAGTAGATCCGCGCCGAGGAGCCGGCCGTGGCGGTGAACCAGTAGAGCGACACGTTGGTGAGCAGTTGGTCGCGGTCGACCGCGTCCTCCGGCCGCTCCGACGAGTCGGTCCACTCCCTGAACTTGTCGACGATCCAGGCGAGCTGGCCGACCGGCGAGTCGGTCAGCGCGTAGGCGAGCGTCTGCGGCCGGGTGGACTGGAGCTTGCTGTAGCCGCTGCCGTCCCGGACGAACTCGGCGCGCCGCCGCAACGACTCCTTGACACGCTCCCGGTCCGCCTCGCTCCAGCCGGCCAGCTCCCCGGCGCTCGGCTCCCGCCGCGGCACCGCGGACGACAGCATGGTCAGGTGGACGCCGGCGACGTGCTCCGGGTCGATCAGGCCGAGGTCGCGCGAGATGCCCGAGCCCCAGTCGCCACCGTGGGCGCCGAAGCGCCGGTAGCCGAGGCGGCGCATCAGCTCAGCCCAGGCGGTCGCCACGCGGCGCACGTCCCAGCCCCGCTTGGTGGTCGGACCGGACGGCCCGAAGCCGGGGATCGACGGCGCCACCACGTGGAAGGCGTCGGCCGCCTCGCCGCCGTGGGCGGCCGGGTCGGTGAGCGGCCCGATGATCCGCAGGAACTCGGCCACCGAGCCGGGCCAGCCGTGGGTGATCACCAGCGGCAGCGCGTCCGGCTGCGACGAGCGCACGTGCAGGAAGTGCACCCGCTGGTCGTCGATCGTGGTGGTGAACTGTGGGAGGTCGTTGAGCTGGCGCTCGGCCGCGCGCCAGTTATAGCGGTCGCGCCACCAGCCGGCCAGCTCCTTCAAGTAGCCGAGCGGCACGCCGTAGGCCCAGCCGACCCCTGGCAGCTCGTCCGGCCAGCGAGTGCGGTCGAGCCGCCGGCGCAGGTCCTCCAGGTCCTCCTCGGGGATCTCCAGCAGGTACGGCTGGATGTCCTCGCCGGGACGCGCCGGGTCGGCTGGCGGCACGCTCACCCGGCGGCCCGCTCAGTCCTGGAGCGCATTCCAGACCTCCTGGTCGCGCTCGGCGGTCCAGATGCGCGGCCAGTCGATGCCCTCCAGCTCGTCCCAGAGGCGCTGCACGTTGAACGGCAGGCAGTGCTCGAAGATCGGCCAGCGCCCGTAGGTCGGCGCCAGCGCCTGGTGGGTGGCCTCGAAGGCCTCCTTGAGGGTGCCGCCGGCGGCGTGGACCCGCCCGACGCGGTCGCGCATCACCAGCAGGAAGTCGCGCGACTGCTCGATCGCCGCCTCGACCGCGTCGCGGCCCCTGGCCACCGCCCCGCGGCCGCCGACCAGCGCCTCGGCGCCGAGCGACTTGACGGCGTCGAGCGTGCCGGTGGACCAGTCGGTGTGGAAGGCGTCCCCGGTGTAGAGCGCGGCCTGCGCCTCGACCAGGTCGCCGGCGAACAGCAGCCGCTCGCGCGGCAGCCAGGCGACGATGTCGCCGGCGGTGTGGCCGCGACCGCAGTAACGCAGCACCAGCTGGCCGCGGTCGCCACCGAGGTCGATGGTGAGCCGCTCGGAGAAGGTCAGCGTCGGCCAGGTCAGCCCCGGGATCGAGGACGGCTCGCGGAACAGCCGCGGCATCCTGGCGAACTCGCTCTCCCAGTCCTGCTTGCCGCGCTCGGCGACCAGCTCGCGGGTCTTCTCGTGGGCGACGATGATCTCGGCGTCGAACGCGCTGGCGCCCAGCACCCGCACCGCGTGGTAGTGGGACAGCACCAGGTAGCGCACCGGCTTGTCGGTGTGCTGGCGGAGCCTGGCGAGCCAGGCCGCGGCGGCCACCGGCGTCGCGCGCGCCTCGAAGCACACCAGGAAGTCCTCGCCCTCGATCGCGCCGACGTTGGGGTCGCCCTCGGCGGTCAGCCCCCAGACGCCGTCGCCGAGCACCTCGAGCGTCTCGGCCTTGTCGCCGAGGTCGGCGGAGGACGCGAATGGTCTGGCCGGCATGGCCCCGAGCCTAGCCGCCGTCGACGGCACCGTCCAGGCCGAGGCGGCGCGCGCTGGCGGCGGCCTCACCGCGGCTGTGCACCCCGAGCTTGGTGAGGATGTTGCTGACGTGGACGCTGGCGGTCTTGCGGCTGATGTAGAGCGCGTCGGCGATCTGCTTGTTCGACCGGCCGGCGGCCACCAGGCGCAGCACCTCCCGCTCGCGCGGGGTCAGCCCGACGGAGCCGTCCCCCTCGACGGTCCCCACCCCGATGTCGAGCCGCCCGCGCCGGGCGAGCGCCTCGACGCGCGAGCGCAGCGGCGCGGCGCCGAGCCGCTCGGCGGTCCGGTGGGCGGCCACG
>DASVXQ010000041.1:0-9722 GCA_036392615.1 Actinomycetes bacterium | reverse complement strand
GCCGCTCGTCGGCCCGGGCCGGCTGGTCGCGACCCCGGTGCGGGCCTCGTCGTGGGTCTCGCGGGTGAAGAAGTCGGGGGAGCTGGCCAGCACGTCGACGCACGCCCGCGCATCCTCGGGGCGGGCGGGCCGCACCGTCACCATGCAGCACCCTCCCGCCGACCCACCGAAGCTCTTGCTCACCGGAATGCAACGAGACCCCCTTGGGACCGTTCCCGCGCTCTGCCTTCCCCTTACAGAGCGAGGGCCGTTGTTCCGCGGGGGCCTCGTCGCGAGCACGATGGCATGGACGCCGCAAGCAGTCAACGTGCCTGTGCGCAAACCTGTGGAAAACGCTGGGGACAACTTGTCCGTGCTGTTGACTACCGCATGGCCATCTGTGGACAACCTGGCGACGGCTGGGGACAGGACGTGGAAACCGTAAATTCATCCTGCCGGTGACCAGCCTGTCGGAAGCGGCCAGCTTGTGGACAAAGAAAAACTTCCGTGCCGATCGCCCAAGGACGCGTCCCCACTCGGGAAGCGAGGCCCGAGCGGGGTGCGGGCCGCCCAGAGCGAGGGGGCGAGGCAAGGACCATGCGTGGCCGGCGGGCCGGCCGGGTGGAGGCGGCCGGCCGGGTGGAGGCGGCAGGCCGGGTGGAGGCGGCAGGGCGGGCGGAGGCGGCCGGCCGGGTGGAGGCGAGCCGCGGCCCCTTGCGTGGCCGGCCCCTGAACGTGCGGTGGCGGGAAGGAGGCGGGGCTGGCGGGTCCGCGGACCTCGACCGCGGTGTGGAACTTCGCGTATCGGGCGGGCTCGGGGAGCGGCCGGGGCGGTGGCCGGTTGGCAAGGCCGACGCAGGGCCATGGGATACTCAAGGCCACGATGCCGAGATCTCGCCAGCATCCAGAACGGCCCGCGGCCGCTTCGGCAAAGCCGCTGGTCAGAGTCGTGCGTAGCCCGCGGCGTCGCAAGACGGTCACCGCGTACCGCGACGGCGACACGGTCGTCGTGCTGCTGCCGAGCCGCATGACCAAGCGGGAGGAGGCCCACTGGGTCACCACCATGCTGGAGCGGCTGGACCAGCGGGAACAGCGGCGGCGGCCGCCCGGCGACGCGGACCTGGAGCAGCGCGCCAGGACCCTGGCGAGCCGCTACCTGGACGGCTTGGTGGAGCCGCGCTCGGTCCGCTGGGTCAGCAACATGCGCAGCCGCTACGGCTCCTGCACGCCCGACGAGGGCACGATCCGCCTGTCCGACCGCATCGCCCCATATCCGTCCTGGGTACGGGACTACGTCCTGATCCATGAGCTGGTGCACCTGCTGGTGCCGAACCATTCGGCCGCGTTCTGGAACCTGGTCGCACGCTACCCGCTGGCCGAGCGGGCCAGGGGCTTCCTGATCGCCAAGGGCATGGACGACGACGAGGGCACCGCGGGCCGAGGCGCCTCGTAACCAACCGCATGCCGAGGCGCCTGGTAACCAACCGCATCGTGCTGGATCGTGCATCGGGGCGTCCCGGCAACGGCCCTGGGGCGGGACCTGCCGGTCCGGGACCTACCGCTCTCCCGGCTCCTCCGGCGGCCGCTTGCCCTCGGGCCCCTCGTCGCCGGACGAGCCCTCCGGGCCTTCCGCGCCGCCCTCTTCCCCAGGCTCGACGCCGTCCTCGCCGAGAAGGGCGCGGAGACCCTCGTCGAGGCTGACCTCCTCGCCGCCGATCAGGCCGGCGCGCTCGAGCCAGCGGCCGGGGGAGCCGAGCTCCTCCGGGGAGGGCAGGAAGTCGGGATGCGCCCACACCCTGTCGAGCCCGTCGACGTCGGTGGCGGCCAGCACCTCGCGGCAGAACCGCTCGCCCCGCCCCGCGCCGGCGCGCTCGGGGTCAGCCCGCAGGAGCTGCGCGAACAGCGCGTGGGCGCCGTCGCTGTCGGCCATCCGCGCCCGCACCGCGCTCTGGATCGCGGGCAGCGCCGGCAGCCGTCCGGACAGCACCCGCTCGCACACCACCAGGGCGTAGCCGTCGGCCAGCGCGAGCAGCACCTCGAGCCGCGCGGTGGCCGCCTGGAGCGCTGGGCTCGGCGGTCCGCTCAGGCCCTCGCCGCCCTCGAGCAGCTCCTGGACGCTCTCGGGGCGGCTCATGTCGAGCCCCTGGAGGCGCTCCATCAGCCCCGCCGGGTCCGGCTCGGTCAGCTCGGCCATCTGGTTGACCACCCGGTAGAGATGCTCCTCGAACCAGGGCACGCCGGTGAGCAGGCGCTGGCGGATCACCTCGTGGCAGGCGAGCCACAGCCGCAGCTGGTCGCGGGGCAGCGAAGTGGCCTGCTCGAAGGCCTGCACGTTCTCGCTCAGCAGGATCATCCGGCCGCGGTCCTTGGCGGGGATGGTGAGGTCGTACTGGCTCAGCACCAGGTGGGAGAGCTGACCGACCACCGTGCCCACCTGGAGCCCGATGATCAGGCCGCCGAGGCGGCCGACCATCTGGCCCATCTCGGGCGGCATGCCCTCGCCCATGCTCGGCCCCATGGAGTCGGCCATGCGCTTGGCGGCCGGCTCGACCAGCGGCGGAAGGCTCCGCAGCGCCAGCTCGGCCCAGTCGGCGCGGCTGGTCGGCTGGGCCACCAGCGGGCGGTCCGGGCTGGGCAGGCTGCTGACCGGGTCGACCCAGAGCTCGGCGAGGCGGAGCTGGTCGTCCCAGGCTCGCTGCTCGCCCGGTTCCGGGGTGAACTTCGGCGCCGGCAACGCTGGCGCCGCGCCGAGGGTGTCGGCCCCGATCGCCGAGGCGACCGCGACCTGCCGGGCGAGCTCCCAGTTGACCGGTCCCGGTTCGCCGGACAGCAACCGAGCGAACTCTCGGAAGAGGGGTATCCGGCTGAAGAAGTCGCCGCCTTCCCCCGGGTAATCGCTCATGGTCGTCAATCGTACTCGCGAACCCGGATCATCTTACGGCTCACGCGGGGTAGCCTGGAATCCGGTGGAGGCCGTCGGCCGCCGCCTTCCGAACAGGTTCGAGCAAGGGACGAATGCCTGGTGGCACGGACAATTGCCCTGGTTGGGGCGTTTCACCCTGGCGCGGCGCAACTCGCGCTCGCCCTGGAGGACGAGCCGGAGGTCGAGCGGATCCTCGGCCTGCAACGAGCGCCCGCGCCGCTGCTCGGGCCGAAGTTCGAGCACGTCGCGGCCGAGCCTGGCGACGAGCGCTTCGACGCCGCCGTCGCTCAGGCCGACGTGGTGGTGATCTTCCCGGTGCTGGAGATCGGCCGCGACGGCCGTCCGGCGCGCGAGCGGCTGGGAGCCAGCGTCCGGCGCACGCTCGACGCCGCCCACGGCGCGAGCACGGTGGTGCTCTGGTCGAGCGGGGTGGTCTACGGCGCACATCCGGACAATCCGGTACCGCTGGACGAGCAGGCCGCCACGCGGCCGAACTTCGACTTCCCGCCGGCCCGCGCGCTCGCCGACGCCGAGCAGCTGGTGCTCGACAGCGCCGGCGCGGCCGGCGCGGCGGCCCGGGTGGTGCTGCGCAGCTCGGCGATCTGGTCGCCGGTGTGGGGCTCCTTCCTGTCCCGCATGCTGGTGGGCCCCGCGATCGTCAGCGTGAAGGGCCACAACCCGCCGGTGCAGAGCCTCGACCCGCAGGACGCGGTCAGCGCGTTGCTGCTGGCGATCAGCGGCCGGCTGCCCGGCGGGGTCTACAACGTCGCTCCCGACGACTGGATCCCGGCCAACCAGGCCGCCAGGCTGACCGGCCGGCGCCGGGTGGAGGTGCCGGAGGCCGCCGCCTTCGCGCTCGGCGAGCGGCTGGCCTCGCTCGGCGTCGCGCTGACCAGCCAGGGCGAGCTGCACTACCACATGCATCCCTGGGTGCTCTCCAACCGGCGCCTGCGCGAGGCCGGCTGGGCGCCGGCACGGACCACCTCCGAGGCGATGACCGCCGCCGGCCAGGCCATCCCTGAGGGCGTACGGGTCGGGCGCCTGCAGGTCCGCCGCAGCGACGTGGTCCGCGGCGCGGCCGCGGCGGTCGCCTTCGTCGCCGCGCTGGCAGCGCTGGTGCGCCGCTCGCGGAGCGGCGGGACGTGAGCCGGGCGCTGGCGATCGACCTCGGCACGGCCAACACGCTCGTCTACGTCCGGGGCAAGGGCATCCAGCTACGCCAGCCGACAGTTATCGCGCTCAACGAGGGCACCGGCGACATCATGGCCTTCGGGGACCAGGCCTACGCGATGATCGGCCGCACCCCCGGCCACCTGGTGGCGGTGCGGCCGCTGCGCGGCGGGGCCATCTCCGACTTCGAGACCACCGCCCGGCTCATCCGCATACTGATCCAGCATGCCTGCCGCGGGCGGGTGGCCAAGCCCCGGGTGGTCGTCTGCGTGCCTTCCGCCATCACCCAGGTGGAGCGCAAGGCGGTCCAGGAGGCCACGCTGCACGCCGGCGCCAGGATGGCCTACCTCATGGAGGAGCCGATCGCGGCCGCGATCGGCGCGGGCCTGCCGGTGCAGGAGCCGGCCGGCAGCCTGATCGTCGACATCGGCGGCGGTACCACCGAGGTCGCCTGCATCTCGCTCGGCGGCATCGTGGCCGCCAAGTCGCTGCGGGTCGCCGGGTTCGACCTCGACGCGGCGATCATCCAGTACGTCCGCCGCGAGTACGCCATCGCCATCGGCGAGCGCACCGCCGAGAACGTCAAGATCGCCATCGGCTCGGCCGTGCCGGTGGCCGGCAGGGAGGACAAGCTCGAGGTGCGCGGCCGCGAGCTCGCCACCGGGCTGCCGAAGACGATCGTGCTGGACAGCGCCGAGGTCCGCGAGGCGCTGGAGGAGCCGGTCTCGCAGATCGTGCAGGCGGTGCTGGACACCCTCGCCGGCGCTCCGCCGGAGCTGGCCAACGACGTGCTCGACAAGGGCATCCTGATGACCGGCGGGACCAGCATGCTCCCCGGCCTGGGGGAGCGGATCGCGCGGGAGGCTGAGGTCGGGGTGCGGCTGGTCGATACTCCGTTGGAGTGCGTGGCGCTCGGGGCAGGTCGCGTCATCGAGTCGTTCGACGACCTCGGCCCCATCTTCGTCGATTCGCCACGATATCTTTAAGTAGATGAAGAGCAGCGGAGATCGCCCACCGGCCAGGTGACGGCCAGGAGTGGAGGAGGTCGCGTGCGGCAGCGGATCACCGCGGTCGTGGGAGCCGTCGCGCTGGTGGTGGTGGTCTTCGCGCTGAACTTCTACCACCTGCCGGTGGTGGCCCTGTCCCCGGGCCCGGCGGAGAACGTACTGAGCCGCATCACCATCCAGGGCGGCGCGCAGGTCTACGACTCCAAGGGGAGCTTCTACCTCACCTCCGTCGGGATCGACAACGACGTGCGCTTCTTCGAGGCGATGCTCGACCTGGCCAACCACGACGTCGCGCTGCGCCCGCGCAGCGAGGTCTATCCCCAGGGCGAGAGCACCCGGGAGGTCAACCAGCAGAACGCCGACGACATGGACCAGTCCAAGGTGCTCGCCGCGGTGGTGGCGCTGCGCAAGCTCGGCTACAAGGTCGACCCGAGCGCGGTGGACGTGAGCGAGGTGCGCCCCGGCGCGCCGGCCGACGGCAGGCTGCGCCCCGGGGACCGCCTGGTCCGCGCGGAGGGCAAGCCGGTGACCAGCATCCTCCAGCTCCAGAGCATGATCCGCAGCCACCGCCCGGGCGACATGCTGGCCTTCGGGGTCAAGCGCGGCGACGCCGACGTGGCGGTGCGGGTCCCGGTGGCGCTGGACGGCGGCCAGCCGCGCATCGGCGTGGTCCTCCACGAGGAGTACGGGCACCTGCCGGTCCCGATCACCATCGACACCGAGAACATCGGCGGGCCCTCCGCCGGGCTGGTCTTCGCGCTGTCGATCTACGACCGCCTGAGCCCCGGCGACCTCACCGACGGCCGCCGCATCGCCGGCACCGGCCAGATCACCGAGGACGGCTCGGTGGTGCCGATCGGCGGCATCGGCGAGAAGCTGATCGGCGCCAAGCGCCAGGGCGCGACCACCTTCCTGCTGCCGCGCGGCAACTGCGACGAGGCCAGGGAGCACCCGCCGCCGGGCCTGCGCCTGGTGCCGGTGTCCAACCTCGGCGAGGCGATCGCCTTCCTCCAGGCCCGGCCCGGCACGCCGGCGCCGGCGTGCTGAGCCCGGCCCGCGGGCCGGACGGTACGGCCTGGCGCGATCCGCGTTTCCGCAGGTGACGTGCTAGGGTCTGTTGAGGTGGCCCCAGGCCCCGAAGTGGCTGGCCAGAGGCGGTTTGCACGACGCCCGAACGAGTGAAAGGCCCTCCCGTGGTAGCAGCTCGCCGACCTCCACGCCGTTGGACGCTCGCCGTCCTGCTGCTCGCCTTCGTGTTGCTGGCGGCGATCGGCAGCCTGTCGAGCTTCTACACGGACCTGCTGTGGTTCCGTGAGGTCGACAAGACCAGTGTCTTCTGGGGCCAGATCCGGGCCAAGGTCATCCTCGGGCTGCTGGTGGGTGTGGGCAGCGGCCTGATCGTCGGCGTCAACCTGTGGCTGGTCGAGCGGCTCGCCCCGCGCTACGCGATGACCGTGAGCGGCGGCCGGCCGCAGGAGCGGATCCAGCAGGTGCTGGGACCGTACCTGCGACCGCTGCGGATCGGCGTGGCCGCCTTCCTCGGCCTGGTGGTCGGCCTCCAGGCGTCGAGCTCCTGGCAGACCTTCCTGATGTGGCGCAACGCGGCCGCCTTCAACGAGCGCGACCCGCAGTTCCACCGCGACATCGGCTTCTACGTCTTCCAGCTGCCGTTCATGCAGGCGGTGTTCGGCTGGCTGTTCACCACCCTGGTGCTCGCGCTGCTGCTGTCCGCCGCCGGCCACTACCTGCTCGGCGGGATCCGCCCGCAGGTCCGCAACGACCGCATCGCCGGGGCGACCCAGTCGCACCTGACCATCCTGCTGGGGCTGATCGTCGCGCTGAAGGCGTGGGGCTACTGGCTCAACAAGTACCAGCTGGTCTACTCGACCCGCGGCGCGGCGACCGGCGCGACCTACACTGACGTCAAGGTCCAGATCCCGGCATTCGAGGTGCTCTTCTGGGTGGCGCTGATCTGCGCGCTGCTGTTCTTCTGGGGCGTGCGCAGCCGCGGCATCGCCGTGCCGCTGTTCAGCATCGTGCTGCTGGCCGGCGTCTCGGTGATCATGGGCGGCATCACGCCAGCGGTCTTCCAACGCTTCCGCGTGGCCCCGCAGGAGCTCCAGCGCGAGCGGCCCTACATCCAGCGCAACATCGACGCCACGCGCAAGGCCTTCGGGCTGGACCGCATCCAGACGAGGCCGTTCCCGGACGGCGCCCAACTGACCGGGCAGGACGTGACCAACAACCGCGCGACGGTCGACAACATCCGCCTGTGGGATCCCGAGGTGCTCAAGCCCTCTATCAAGAACCTCCAGGCGATCGCCCAGTACTACTCGTTCAGCGACGTCGACGTGGACCGCTATGTGGTCGACGGGCAGCTCCGCCAGGTGATGATCTCGGTGCGCGAGGTCGACCCCACGCTGCTGTCGGCGGGCGCCAAGACGTGGCAGAACCTGCACCTTGCCTACACCCACGGCTACGGGGTGGTGGCCACCCAGGTGAACACCGCCGCCAAGCAGGGCCAGCCCGACTTCATCGTCTCCGACTTCGACCAGTCCAAGGCGAAGATCCCGGTGACCCAGCCGCAGGTCTACTTCGGCGAGCCGCCCGAGGCCGGCCCCGACTACGTGGTGGTCGACACCAAGCAGCCCGAGGTGGACCGGCCGACGCCCGGCGGCGACACGCAGACCATCAGCTACGGCGGCGACGGCGGGGTGCAGCTGTCGAGCATGGCGCGGCGGCTGGCGTTCGCCCTCCGGTTCCGCGACGTCAACCTGCTGATCTCCGGCAACATCACCTCGCAGTCGCGGCTGATGTTCAACCGCGACGTGCGCGACCGCGTCGAGAAGGTGGCGCCCTTCCTGCAGTGGGACGGCGACCCCTACGCGGTGGTGGTCGACGGCCGGATCATGTTCGTGCGGGACGGCTACACCACCACCAACGACTACCCGTACGTGCAGCGGATCGACCTCGGCGACGCGGCGCGGCACGACCAGTCGAGCGCCGGCGGCGTGCACGGCTCGGGCAACTACATCCGCAACTCGGTGAAGGCCGTGGTGGACGCCTACACCGGCAAGGTCACGCTCTACGCCTTCGACGAGTCGGACCCTATTCTCCAAACCTGGCGCAAGGCGTTCCCCAACCTGTTCGCCCCCAAGAGCAGCATGCCGGCCGCGCTCCAGGCGCACCTGCGCTACCCCGAGGACCTGTTCTCCATCCAGACCGACCGCTACACGCTCTACCACCTGACCCAGGCCAACGACGTGTACTCGCGCAAGGACCTCTGGGCGCTGCCGGAGGACCGCTCGGGCGAGATCCAGTCGCAGCAGCAGCAACAGCAGACCCAGAACCCGGTGGCCGCCCTGGCGCCGCCGAGCAACGCCGGGCTGATGCGGCCCTACTACCTGCTGACGCGGCTGCCGGGCCAGGCGGACCCGAAGTTCTCGCTGGTGATGCCGTTCACGCCCAACAACAAACAGAACATGGTCGCCTACATGGCGGTCGGCTCCGACCCCGACAACTACGGGGAGATGACGCTGTTCGGCCTCGACCCGTCGCGCACGATCGATGGGCCAACCCAAGTGAACTCGAGAATCCTGGCCAACCCGACGGTGGCGTCGCAGCTCTCGCTGCTGAACCAGCAGGGCTCCAAGGTGATCCTCGGCAACCTGCTGATCGTGCCGATCAAGGACTCGCTGCTGTACGTGCAGCCGATCTTCGTGCAGAGCGCGGGGGCGAGCCAGAGCGCCACGATCAACACCATCCCGCTGCTCGAGAAGGTCGCGGTGGTGCTGAACACCGACGTGGGCTACGCCGACACCCTCTCGGAGGCGATCGCCGCGGTGGTGACCGGAGCGGCGCCGCCCACCGGCACCCAGCCGCCGAGTACCTCGCCCACACCGCCGACCCCGCCACCGGGCGCGTCCGCGACCGTGCAGCAGCTCCTCCAGCGCGCCAACCAGGAGTACGAGGCCGCCCAGCAGGCGCTCCAGAAGGGCGACCTGGCCGGCTACCAGCAGCACGTCGACGCCATGGGCAAGCTGCTCCAGCAGGCGCTCGGCGCGGGCCAGCGCCGTTCGGGCGCGACCCCTGGCTCGTAACGGATCGAGCCGCCGCGCGGCTGGAGCGAGACCTTTGCGCCCGCGCGGTCGGCTGTGCTACCTTGCGCCAGCAACGACGCGGGGTGGAGCAGTCTGGTAGCTCGCTGGGCTCATAACCCAGAGGTCGCGGGTTCAAATCCCGCCCCCGCCACCACTACTGAGCAGGGCGTTCGCCCTTCACCTCCTTTGTGGGTGAGTCGCTCAGGGGCCGTTGTTAGCGGCTTTGTTGGCGGAGGGGTCCGGGACCGAGGTTCCGGGCCCCTTTGCGTGCCGCCGAGGATCAGGTCGGCGACCGTGGCGGCGGCGTCCTTGTCCATGCCGGAGATGCGGACCGGCGTGCGTCGCGCAGATAGGCGTCGGTATCCCGGCGTTGGCCATCGCCGCCGCGCCCGGGTGTGGTGGTTCCCGGGATGCAGGTGCCGCCGGCGTCGGATGGGCGGTTGAGCCTGCTGTTTGTCGCAGGTTGGTGGGGATACCTGGGCCTGGGTTCCCGGTCCTCATCCAGGAGGGTCCCATGAGCTACGCCAGGCAACTGCTGGACAC
>DASVXQ010000040.1:0-13278 GCA_036392615.1 Actinomycetes bacterium | reverse complement strand
CCACCCGGCAGGCGGACCCCGACGCCCCAGGCGGCCCACGGCCGCGAGCCCCCGACGGCGCGCGCAGCGCCACCGCGTAGCGACGACCACCGGTCGCCGCGCGCCCTGCCGTCACCCACCGAAGGGGGTTTCCCATGCTCGCGCCCGTCGAGCTCACCCAGCATCTCCTGACCCTGCTCGACTCGGCCGTCCGGCCGCTGCTCGGCCCGTCCAGCGCCTGGGTCGCGATCGCGCTGCTCACCGCGCTGGTCCGCGTGGCCCTGCTGCCGCTGGCGATCGCCCAGGTTCGCGCCGGCCGCGTCCAGGCCGAGCTCCAGCCCGAGGTGGCCAAGCTCCGCAAGCGCTTCGCCAAGAAGCCGGAGCGGCTCCAGGCCGCCATGCTCGACCTCTACCGCCAGCGCGGCGTCGGCGTGCTCGCCGGCTCCGGCTGCCTGCCGCTGCTCCTCCAGCTCGTGCAGCTGCCGGTCATCTGGATCGTCTACCGGGTGATCCGCGCCTCCGCGTTCAGCGGCGCGCTGTTCGGCGTGCCGCTGGCGACCACCCTGTGGGCCGCTCCAGCGCCGCTGCTGCTGGCGCTGGTGGGCGTGCTCGGCGTCGCCGCCGCGCTGTCGTCCTGGCAGGGGGCGCGCGCCGCGAGGAACGCGGCCGCCACGGCCGATGCGCCGGGCGGCCGCTCGCTGACGGCCGTCGCCCGGGCGCTGCCCTTCGCGACCATCCCGGTCGCCGCCTGGCTGCCACTGGCCGTGGTCGTCTACCTGGCCGCCGGCAACCTGTTCACGGTCGTCCAGCAGGCGCTCCTCCGGGTGCACTGACGGGGTTCCTACCATGGAGCCCCGTTGGCTCCTTCAGGGAGGTCGTGGTTGAACGCCGCTGACGAGGCCGCGGCCGTGGCCGCCGCGAGGGCGGGCGACGAGTCCGCCTTCGCGGCGCTGGTCGAGCGCTACCGCCGCGAGCTGCGGGTGCACTGCTACCGGATGCTCGGCTCGCTGGACGAGTCCGAGGACCTGATGCAGGAGACGTTCCTGCGCGCCTGGAAGCGCCTCGACGCCTTCCAGGGCCGCTCGACGTTCCGCGCCTGGCTGTACCGCATCGCCACCAACGCGTGCCTCGACGCGCTCGACAGCCGCGCGCGCCGGGTGCTCCCCCACCAGGTCATGGCGCCGTCCACTCCGGAGGTGGCGCTGCCGCCCCGCAACGACATCGCCTGGCTGCAGCCGTTCCCCGACCGGCTGTGGGAGCCGGTCGCGCCGAGCGAGGCCGAGCCCGACGCCGAGGTCGTCGCCAGGGAGACCATCGAGCTGGCGTTCCTGGCCGCGATCCAGCACCTGCCGCCCCGCCAGCGCGCGGTGCTGATCCTGCGCGACGTGCTCGGCTGGCCCGCGAAGCAGACCGCGGAGGTCCTGGACGGCAGCCTCGCCTCGGCGAACAGCGCGTTGCAGCGGGCGCGGGCGACCCTCAAACAGCACCTGCCCGAGCGCCGCCTCGACTGGGCGCCCTCCGCCGAGCCGACCGAGCGCGAGCGCGCCGTCCTGCGGCGCTACATGGACGCGGTCGAGCGCGGCGACCTGGAGACCGTCGCCGAGCTGCTCGCCGAGGACGTGCGCGCCACCATGCCGCCCTTCCCGATGTGGTACCTGGGTCGCGACGCGGTCGTCGGGTCGCTGGCGGCGAGCTGGGACCCGGCCGAACCGGGGTATGTGGGCCGGTTCCGGATGGTTCCCATCCGCGCCAACCGGCAGCCCGCGGTCGGCGCCTACCTCCAGGCACCCGGCGACCAGATCTACCGTGCCTTCGCCATCGGGGTGGTCCGGATCGAGCGCGGCCGCATCGTCGAGCTCACCGCCTTCCACGACCCCGGCCTGTTCGCCGCGTTCGCCCTGCCCACCGAGCTGCCGCCGACGCACCGATAACTCTTGGAGCGGCCCGCCGTCTCAACACGGGTCGGCTGGAACCCGGAATCGACGGAGGTACCTCAGATGGGCAAGCTGCTGTACTCGGCCACCATGTCGCTCGACGGCTTCATCGCCGGCGCCGGTGGCGACATGAGCTGGCTGACCGAGCACCTGGGGCCCAACCCGACCGTGGACGAGCTGGTCGGCCAGATCGGCGCGCTGCTGGTCGGCAACCGGACCTTCCGGGGCGACGACCCGTACAAGGACACCGAGAACGAGGGCGAGGCCTTCGGCGGCGCCTGGCGCGGGCCGCAGTTCGTGCTCACCCACAACCCGCCCGACACCCTGGTGCCCGATGTCACCTTCGTCGGCGACCTCGAGAGCGGCGTCGTCGCCGCCAGGCAGGCCGCCGGCGACAGGTACGTCAACGTCCTCGGCGCCAGCGTCGCCAAGCAGTGCCTCGAGGCCGGCCTGCTCGACGAGGTCCTCGTGCTCGTCGCCCCCGTCCTCCTCGGCGACGGCACCCGCCTCTTCGACCACCCCGGCGGCACCAACGTCAAGCTCGAACGCATCCGCCTGACCGACACCCCCAACGCGACCAACCTCTGGTTCCGCGTGGTCAAGTGAGGTCGCCAGAGGCCAGGTCACTGCCCGGCCACCGGCGGCCCCGACGACCAACCACCCGCTTCCCGAAGGCAGGTCCCGCCATCGGGACACCGCGTCGGCGCGGCGCTCGATTGCCGCTATGCTTGGCATCGGAGCGCGAAGGAGCAGCGGATGAACCCGGTCGAACGGGTGCTGCGGCGCGTCGACCGCTACCAGCAACGGCACGCCTGGCTGGCCGTCCCCTTTGCCCTCGTGCGCAAGTTCGGCGACGACAAGGGCGGCGAGCTGGCGACCCTGCTCACCTACAACGCCTTCTTCGCGCTATTGCCGCTCCTGCTGTTGCTGGTCACCCTGCTCGGCTACCTGCTGGGCCACCATCCCGCCCTCGAGCAGCGAGTACTGCACTCGGCGCTGGCCGAATTCCCCATCCTGGGCACCCAGCTCGAACACAACGTCCACTCGCTGCGCGCCACCGGCATCGGCTTGGCCGTCGGGATCGCCGGGTTGCTGTGGGGCGCCCGCGGCCTCACCCAGGCTGGCCAGCACGCCATGGCCGAGCTGTGGAACATCCCCGGCAAGGAGCGGCCCAGCTTCTGGACCCGTCAGGTCCGCGGCATGGGGCTGCTGGTGGTCTTCGCGCTCGGCCTGGCCGCCACCACCCTGCTCACCGGGCTGGGCAGCCTCGGCAGCCGCACGGTCGCCTTCCGGCTCGCCAACCTGGTCCTGGCCGCGGCGGTCAACGTCGGCCTGTACCTGCTGGCCTTTCGGGTCCTGACCCCCCGCCAGATTCCCGCGCGTCAACTGGTGGCGGGCGCGATCGTGGGCGGGGTCGCCTGGCAGGGGCTGCTGACCGTGGGCGGCTACCTGGTCGGCCACAACCTCAGGCACGCCAGCGAGGTGTATGGCTTCTTCGCGGTTGTCGTCGGCCTGCTGTCGTGGCTGTATCTGGGCGCGGAGATCAGCTTGTATGCCGTCGAGGTCAACGTCGTCCGCGCCCGCCGCCTGTGGCCACGCAGCCTGCTGCAGCCCCCGCTCACCGGACCCGACCAGCGTGTCCTGATCGACCTGGCTAAGCAGGAAGAGCGCCGCCCCGAGCAGTCGGTCGAGGTGACCTTCACACCCGAACCCGACGAGCCCAACGCGCCCACCCACCCTCGGCACGAGCAATGAGAGTCCATTCCATTGCCCACCCGGCAGCTGCCGCAGCGACGCCGCGTTCGCGATGCTCGCCGGCGCCGCGTCAGGCTCGCCGGCAGTGGCAGCGGAGGTTCCTGACCTCGTAGCAGGTGATCTGGATCTCGACAAAGCCGGTGGCCGTGAGCAGCTCGGCCAGCCAGTCGGCGTCGAACAGCGCGTGGTGGGCGTTCCAGATCCAGCGAGGGACGCCGCGCTCGTCGGCCCCGCGGTGGGCGGCGCGGTCCATGTGGCCGCCAAGAAGCCAGTGGTTGGCCTCCAAGATCCCGTAGGCCCCCTCCAGCCACTGCGCAGCGATATAGCGGGCGTCGGGCACGCCGATGTCGACTGTCGCGCCGGGCCGCAGTACCCGCGCCCACTCGCGCAATGTCGGCTCGACCAACTGCCAGCTCTGGTGCTCCAGCACGTGGTTGGCGCGCAGCGCGCTGATGGTGCCATCGGCGAATGGGAGCCGATCCTGCCGGCAGAGCAACTGGAGCCCTGGGAGCGGGAGGACATCGGTGTGGACCTCGTAGCCGGGATCCGGGTGCTCGCCGGCGCCGATCTCAAGCCTCACACGCCTGCTTCTCCATGCTCGATCCTCCGGACCAGCGTCGCCGGGCGGCCGGCAACCACGGTGTAGGGAGCGACGTCGCGGGTGACCAGCGACCCGGCAGCCACGACCGCGTGCTCGCCGATACGGCATGGCCCCAACACGAGCACATGGCTGGCCAGCCACGCTCCCTCGCCCACAACGACGTCGCGCCCGCTCCGCTGGATGGCGGTCTGCCGCTCGCGCCCGAACTTCTTGATGTCGTGGTTGCCGGTGAGCACCGACACGTTGTGACCGAAGAAGGCGTACCGCCCGACCGTGATCTCGCCCGCGGAGACGTTGAACAGGGCGTTGTTGACCACGGCGGTCGGGTCGACGTGGAGCCGGCCCGGGTCGCCGTGGACGCGGTACCGGTACAGCTCCTCGTCGAGCGCCTGGCGGATCAGGTCCTCGACCGGACGGGCGAGCAGCCGCCGCAGCAGCCGATCCAGCACCGACATCGCCCTCCCCTCCTAGTACATCGGCATGCCACCGGGCGTCCTGGGTGCTCGTTGTCCCATCCTTTCATCCCTAGAACCCTCGCGGCATGGATCGGACGTCGCACAGGGCTGCGCTTGGTCCTGCCGCACGTCCACCGCCTGATATGGAGGGCCTTGCGATTGGGGAATGCCGGCGGCTGGCAGGCTCGCGGGTACCAGCCAGCCGACCGCCAACGACCGCGGCGTAGGGCGCGCCAGTGTTGCTCTTCGGCCAGGCTGGCACGGCGCGCCTGCCACCAACCGGTCGTGCGGGCAGAGAGCGCGTGCCCTGTATCCACCTACCTGATGATCGCGGGCGGCGAGCTGGACGTGGTCAGCGACACGGTGCCTCGACTCACCGGCCATGCGGCGCAGTCGCTGCCCGGGTTCCTGGCCACCCACCCCGAAAGCTACCGGCATCTGCTGCCAAGCTGAGCCGGCCGCGCCCCCGCGTCGCAGGCGCAAGCCGGGTGGTTCAGCTCAAGGCAACCGCCTCCGCGTCGACCCGACGCCCAGGACCCGGTAAGGCTCCAGAGACTGGACGCCCAGGAATCCCAGGCATACCGTCGCGGGAGAGTCCAGGAGGTGCGATGCCCGATCAGTCGGTGGTGCTCGACCAGGTGCGGCGGTACTGGGAGTACGCAGGCGCGGACGTGGACCGCGCTCACGAGCTCTACCACGACGACGCCGTGCTGGAGTTCCCGCAGTCGGGCGAGCGATTCGAAGGCGTTGCCAACTTCACCGAGTGGCGCCGCCAGTACCCCGCCAAGGTCCGCTACCGGGTCCGACGGATCACGGCCCGTGAGGACCTGGCCGTCGTCGAAGTCTCGGCCAGCTACAACGACGGTCCCTGGCAGTACGGGGTGCAACTGCTCGAGTTCCGCAACGATAAGGTGGCGCGCGAGCGGATTTACGTCATGGAAGGCTGGGAGGCTCCCGAATGGCGGGCCCCCTGGCGTTCGAATACTCCTGCGGACCCGCCGGAGTAACACCGACGCGGAGAGCCTCACCCGACCTCGCACACGCACGCCACGGAGTTCGGCGTGACGATCTGACCGTCTCGCGTGAGGAACCGTTGAGCGTGCGTCGTGACGACGCTGTTGTGTCTGTCAAGTGGGCTGCTGGTCCATTGCTGCGCTTTGAGCTGAGGCCAGTGAGGGCAGCATCGATGGTTTGGTGTCGCGGTGTGGTGGGCGCAGCCACAGTGCCACTCGGGTTGGCTCCATGGTCTGGTCGACCACTCCCAGGAGCTGGGCGGTCAGCGTGTCAAGATCGATCTGCTGGCGTAGGCGGGCGCTGAACGTCTCGATGGTCTGCACGGCGTTGTAGCGGCGGCGGTTGAAGCGGCGGTCCACTACCCGCTGGATGGCGCGGCGCAGCGGCTGGAACAAGGCCGCGACCGCCAGCGTGCTGGCCGCCACCACCAGGCTGGACGGGTTGTCACCGGGGCTCAGCCGCTGGCCGATCACCAGCACTCCGACGGCGTAAGCGCCACCGAGGATGGCGGTGAGCAGCCCATAGACCAGGGTGCGGTTCAGCAACCGGTCGATGTCGTACAGGCGATGCCGCAGGATCGCGATCCCGATGGCAACATACAGCGGCCAGGTGCTGAGCAGCTCGATCAGGCGGTTGGAGTCGAACCCGAACGGGCTGATGGTGTCGGCGATCGGGACGGCGACCAGGATCAGACCGGCATAGGCAAACCATTTGAGCTGCTGGCGCTCTTGCCCGCGGGCACGGCGAAACCGCAGCGCCAGCGCCACAGCCGCGGCGGGCAGGGTCGCCAGGAACAGTTGGAACCCGACCTGGCCGAAGGTGTGGACCAGCCAGCCCAGCGCCCCGCCGGTGACGCCGAGGGGGTTGTCGAGGAAGGGGAAGAACTGCAGCTCTCCCGGGGACACGGCGTCCTCCAGCGGCAGCGCGACCGCCAGGGCCAGCGTCAGCCACGCCAGCGGGCGCCAGCGGCGCGTCGGCAGGCGCCCGTCGGGGAACAGCAGCAGCACCAGCGGGACCAGGCCCAGGCCAAGAATCCAGGTGACGTTGGTCGCCCAGGCGACCGCGGTGGCCGCCGGCAGCCCGCCCGGCCGGCCGAGCAGCCCAAAGGCGGCGTAGCCGCGCGCCAGGGCATCCAGCCCCACACCCAGGCCGATTGCGCACCACAGCCAGCCGTAGGCGTTGGCTGGACGGCGCGAGGCGATCAGCCCACCAAGGATGGGCGCGCCCAGGAACTCCAGGACCGCTAGCGCCTGCTCGTCCCAGCGGTCGGTGGACGGCGGGAACCTCGCGTGGCGACTGAGCACCAGCAGCACCAGGCCGGCCGCCATCAGCAGCAGCGAGCCGGCGCACAGCCACCAGGCCAGCCGAGGCTGGGCGATCCGGGCGAGCCGGCCTGCTGCAATGCGCCGCTGCTTGCCCTGCTGCTCGTGGTGGCCCATTCGCCTGGAGCTGGTTGGCGTTGCTGTCACACGTCGCTCAGAACGTTGAGACGTCCCATGGACTGCTATGGTCGACCGGAACCGTCCCGGGATCGTTACGAGGCTGTATGTCTGCTCGGCCGCGCGCCAATGGGCGGCTCATTCTGGCGAGAAGGTGCTGCGGTAGGCGACCGGTGCGACGCCGGCGTGCCGCCGGAAGTGGCGGCGCAGGCTGGCCGCCGAGGGGAACCCGCAGTGCCGGGCGACCTCCTCGACGGGCAGGACGGTGGACTCCAGCAGCCGCTGGGCCTGCAACACCCGCTGGTAGGTCAGCCAGGTGCCCGGCGCCGTCCCGGTGAGCTCGCGGAAGCGCCGGTCGAAGTTCCGCCTGCTCATCTGCGCCCGGCGGGCCAGCTCGTCGATCGGTAGAAGCTCACCGAGGTGGTCGAGCGCCCAGCTCATCACCTCACCGACGGGATCGCTCCGATCAGGCTCGGGCACCGGCGCGTCGACGTACTGCGCCTGGCCACCGGGCCGGTGCGGGGGCAGGACCATGCTGCGAGCCAGCCGGTTGGCCACCGCGGCACCCAGGGACGTCCTGATCACGTGGAGGCCGAGGTCCATGCCGGCGGCGCCACCGCCGGAGGTCAGGACGTCGCCGTCGTCGACGTACAGGGCGGACGGGCGGACGCGGACGGTCGGGTACATCTGGGCGAGCACACCGGCGAGCCGCCAGTGCGTGGTCGCTGGACGGCCGTCGAGCAGCCCGGCCGCAGCGAGCACAAACGCCCCCGTGCACAGCCCGGCCACCCGCGCCCTGGCGGCATGCCCAGCGCGCAGCGCCTCCAGCAGCGCCTCGGGAGGCGGTTCCGCCGGGTCCCGCCAGAACGGCACGATGACCAGGTCCGCCTGCCGGATGGCGGCGAGGTCGTAGGGCACGCCGTAGGCCAGGCGGCCGCCGGCGCTCAGCACCCCACCGGGCTCACCCGACACCAGCCGCACGTCGAGGTCGGGGAGCGCCCCGTACTGCACCGCCATGTCGAACACACCGAACGCGAACGACATGATTCCCATCGATGCGCCGTTCACGACGACGACCACGAGCCGTCGCGGAGCGGGTGGAGCGGTTGGAGTCGACGCCGCCGCCGTCACGCTCGGGTTCGGCGCAGCGGGTTGGTTCATCTCGGCGCTCCTTGCGTCGTCAGCCACCGTCGGTGGCCCACAGTATGAGCGCATGCTCGCTCCGTTACCGCGCTGGTAGCGGACCTGCCGTCCCTGGTCGGCCGGGACCTCCGGCGGCCTGACCGGTGAGCTGACGCCTGTCTTGAAATCGCCGTTCGTTGGCTGGACGGCACCTTACGGCCGCCAGGGGGCAGCTGCGATGCTTTGGCCCCTCGGCGCCGTCGCGGAGGACCACGTCGACTCCGGCGCCGAGGCCTTCGCCGATGCCTTCAAGGAGTAGCCGCCAGGAAAAGGAGTAGCCGTCAGGATGAGAGTGCGCCGTGTTGTGACGGGTCACGACGACACCGGCAAGGCGATCGTCGTCAGCGACGACGAGGTCGAGCCGACCGATCCGGATTTCGCCCCGAAGTGGTCGATCTGGGCTGCCGACGCCCCCGGGCGGCCACCGTGGCGAGAGAGCAGATGGAGGCCGCGGTCGCGACCGTTCCGGACCCGAACCCGGCCGGGAGCCACGGCAGGCTCCCCGGGTTCACGGGGATGCACGCGACGGCGTCCGTCGACTGCCTTGTGCAGCTGGCCGGGGAGTCCGTGCTGGTGCTCGACGACACGGAGGTCCGCATGGGTCCCGGTGACTGGGTCGTCGTCAACGGCGTCACCCACAGCTGGCGGAACGACGGTGACGAGCCGACGGTCATGGTCGGCGTCGTCGTAGGTGCATACCACAAGGGTGTCCCCCTCAGAAGGCGCGTCCGTGACCCCCGTCCCCGCCGACTCGGATGCCCGGCCGTTCCGGGTGGAGATCCCCCAGGGCGACCTCGATGACCTGCGCCGGCGCCTCGAGCAGGTCCGCTGGCCCGACGAGCTGCCCGGCGTGGACTGGAGCTACGGGGTGCCGGGTGGCTACGTGCGCGAGCTGGTCGAGTACTGGCGCACGGGCTACGACTGGCGGGCCCAGGAAGCCAGGATCAACGCCTACCCCCAGTTCACGACGACGATCGACAACCAGCTCGTGCACTACCTGCACGTACGTTCCCCGGAGCCGGACGCGCTGCCGCTGATCGTCACCCACGGCTGGCCCATGTCCGTCGTCGAGTACCTGGACCTGATCGGCCCCCTGAGCGACCCGCGCGCCCACGGCGGCAACCCGGCCGACGCGTTCCACCTGGTGATCCCGTCGGTCCCCGGGATCGGGTTCTCCGGCCCGACGCGCGAGCCTGGCTGGGACACCGGGCGCATCGCGCGGGCGTGGGTGGAGCTCATGGCCCGTCTCGGCTACGGCCGCTACGGCGCCCACGGCAACGACGTCGGTTCACAGGTCTCCCCCGAGGTCGGCCGCTACGCTCCCGATTCGGTCGTGGGCGTGCACGTGACCCAGCTGTTCTCGTTCCCATCGGGCGACCCGTCCGAGTTCGCCGACCTCAGCGACGAGGACAAGGCGGCGCTGCGGTTCCTCGAGGAACTCACCGCCAGGGGCGGCCTCGCCTATAACCAGTACCAGTCCGCCCAGCCCCAGACCCTGGCCTACGCCCTGCAGGACTCGCCCGCCGGGTGGCTGGGCTGGGTCACGCAGCTCTTCCAGCGGGCGGTCGAGCCTGACTACATCATCACCAACGCCGCCATCTACTGGCTCACCGGCACCATCAACTCCTCGATCCGCCGCTACTACGACGACGCCCACGCCCAGGGCAAGCCCACGGAGCCCACCACGGTCCCGACCGGCGTGGCGATGTTCGCCGACGACTTCAAGTCGATCCGCAGGTTGGCCGACCGCGACCACGCCAACATCGTCCGCTGGACGTCCTACGACCGCGGCAGCCACTTCGCCCCGCACGACGCCCCCGACCTGCTGGCTGCCGACATGCGCGAGTTCTTCCGCCCGCTTCGCTGACGCCTGCGCGCCGTGCCCGCACCGGCAGCCGCCCATCCCCGCCCGGGAGCAGGGTGAGCCCCTTGGCGATCTGCATGCCGTCGACGGCGTGGCTAGCACGCCGCGCCGTCGACGGTCGGTGCGTGGTGCGCCCCGGGGCTACCGCGCGCCCGTGGGACGGGTCCGGTACAGGTCGCGGAGCAGGGCGATCTCCGCCATGTGATGGATCAACTCGACGTTGGCCTCCCAGATGACGGTGATGAACGGCACCTCGGCATCGTCGGTCCAGGGGCACTGCCCGAAGCCGACCGTGTCGAGCTGCTGGGGGGTCATGGCCGCGACGCTGTCACGCCAGCGGTCCAGCGTCGCCCACAACCGCTCCAGCGCCACCGCGGCCGAGGGGCTGAAGTCGACCAGCTCCGCAGGCGGCCGGCGCCGCTCGCCAAAGGTCCACTCCCAGCGCCCGGCAAAGTCCGCGTGCAGGTGCCCCAGCCGCCAGGCGATCGTGGTCACCGGGGTCGGGTCGGGGTCGCCGCTGGCGCCGTCGAGCTGCCACTCGCCCGGCCCGAACGGCCGCGGCGAAGCGGCCTGGCCGCGGCGGCGAATCGACCAGGCGCCGGGCGCCGGCTCCCACAGGTACTCCTCGTCGCTGAGCGGCCCGGCGCCGGTCCTGGGGGGCAGCGGCGCCCCCTTCGGCAGGCTCGCCGGCGAGGCCAGCCCGCCCAGGCGTGCCTGGGCGATCTCGCGGGCGAAGTCGAGCTGGTCCAGCAGCACGCCCAGGCGGTCGGTCCGATGGCCGGTCCGATGGTCTTGCATGTCGGCTCCCTAACGGTCGCGCAGCCCGCCCACACCAGCAATCACGCGGCTGCGGCGACGCCCGGAGGCGAGCGCCACCAAGACGCGTGCTGGCTGTGCGGGCCTGGTCGGTTGGGTCGTCAGATCGTCAGGCGACGATGACGACCTCGCCGACGGGCGTGCTACCGTCGGGCACGGACACCTCCTGCGCGGCGCGACACGGCAACGAGCCAGGCCATCCAACCACGACGCCGCGCCCTACAGCCACCCCGCCCCGGACGATACCAAGCCGTCCCATCAGCATTGCAAACGGGCCCTGAGCGGCCTCTCTGAAGTTGTGCACGTAACCTTCGGCGCCTACTCAAGACCAGCTGGCTCTGGACGAAGACCAGAGAAAGGCGGTCAGCCCCATCGAGGCGCGCCCGACCCGTCCGAGGTCCACCCACTCGCCACCGTGGCGGCCAGCAGCTCCTCGACCAGGCCTCAACCAGGACATCGCGACCTTGTTCCTGTCCATCGCCGTCGTCGCGACGACGCTCGCCGCCGCGCTGAGCCGCCCGTCACCGCGACCCACCTGATGGGACCGCCGGGCCGGCCGATGGCAGCCACTCCAGCCTCCTGCACGAAGCCCGTCAGGTCTTGTGAAAGGGGATGCTCATGAGCGCAGCTTCCACCGGCCTGCCCACCCCGGAAGGCCCCGGCTCCGTCTCCGGCGCGCCGAACCTCCCGCCAGGGTTCACCGACACGTTCACCAGCCGCTACGTCGACACCGGTGGACTGCGCCAGCACGCGGTCATCGGCGGCGACGGGCCGCCGCTGCTGCTGGTGCACGGCTGGCCGCAGACCTGGTACGCCTGGCGCCTGGTGATGCCGGCGCTGGCCCGCGACTTCCAGGTCATCGCGCCCGACCAGCGCGGTATCGGATTGACCGACAAGCCCCAGGACGGCTACGACCCCGGCACCCTCGCCAACGACCTAGTCGCGCTGATGGACGCGCTCGGTCACCAGCGGTTCGCCGTGGTCGGCACCGACACCGGACTCCCGATCGGTTACGCGCTGGCCGCCGACCACCCGGACCGCGTCGAGCGTGTGGCCCTCGCCGAGGTCCCCGGGCCCCCTGGGGCGGTTCCTCAACCGCCCTTCTTCGTCCCCGAGCCGCTCAACAACCGGCTCTGGCACATCGCCGTCAACCGGCTCGACAGCGTGAACGAACAGCTCGTCAGGGGACGCGAAGACATCTACTTCGGCTACGAGTTCGCCATCCAGACCGGGAAGAAGCTCCCGGACGACGTGATCGACTACTACGTCGGTCTGCTCACCAACCCCGACTCCCTGCGCGGCAGCTTCGCGTTCTACCGGGAGTGGGACACCATGATGGCGCAGAACGCGGAGCGCGCGAAGCGGCCGCTGACGATGCCGGTCCTGGCGATCGGCGGGGAGGCAAGCGCCGCCGACGCGGTCGGCAAGGCATTCGAGTCGCTCGCGAACGACGTCCAGACCGCGGTCATCCCCGGCGCCGGTCACTGGTTCGCCGAGGAGGCCCCCGAGGAGACGGTGGCGGCGCTGACCGCGTTCCTGGCGCCCTACCGGAACCGCGCGCTCGCCGCCGCGTGAGCGTTCCGTCTGGCAGCCGTCGTGCCTTACGCGGGCACGACGGCTGCGCCGGCGTCGGACAAGGCCGACCGGAGCTCCTTGCGCGAGCTGATCCCGAGCTTTCCGAAGACCTTGCGCAGGTGCCACTCGACCGTGCGCGGGCTGAGGAACAGCTGGGCGCCGATCTCTGGATTCGTCCGTCCTTCCACCGCCCGCTGCGCGATCTGCAGCTCCTGCGGGGTCAGCTCGTCGAGCGTCTGGACGGTGCGCTTGCGCACCGTCTCCCCTGTGGCCAGCAACTCGCCGCGGGCGCGCGCGGCGAAGGCCTCCATGCCCACGTCGGAGAGCATCTCGTGTGCGGTGCGGAGCTGTGCGCGCGCATCGACGCGGCGGTTCTCGCGACGCAGCCATTCGCCGTAGACGAGGTGCGTGCGAGCGAGATGCACACGGATGCGGGTCCTGCCGAGGCGTTCGATCGCCTCGTGGTAGAGCCGCTCGGCGGGCGGTCCGTCGCTGAGCAGCGCGCGGCTGCGGGCGGCGACGCCGAGCGCCCAGTCGGTGTCGTTGGCCTCGGCGACCTCGATCAGCCGCTCGAGCGGCGCGACCGCGCGGTCCGGCTTGCCGCTCCTGACGGCGGCCTCGATGAGGTCGGTCAGGAGCCAGAGCGGCGTGCCGAGCCCGCGCG
>DASVXQ010000039.1:0-8061 GCA_036392615.1 Actinomycetes bacterium | reverse complement strand
CGGGCTGGGGATCTCGCCGCCCAGCACGATCCGCTTGCGCTTGCGCTCCAGGACGGGGTCGGGGATCGGCACGGCCGACACCAGCGCCTGGGTGTAGGGGTGCAGTGGGCGCCGGTACAGCTCGTCGCGGCTGGCGACCTCCACGATCTTGCCGAGGTACATCACCGCCACCCGGTCGGCGACCTGGCGGACCACCGACAGGTCGTGGGAGATGAACAGGTAGGTCAGGTCGAAGTCGCGTTGCAGGTGCGCCAGCAGGTTGAGGATCTGCGCGCGGACCGACACGTCCAGCGCCGAGACCGGCTCGTCGCAGACGATCAGCTTGGGTCGCAGCGCCAGCGCGCGGGCGATGCCGATCCGCTGGCGCTGCCCGCCGGAGAACTCGTGGGGGAAGCGGTCGGCGTGGTCGGGGTTCAGCCCCACCCGCTCGAGCAGGTCGGCGACCTGCGCGGGCCCGCCGTTGCGCCAGCGGCCCCAGACCACCAGCGGCTCGCCGACGATGTCGCGCACGGTCATGCGCGGGTCCAAGCTGGCGTAGGGGTCCTGGAAGATCATCTGCATTTCCTGCCGCGCCCTGCGCAGCCGGCTGCCGCTGGCGGCGGTGATGTCCTGGCCCTCCAACTCGACCTTGCCAGAGGTCGGCTCGATCAGCCGCAGCACCAGCCTGGCGGTGGTCGACTTGCCCGAGCCCGACTCGCCCACCAGGCCGAGCGTCTCACCCTTGCGGATGGTGAACGACACGCCGTCGACCGCGTGCACCGCGGCGACCTGGCGGCGCACGACCACCCCGAGCGTGACCGGGAAGTGCTTCACCAGGTCGGTCACGCGGACGAGCTCCTGCCCGGCCCGCGGGTCCGCCTCCTCCCGCTGCGTGGCGACGCTCATGGCACCTCCTCGGTGCGGCGCGTCAGGTCGCCGGGCGACATGCTCGGCGACCAGCCGTCCAGGTCCGCGAAATGGCAGGCGGCGATGTGGTCAGGGTCGCCGACCGGGCGCAGCTCCGGGTAGTCCTCGCGGCAGATCGACTGCACCCAGGCGCAGCGTGCCGCGAAGCGGCACGCCTTCGGCGGGGCCAGCAGGCTCGGCGGCGCGCCGGGGATCTGGGCGAGCTGCTCCAGCCGCGGCCGGTCGACCCGGGTGGTGGAGCCGAGCAGCCCCCAGGTGTAGGGATGCTTCGGATTGCCGTAGAGGGTGTGCACGTCGGCCTGCTCGATGCGCTTGCCGGCGTACATCACCATCACCCGGTCGGCGACCCCGGCGACCACCCCGAGGTCGTGGGTGATCAGCACGATCGCCATGCCGAAACGCTCGCGCACGTCCAGCAGCACCCGCAGGATCTGCGCCTGCACGGTGACGTCCAGCGCGGTGGTCGGCTCGTCGGCGATCAGCAGCTCGGGGTCCAGCGCGATCGCCATGGCGATCATCACCCGCTGGCGCATGCCGCCGGAGAAGTGGTGCGGGTAGTTCTTCGCGCGCTGCTCCGCGTTGGGGATGCCGACCAGCTTGAGCAGCTCGATCGCGCGCCGCCACGCCTCCTTGCCGCTGACGTCGCGGTGCGCCTCGATCTGCTCGGCGATCTGCGCGCCCACCCGGTGCACAGGGTTCAGCGCGGTCAGCGGGTCCTGGAAGACCATGGCGATGCGGTCCCCGCGGATGGCCCGCTGCTCCTCGGGGTGCATCTTCAGCAGGTTCTTGCCGCGGTAGCGGATGCTGCCCGAGGTGATCCTGCTCGTCTGCTTGGGGAGCAGGCCGAGGACCGACAGGGCCGTCACGGTCTTGCCGCAGCCGGACTCGCCGACCACCGCCAGCACCTCACCGGCGCTGACCGAGAAGCTCACCCGGTCGACCGCGTGCACGATCCCCGCCTCGGTGTGGAAGATGGTGCTCAGGTCCTCGACCTCGAGGACGACGTCGCCGGCCGGGTCCGGCACGGCGTCGGCGAACGCCGACACCCGCTCGGCGGTCATGCCCGCACCCGCCGCTGGGTCGGGTCGAGCGCGTCGCGCAGGCCGTCGCCGAGGAAGTTCACGCACAGCACGGTCAGCAGGATCGCCGCGCCGGGGAACCACACCAGCCAGCCGGCCAGGGTCATCAGGCCGCGGCCGTCCTCCAGCATGTTGCCCCACGACGGGGTCGGCGGCTGGATGCCGAAGCCGAGGAACGACAGCAGCGACTCGGTGAGGATCGCCAGCGCCACCGTCAGGGTGACGTTGACGATGATCACCCCGAGGGTGTTGGGCACCAGGTGGCGGAAGATGATCCGCCGGTTGGAGGCGCCGATCATCCGGGCCGCCTCGATGAACTCCTTCTCCTTCAAGGAGAGGAACAGGCCGCGCACGATCCGCGCCAGCGGTGTCCACAGGAACAGCGACAGCACCACCACGATGTCGAGGATGCCGCCGGAGGTCACTCGCGAAGCGATGATCAGGATGACCAGCAGCGGGATCGCCAGCACCAGGTCGGTGATGCGCATCACGATGTTGTCCAGCCGCCCGCCGTAGAAGCCGGCGGCGGCGCCGATCAGCGTGCCGAGCACCCCGGACGACAGCGCCACGCCCAACCCCACCAGCAGCGACACCCGCCCGCCGTACAACAGCCGGGAGAACTCGTCGCGGCCGAGCGTGTCGGTGCCGAGCAGGTGCTTGGCGCTGGGGCCGCTGAGGGTGTCCTCCAGGTGCTGCTCGCTGAACCCGTAGGGGGCGATCACGCTGGCGAAGATCGTGACCAGCGCGATCAGCGTCAGCAGCACCAGGCTGGCCATCGCCAGCTTGTGCCGCCGGAACCTGCGCCAGGCGAGCGTGCGCTGCGAGAGCCCGTGCTCCTCGAGGCCGAGCGCCTCGGTGCTCGTGGGGGCTTCGACGCTGGTGCTGACCGGGCTGAGCACCATTGCCGGGGGGTGGTCTCCGGTCCCGTCAGGCATAGCGAATCCTTGGGTCGAGGACTGCGTAGAGGATGTCCGCCACCAGGTTGAACACGATCACGAAGGCCATGGTGAGCATGACCCATGGCAGTGCGATCGCATAGTCCCCATCGCCCATCACGCGCACGAACAGCGCGCCCATGCCCGGCCACTGGAAGATGGCCTCGGTGGCGATCAGCCCGCCGGCCAGGCCGCCCAGGTCGATGGCCGCCTGGGTGGTGATCGGGATGAGCGCGTTGCGCATGCCGTGATGCACGATCACGCGGCGCTCGCGCAGCCCCTTGGCCCTGGCGGTGCGGAGGTAGTCGGAGTTGAGCACCTCCAGCATGCTGGCGCGCATGTAGCGGCTGTAGACCGCCAGCAGCTGCACCGCCAGCACGATCGCGGGCAGCGCCAGGTGGCGCAGCCGGTCGACCAGCTCGAAGCCCTGGGAGCCGGGCTGCACCATTCCGGCGGTGAAGAAGATCGGCTCCGGTAGGTGGAGCCATCGCACCAGGTACAGCCCGAACAGCAGCTGCAGAATCAGGGCGAACCAGAACACCGGGATCGACAGCGCCACGAACGCCCCGCTGGTGGCCAGGTAGTCGAACACCGAGTACTGCCGCACCGCGGCGATCACCCCGATGGTCACGCCCAGCAGCAGCGCGATGGCGAAGCCGGTGACGCCCAGCACCATCGAGTTGACCAGCGCCTCGCGGATCTGCGCCGACACCGAGATGTTGGTGAACAAGGAGGTGCCCCACTTGCCCTGCACGAAGTTGCCGAGCCAGGCGAAGTACTGCGCCGGCCCGGACTTGTCGAGCCCGAGGTCGTGCCGGTAGCGCTGCATGTCGGCGGCGCTGATGCGCGGGTTGACCCGCAGCCCGGCGGTCGGATCGGTGGTCAGGTGCATCACCGTGAAGACCAGCACGCTGGCCACCAGCAGCAGCGGGATGGAGATGAGGGCCCGGCGAACGATGAACCGCAGCATCTTCGCTCCGATCGCCTGGCCGACGGGCGGGCCGCCGGGGCGGCCCGCCCGTCGAACCGCGGGTTGTGGCTACTTCAGTGACCAGTCGTACATGTTGAAGAAGCCGCTGTAGCTGGAGGCGGCGTACTCGCCGACCGGGCCGGCGAGCCGGTCGTCGTGCCAGGTGAGGATGAGCGGCTTGGCGATCAGCGGCAGCCAGGGGACGTCCTGACGCTCGATCTTGTTGATCTGCATGATCAGGTCGCGCCGCTGCGCGTGGTCGATGGTCTTGTCGCTCTCCTTCATCAGCGCGGTCGCCTGGGCGTTCTTCCAGCCGAGGAAGTTCTGCCCGCTGTTGCCGTTGGCGGCGCTGGGGATCTGGTCGGCCCCCAGGATCGCGGTGACGCTCGGGTCCGGCGAGGCGACCTGGGCGTACTCGGCCAGGGTGAACTCGCGCTTGGGCAGCCGGTCCTCGAACAGCTGGGTCGCCGGGAGGTCCTTGATCACCAGCTCGATGCCGGCGGCCTTGGCCTTCTCCTTGAGCAGCGCCTGGGTGTCCTCACGGAGCTTGTTGCCTGCGGTGGTGTTGAACTCCACCGAGAAGCGCTTGCCGCCCTTGGCGTAGATGCCGTCGCCGCCCTTGGTCCAGCCCGAGCCCTCCAGCAGCGACTTCACCTTGTCGGGCTGGTAGCTGATGTCGGAGAAGTCGTTGCCGCACCAGTCGCTGACCGCCGGGGACCAGCCGGCGCAGTTCAGCACCTGGGCCTCGGGGAAGTCCGGCTTGTAGATGGCGTCGATCACGCCCTGCCGGTCCATCGCGTAGGCGAACGCCTCACGGGCGGTCTTGTCGTTGAACGGGAAGGCGTCGTTGTTCATCCACAGGCCCTCGAAAGTCGAGCCGGTGCCCGACTCGTACTTGATGCCTGGGGCCTTGAGCTGCTTGGTGATGCCGCGGCTCGGCTGCGGGTAGGCCGCCAGCGCCTCGCCGGTGAGCAGCGAGTTCATCTCGGTGCTCTGGTCGGTGCGCGGCACGAAGGTGACCTGGTCGAGCAGGGGGATGTGGTCCTTGACCCAGTACTTGTCGTTGCGGACCAGCACGGTCTGCTGCTGCGAGTAGCTCTGCAGCTTCCAGGGGCCGCCGGAGAACCCGTAGCTGGTCTGCATCTCCTTGGCCACGTTGGGGCTGGAGAAGGCGGCCTTCTTGAGGATGACGCCGTTGGCGTTGTTGCCGCCGAACAGGTCCTGCCAGTCGGAGTAGACGTCCTTGAACGTGATGACGACCGTCTTGGGGTCCGAGGTGTCGATCGTCTTGATCTGGTCGTAGCCGGTCGTGCCGATCGTCCCGGTGGTCTTCATGATCGCGTCCCAAGTGAACTTGACGTCCTCGGACGTGATCTGCGAACCGTCGTCCCAGACCGCTTCGGGGCGGAGCTTGTAGGTGATGGTGAACGGCTTGGTCTTGATGCCGCCGTTCTGCTCGGTCGGCGCCTCCACCAGCAGGTCCGACGCCACGAAGTTGCCCTTGGGGTCGGTCTGCATCAGCCGGGGCATGACGTGTTCCCAGGCGGTGTAGACGAGCCACGAGGCGTTGGCGCACGAGGTGATCGGGTTGAGGCACTCGGGCCACTGCTCGGCGGCGAACACCGCCTTGCCGCCCTGCTTCTGCGCGGTGGCGTTGTTGTTCCCACCGGAGCTGGTGCCGCCGCCACCGCCGCACGCGGCGGCGACCAGGGCGACGACCCCGACGACAGCGAGCAGGCGGAGATGACGCACGTACTTCGATGCCAGCACTTGCACCTCCCTAACCAAGCGCACGTCAGGCCGGTGGTCCTACCGGGCCACATCGTGCGTACCTTCCTATTCGCCGGACTTGCCACACAGATTCGCGAGGCGAGCATTGAGTTACTGCCGACGCCTTAGAAGTATCTGAGAAGTACTTAGGGAAAGGCTAAGAATGTCAAGTTTCCGCTGGTCCACGCGGTCTGACCAGTGGGCCCACAGTTGCTCGCCTGCCGCGGTCCGGGGCGCTTCGCACCGCCTGTGGCCCCTCGGCCGTTGACGGCCCACCCCGGCGAGGCGCGATAGTCACCAGGACCGGCAGGCGGCGACGGGAGACGGCGGATGCAGCTACGGGCCAAGGTCGTGGTGGTGACCGGCGGGGGCAGCGGGATCGGCGCGGCGATGGCGCGCCGCTTCGCCGCCGAGGGCGCCGAGGCGGTGGTGGTCGCCGACCTCGACCAGGACCGCGCCGCGCGGGTGGCCGAGGAGGTCGGCCGCCACGGCGCCTTCGGCCTGGCGGCCCGCACCGACGTCGGCGCCGAGCCGGAGGTCCGCGCCCTGGCCGGCCAGGCGCTGGCGCGGTTCGGCCGGATCGACCTGTTCTGCTCCAACGCCGGGGTCGCCTTCGGCCGCGGCCTGGAGGCCAGCGCGGCCGACTGGCAGCGGGCCTGGACGGTCAACCTGCTGGCCCACGTCCACGCGGCCAACGCCGTGCTGCCGGCCATGCTGGAGCGTGGCGAGGGCTACCTGCTGCAGACCTGCTCGGCGGCCGGGCTGCTGACCAACCCGGGCGACGCGCCCTACACGGTCAGCAAGCACGCCGCGGTTGGCTTCGCCGAGTGGCTCGCGGTCACCTACGGCGACCGCAATATCAAGGTGAGCGCCCTCTGCCCGCAGGGGGTCCGCACGCCCATGCTGCTCGGCGGGCTCGAGCAGGGGGACCCCGCCGCGTGGGCGGTGGCCGCCGCTGGTGCGCTGCTGGAGCCCGAGCAGGTCGCCGACGCGGTGGTCGAGGGGCTGGCGGCGGAGCGCTTCCTGATCCTGCCGCACCCCGAGGTGGCCACCCACCTCCAGCGCAAGGCCGCCAATCCCGACCGCTGGCTCGCCGGGGTGCGCCGCATGGTCGCCGGCGCCGCCCGGCAGCGGCCCGCCGGCGGCGCGGTGGAGGCCGGCCGGTGAGCGCCCGGGAGGTCCGCTGGGGCGTCACCCTGCCGCTGGACGGCGTCGGCCTGCCGGCCCACCGGGAGGTGGTCGAGGGCCTGGCGGAGCTCGGCTACGCCGACGTCTGGTCGGCGGAGGTCTCCGGCGCCGACGGCTTCACCCCGCTGGCGCTGGCGGCGGCCTGGTCGCCAGCCCTGCGGCTCGGCACCGCGATCGTCCCGGTGGCGACCCGCGGGCCGGCGCTGCTGGCGATGAGCGCCGCCGCCATGGCCGAGGCGGCGCCCGGCCGCTTCGCGCTCGGCATCGGCGCCTCCTCGCAGGTGATCGTGGAGCGCTGGAACGCCGCCTCGTTCGACCGGCCCTTCCAGCGCACCCGCGACACGCTGCGGTTCGTCAAGCGCGCGCTGGCGGGGGAGCGGATCGACGAGGCCTTCGAGACCTTCACGGTGCGCGGCTTCCGGCTCGCCCGGGTGCCGGAGGTGCCGCCGCCGGTGCTGCTGGCCGCGCTGCGTCCCGGCATGCTGCGGCTGGCCGGCCGCGAGGCCGACGGCGCGATCACCAATCTCCTCTCGCCCCGCGACGTGCCCAAGGTCGCCGCCGAGCTGCACGCCGCCGGCGAGGGCAAGGAGCTGGTCGCCCGGCTGTTCGTCTGCCCGACCGACGACCGCGACTACGCCAGGACGGTCGGCCGCCGGCTGCTCAGCACCTATCTGACCGTGCCGGTGTACGCCGCCTTCCACCGCTGGCTCGGGCGCGGCGAGGCGCTGGCGCCGATGTGGTCCGCCTGGGAGGCCGGGGACCTGCGCGGCGCGAACGCCGCCGTCCCCGACGAGGTGGTCGACGACCTGCTGGTCCACGGCACCCCGGAGCAGTGCCGCGCCCGGCTGGAGGCCTACGTCGCCGCCGGCATCACCACGCCGGTGCTCGCCCTGCTGCCGAGCGAGCCGGCCGGCGACGGGGCCAGGGTGGTGTCACCGCGGGTGCTCGCCGAGCTGGCCCCGCGAGCCGGGGCGGCCAAGCCGGGAGGCTAGACGCGCCGCGGGGCCCGGCCAGCTGCGCTTCCGCGCCCGGCGTGCCTCCGCGCCCGCCATGGCGGCACCGCGGACGCCACGGCGCATCCGGCTCTTCTCACGGTGCTCGGCAGGCTCTCCGGTGCTGTTGGTAGCTCTGGAGGGACCTGGTGAACCGGTCGTCGTGCACGTTGTGCATGAGATCCGCGATGACCGCGTCGGCGTCCAGCAGGGCGGCGTCG
>DASVXQ010000038.1:0-27635 GCA_036392615.1 Actinomycetes bacterium | reverse complement strand
CTGGTTGTCGTCGAAGCCGACCCAGTAGCGGCTGAAGATCAGCGCCCGGCCGCCGATCACCGCGCCCGCCAGCACCGCGAGCACCAGCAGGGTGACCAGCACGCGCTTCAGGCCGCGCCGCCGCGAATGCCGGCTGGCGCGGGCCCCGGCGCCGGCCTGGCGGCCCCGGTCGGTCTGGCGCCTGGCGGAGCGGCTCGAGGTGGCGGCGCCGGTGGGGGGGACGCGGCGGTGCAGGCCGGTGATCAGCTCGCTGGTGGCGCCGTCGCGGCTCGGCGGGATCGCGCCGTTGGTGGTGGCGTCCAGGTCGCCGGTGTGCTCGCCGACGCGGGCGAGGCGGTCGGAGGTGTCCAGCACCACCACGGTGATGTTGTCCGGGCCGCCGCCCTCGTTGGCCATCGCCACCAGCTTCTCGGCGGCGCGCTGCGGCTCCGGCTCCCGCAGCATGACGTTGCGGATGCGCTGCTCGTCGACCACGCCGGAGAGGCCGTCGCTGCACAGCAGCAGCCGGTCGCCCGGCAGCAGCTTGTAGGTGAACAGGTCCACCTCGACGTCCGACTCGACGCCCAGCGCGCGGGTGATGATGCTGCGCTGCGGGTGCCGCTCGGCCTCGTCGGGACGCAGCCGGCCCTCGTCGATCAGCTCCTGGACCAGCGTGTGGTCCACCGTCACCTGCGAGAGCTCGCCGTTGCGCAGCAGGTAGGCGCGCGAGTCGCCGACGTTGGCCAGGTGCACCGAGTCGCCGTCCTCCAGCAGCGCGACCAGGGTGGTGCCCATGCCCTCGAACTCGGAGTCCTTTGCGGCCACCTCGCGGATGCGGCGGTTGGCCGCCAGGAACACCGCGCGCAGCGCCTCGCCGGCCTCGGCCGGGGTCGGCCACGGGCCGGCGTGCTCCAGCGTGGCCAGCTCCTCCATGGCGATCGCGCTGGCGACCTCGCCGGCCCGGTGCCCGCCCATGCCGTCGGCGACCGCCGCCAGCCGCCCCGCGATGAGGTAGCGGTCCTCGTTGTTCTTGCGCATCCGACCCATGTCGGTCATCGCGCCACGGTTGAGGGGCATCAGCGGCGGAGCTCCAGCGTGGCCTTGCCCATGCGGATGTCGTCGCCCGGTCCGATCTGGGTCGGGGTGGAGATCCGGCTGCGGTTCACGTAGGTGCCGTTGGTGGAGCCGAGGTCCTCCAGCCAGTAGGAGCCGTCCCTGAGATAGACGCGGGCGTGCACGTTGGACACGTAGTTGTCCGCAATCACCAGGTCACATGTGGCGGCTCTGCCCAGGGTGATCGACTCCTTCAGCGGGATCGTCCGCCGACCGCTCGCGTCGGTGACGACCAGCTCACGCGGTGGCCGCCGGCTCGGCGACCGGGCCGGGGCGGGTCGCGCGGGGGCTCGCGGCGTGTAGGCCGGAGGCCGGCGACGCTCGGCCTTGGGCCCGAACACGTCGATCACCACCGCCCGGACCGCCCGGGCGACGAACAGGTACAGCACGATCAGGAACGCGACCTTGACCGCAAGGAGGAAGATCGGCGGCATCAGCCCTCCCGTCGGTACTGCAGGGTCGAGTTCGCCAGCTTGACGACGTCGCCGTCCGCCAGGCGGCGCCGGCGGATCGGCTGGCCGTTCACTTCGGTCCCGTTGGTCGAGCGGAGATCCTCCACGATGAAGTCGTCGCCTTCACGGATGATCCGTGCATGGTTGCGCGAGACGCCTGGATCAGCAAGTGCGATATCAGACTGCTCAGATCGCCCGATCATGACTTCTGGCTGATTCAGCGGATAGACCTGCGAGACCGCGCCGGTCACCGTCAGCAGCGTGAGGCTCGCCGGCGCCCGCGGGCGCGAGCTGCGCACCTCGCCGGGCAGCATGGCGGTCGCCGGGCCGACCGGGCCGGCGGGCTCGTCGGCCCAGCCGCGCGCCGCCGCCACCGGCCGCTGCTCGCTGGCCTCCACCCGGCTGACCACCCGGAAGCGTCCCTCGCTGAGCGCCTCGTCGGTCTCCAGCTCGACCCTGGCCGGGCCCATCATCGCCCAGTCGTTCTCGCGGGCGGTGTCCACCACCAGGGCCGCCAGCTCGCTGGTCAGCGCACGCTCGTAGTCGGCGAAGCGCTGCCGGTCGCGCGGCGACAGCTCGATGGTGTAGTGGTTGTCCACGTAGATGCGGCTGACGCCCACCTGGCGGCTGTCCTCGACCGCGCGGACCAGGCGCTTGCCCAGCTCGACCGGCTGCACCCCGGAGCGGAAGGCCCGCGCGAACAGCCCTTCCACCGCGCCCTCGACGCGCCGCTCGAACTCCCGGAGAAACCCCATGCTCGGCCTAGCGCCCCCCGCGCGGGCAGCCGCAGGGCCGCCGCCGCGCTGCCAAGGTCTCTGTGCTGAACATCTGTTTCACCCCGCGATGCTTCGGCCGGGCCAACCGCTTGATGGGGGGCACTGGCACGCACTCCTCCAGGCACGAGACCTTATCCGCACGTGTGCAGGTTGCTGCAACGTACCCCGCCTGCCGCAGTGTACCCGCCTCGGCCTCGCAATCCGGGCTCTCGGAACGGATCGAGGCGGCGCCGTTGCACAACTGCCACATACCGTGTCGCATCCCGACCAGGCCGCTGCTACAATCCGTGGCCGTTGCTCGGGCGAGTGGCGGAATTGGCAGACGCGCAGGATTCAGGTTCCTGTGTCCGTAAGGACGTGGGGGTTCAAGTCCCCCTTCGCCCACTCGATGGAGCCCCGCCCCGGCGGGGCTTTGGCTTTCTCTGGAGCGTTCGACCGAGCATGGAGGCCCGATGACCGCCGCCAGACAGCCCGAGGCAGTCGTCCTGCGCGCCCCGCGCCTGCTGGACGGCAGCGGCGGGGAGCCCATCGCCGACGCGGCGCTGTGGCTGGAGGGCGACCGGATCGCCTGGGTCGGCCGGGGGAGTGAGCTGCCCGACGCGGCGCGGGAGGCGCCGGTCGTCGAGCTGCCCGGCTGCACGCTGCTGCCCGGCCTGGTCGACGCCCACGTCCACCTGGTCGCCAGCGGCGGGCCGGACCTCCAGGCCGGCATCCCGCCGACCGAGGCGGAGCGGACCCTGGCGGCGATCGCCAACTGCCGCCGCCAGCTCGACGGCGGCGCCACCCTGGTGCGCGACCTGGGCGCGCCGGGCCGCGAGGTGATCGCCCTGGCCAAGGCGATCGAGGCCGGCACGGTCGAGGGCCCGACGGTGATCGCCGCCGGCCCGGCGGTGACCATGACCGGCGGCCACATCGCCTACATGGGCCGCGTGGCCGACGGCCCCGAGGAGATGCGCGCGGCGGTGCGCGCCAACCTGGCGATGGGCGCCGGCTGCATCAAGGTGGTCGCCACCGGCGGCGTGCTCACCCGCGGCCTGGACCCGCGCGTGGCCGCCTACACCCAGGAGGAGCTGGACGCGCTGGTCGGCGAGGCGCACCGGCTCGGCCTGCGGGTCGCCGCCCACGCGATCGGCGAGGGCGGGGTGGCCGCCGCGCTGCGCGCCGGGGTCGACTCGATCGAGCACGGCATGTTCCTCGACCAGACCTGCATCGACCTGTTCCTCTCCAGCGGCGCCCGCTACAGCGCCACCTTCTCGGCGCCCACCTGCATCATCGAGGGCCCCAGCGTGCCGGAGTGGATCAAGGAGCGCGCCCGCCCGGCCGCCGAGGCGCAGGCCGCGTCGTTCCGCGCGGCGGTCAAGGCTGGCGTCCGGGTGGTCGCCGGCACCGACGCCGGCACACCAGACAACTTCCACGGCCGGGTCGCCCAGGAGGTCCTCTCCATGGTCGAGGCCGGGCTGGACGTGCTCGCCGGCGTCCGCGCCGCCACCGCCGAGGGCGCCGACCTGCTCGGCGACCCCGACCGCGGCATGCTCCACCCCGGCGCGATCGCCGACGTGCTCGCCGTCCACGGCGACGTCCTGGCGGACCCTGGCGCCCTCACCCGCCCCGCCGCCGTCTTCAAGTCCGGCCGGCAAATTCGAGGGGGGAGCTAGCGCTCCCCCCTCGAGGCTCCCCCCTCGGCGTGGGGTGGGTGCGTGGTGCGGGGCGGCGGGGGGAGGCAAGCTCCCCCCTTGGCCGGTTACGGGGCGTCGCGTGGCGCCCTCCCGGGCTGCTCACCCGGGGCGCCGGCCCCGCCCGCCGCCCGCCCTTGCCCGACCCGCGGCGCCGACCGCCCGTCCTGGCTCCCGCCCCGCGGTTGTCCACAGGTTGGGGCGGGACCCCTACCGCTGCCTTCTCCGGCTGGTTACGCTGAACAGGGGTGGGTTACGAGCGGTAGCCGGACGAATGGCTCAAGGAGGCGCCCGACATGAGCGTGCTGGAACTCCCCGAGGAACTGGTCGCGTTGCGCGACGCGATCCGCAGCTTCATCCAGCGCGAGGTCGCCCCCAAGGAGGGCGCCTACGCCCAGGAGATCCAGGAGACCGGCACGTTCTCCGCCCTCGAGCAGGAGAAGCGCGCCCTGCGCAAGCGCTCCGCCGCCGAGGGCTTCTACACCTTGTTCATGCCCGAGTCGGCCGGCGGCGGCGGCGTCGGCTACCTCGGCCTGGTGCTGTGCGTCGAGGAATGCATGCGCCACGGCCTGCTACTGACCATGCCCGGCGGCGTGCTGCCCAGCGTCGAGGGCCCCACGCCGATCCTGCTCGACGGCACACCCGAGCAGCAGGAGCGCTACCTTGCGCCGACCATGCGCGCCGAGCGCGAGGCCTGCTTCGCGCTCACCGAGCCCGACGCCGGCAGCGACGCCACCAGGATCCGCACCCGCGCCGAACGGGTCGACGGCGGCTGGGTGATCAACGGCCGCAAGCACTTCATCACCCACGGCGCCGACGCCGACTACGTGATCCTGTTCGCCGTCACCGAGCCCGGGCTCGGTGCCAAGGGCGGCATCTCCTGCTTCCTGGTGGACAAGGACACCCCGGGCTTCGAGGTCGGCCGCCGCCAGCGGACCATGTACGACGCCAACCAGGCCGAGCTGGTGTTCACCGACTGTCGGGTCGACCACGGCGCCCTGCTCGGCAAGGAGGGCTACGGCTTCTACTCGGCCATGAAGTGGATCAACGGCGGCCGCATGTCGATCTCGGCGATGGCCATCGGCACTGCCCAGTACCTCTATGGACGCATGCTGGAGTACGCCAAGGTGCGGGAGGCGTTCGGCCAGAGGATCGGCGCCAACCAGTACGTCCAGGGGATGATCGTCGACTCGCTGGCCGAGCTGGAGCAGGCCCGCCTGCTGGTCTACGCCCAGGCCGACGCGCTCGACCACGGCGCCGACGGCCGCAAGGAGGCAGCGCTGGCCAAGTACGTCGCCACCGAGATGGTCGGCCGCGTGGCCGACCGCGCCATCCAGGTGTTCGGCGGCAATGGCTACATGACCGAGATGGGCATCGAGCGCTACGCCCGCTTCGTCCGCGCGATGCGCCTCTACGAGGGCACCAGCGAGATCCTCAAGGTCAACATCGCCCGCTCCATCGGCCTGGGCTGACCGCCGGGGCGGCGTGCCCCCGCCAGGGGCTGGGCGCTGACCGGCGCCGGCGTCGCGCCCAGCCCGTCCGGTTCGGGATGCGCGCGGGGCGGGCGCGCTCTAGCATGGCGTCCATGAAGACCTCCCGCGCACGTTCCAACGTGCTGCTCGCCGCGGCCGCCTGGACCGTGTACGTCTGGGTCACGCGGATGTGGAACATCGCCCGTGACAGCCAGCACGACTTCGGCTTCAAGGCCGTCCACGGCGCGCTGGCGGTCGTCTCGATCGCCTTCGCCATCGCGCTGGCCGTCATCGGCTTCAGGATGCGCCGCGAGGCCGCCGCGCCCCGCGACCGCGCCGAAGCCTCCCACGACCGTGAGGAGGCCGTCGGCCGCTAGAGCGCCGGTCATGCATCGGTGCCGTGCCTGAATGACCCGAGGTGACGGGAAGCCGTAATGGCGCGCACCGCGGATAGGTGACCGGCGCTCTAGCCGGCCCGGCCTCCGGGACCCTGCGCTGCCGCGTCGCCGGGGCGTTCGGAGTCCAGCGCGGCCAGCGCCGCCGCTTGGACGCGCGCCATGACCTCTTTCAGTGGCTGCCCGGTGGCGGTCGCCAGCCGCGCGCAGTCGGCGAACTCCGGCGCCGCGTTGACCACCGCGCCCTGGTCGAGCCCGAGCTTCACCCTAACGGTGCCGCCTGGCACCTCGACCTCGACCACCCGCCGCTCCAGCATCCACTTGCGCACCGGCAGCCCGCGCACCCCGAGCGTCGAGGTCTCACGCCACAGCACCGCCCGCAGGGCGGCCTCCGACCCCGGCGGGCACAGCACCGACAAGGTGATCCCCGGCCGCCCCTTCTTCATATGGATGGGGGTGAACCAGACGTCCGCGGCGCCGGCCTCCAGCAGCCTGTCCAGCACCCAGGGCGCCAGCTCGGGGGTCATGTCGTCGATGTTGGCCTCCAGCACCAGCCCGCTGTCGCCGTCGGGCTCCGCGCCGGCGCGCTCGCCGAGCAGCACCCGCAGCAGGTTCGGCAGCTCCCGGTGCCGCCGCCCGCCGGCCCCGTAGCCGACCCGGGCGAGCCGCACCGGCGGCAGCTCGCCGAAGCGGTCCACGCTGGCAGCCAGGATCGCCGCGCCGGTCGGGGTGGTCAGCTCCGCCTCGACGCCGCCGGCGTGAAGCGGCGCGCCGCGCAGCAGCTCCAGCACCGCCGGCGCCGGCACCGGCAGCACGCCGTGCTCCGAGCGGGTGCGGCCGCTGCCGGTCGCCACCGGCGAGGCCCAGACCTCGCTGACGCCCAGGTCCTCCAGCAGCAGCGCCGCCCCGACCACGTCCACCACCGCGTCGACCGCGCCGACCTCGTGGAAGTGGACCTGCTCCGCCGGCACGCGGTGCACGCGCCCCTCGGCCTCGGCGAGCCGGGCGAAGGTGGCCAGCGCCCGCCGCCGCACCGGCTCGTCGAGCCGCGCGCCGCCGAGCAGCTCCCGCAGGTCGCCCCAGGTCCGGCGCTTGCGGCCCTCGGTGCGCACCACCACCTCGGTGGCCCCGATCCCGCCGCGCTCGGTCTGGCCGACCTCCAGCTCGTAGGGGTCGAGGTCGAGCGGGGCCAGGCCGTCGCGCAGCGCGCGCTCCGACCCTCCGGCGTCCAGCAGCGCGCCGAGGACCATGTCGCCGGCCACGCCGGCGAAGCAGTCGAAGTAGGCGAACGGCGTGCCGATCGGGCTCACGGAGCGTCCCCGTCGCCGGGGCGCGCCTCCACCGGCCGGCCGGGCTGCGGCAACGCCCGGTGGGGCCCAGCCGGCAGCCCGTCGGCCTCGGCCTCGGGCGCCTTGCGGTCCCGGGCCGCCAGGATCCGCGCCGCCAGCGCGCCGGCGCCGAAGCCGTTGTCGATGTTGACCACCGCCACGCCCACCGCGCACGAGGTCAGCATGCCGAGCAGCGCGGCCAGGCCCTCGAAGGCCGCGCCGTAGCCCACGCTGGTCGGCACCGCGATCACCGGCGCGGCCACCAGCCCGCCGACCACCGAGGGCAGCGCCCCCTCCATGCCGGCGACCACGATCACCACGTCGGCGGCCTGGAGCCGCCCGGCGTCGGCGAACAGCCGGTGCGCGCCGGCGACCCCGACGTCCACCAGCCGCTCGACCCGGCAGCCGAAGGCTCCGGCGGTGACCCACGCCTCCTCGGCGACCGGCAGGTCGCTGGTGCCCGCGCAGGCCACCAGCACCAGGCCGGCGGCGGCGGCGGGCTCCAGCCGCCGGCACACCAGCATCCCCGAGCGGGGATGCCAGGTGGCCCCGGGGGCGACCTCGAGCACCGCGTCGGCGTGCGCCTGCTCGGCCTTGGTGACCAGCACCGGCGCGCCGGGCCGCCCAAGCAGCGAGGTGACGATCGCGGCGGTCTCCTCCGGCGTCTTGCCGCGGGCGTAGACGACCTCCGGGCCCAGCGAGCGGAGCGGCCGGTGATGGTCGACGCGCGCGAACCCGAGGTCCTCGAAGGGAAGGCTGGCTAGGCGGCGCAGTGCGTCGTCGGTGGGCAGCTCGCCATGGGCCACCGCGTTCAGAAGCTGCCGAAGCTGACCTTCGTCCAAAGTCCTCGCATTGTACAATCGCCGATGGCCCTGGTTCCCGTGGGGTGGGTGGCCCTCGACCCACCGGGCCCGCGGGCCGCGGCCTTCCCCGTGTGCTCGAGATCGTAGGAGGTCATCCTCGTCGTGCCAGCCCTTTCGGTCGAGTGGTTGACGGTCCTCGTCTACGCGAGTCTCACCGCGTGTGCCCTGCTGCTGCTCGCCGTGCTGGCGCTTGGCCTGCGGCTCGCGCGCCTCCGGCGGACCTATGCCCAGGTGCTCGACAACGTGCCCCACGGCGACCTGCTCGCGGTGGTGTCGCGCCACGTCCAGTCCGTCAAGGAGCTGCAGCGGACCGCCGAGCTGATCGGCCGCGAGGCCGCCCAGCTCCGCCAGCGCGTCTCGTCCGCGGTCCGGACGGTCGGCTTCGCCCGCTACGACGCCTTCCCCGACGTCGGCGGCCAGCTGTCCTTCTCGACCGCGCTGCTCGACGAGGCCGGCGACGGCGTGGTGCTGACCACCATCAACGGGCGCACCGACTCGCGCTCGTACGCCAAGGCCATCAGGGGGGGCGCCTCCAGCTACCAGCTCTCCGACGACGAGCGGGCGGCGATCGCCATGGCCATGGGGCGGCCGGACCAGCAAGCCCTCCGATCTCACGCCTGATCCCCGGGTAGTAGCCTGCCCGCCAGGTGTGATTGCTTCGCGTGCGATCGTTATGGAGGCCAAGCGTGCTCGATCTCAAGCTCATCCGTGACAACCCGGACATGGTCCGGGAGGCGCTGGCGCGCCGCGGTCCCGGCGTCGCCGACGCCGTCGACCGCCTGCTGGAGCTGGACGCCGAGCGGCGCTCCGCGATCACCGAGCTCGACAGCCTGCGCGCCGAGCAGAAGCGCCGCGGCAAGGAGGTCGCCCAGGCCCCGCCCGAGCGGCGCGCTGAGGTGCTCGCTGGCCTCAAGCAGCTCAGCGAGCGGGTCGACCGGGCCGACGAGCGCGTCCGGCAGGTCGAGGCCGAGCTGAACGACCTGCTCGCCCGCGTCCCCAACCTGACCGACCCCTCGGTGCCGCCCGGCGGAGAAGAGGACTCGATCGAGCTGCGCCGCTTCGGCCAGGTCAGGGACTTCGGCTTCCCGGTGCGCGACCACCTCGAGCTCGGCGAGCTGCTCGGGGCCATCGACGTGGCCCGCGCCGCCAAGGTCTCCGGCGCCCGCTTCGGCTACCTCACCGGCCCCGGCGCGATGCTCGAGTTGGCCCTGGTCCGCTTCGCTGTCGACCGGCTGACCAGCGCCGGCTTCGTGCCGATGATCCCGCCGGCGCTGGTGCGCCGCGAGGCCATGTTCGGCACAGGCTTCCTGCCCACCGACGAGCAGCAGATCTTCCGCGTCCCCGAGGACGACCTCTACCTGGTGGGCACCTCGGAGGTGCCGCTGGTCAGCTACCACGCCGACGAGATCCTCGACCCTGGCAGCCTGCCGCGCCGCTACGTCGGCTTCTCGCCCTGTTTCCGGAGAGAGGCCGGCTCGTACGGCAAGGACACCCGCGGCATCTTCCGCGTGCACCAGTTCGACAAGGTCGAGATGGTCTCGTTCGTGCTGCCCGAAGCCTCGGCCGAGGAGCACGAGCTGCTGCTGGCCCGCGAGGAGGAGATCCTCACCGCGCTGGAGCTGCCCTACCGGGTGGTCAACATCGCCGCCGGCGACCTCGGCGCCTCGGCCGCCAAGAAGTACGACTGCGAGGCCTGGATCCCGTCGCAGGGCACCTACCGCGAGCTCACCTCGACCTCGAACTGCACCGACTACCAGGCCAGGCGGATCGCCTGCCGGGTGCGCGAGGCCGGCGGCAACCGGCCGCTCCACACCCTCAACGGCACCGCCGTCGCGGTCGGGCGGACCATCGTCGCCCTGCTCGAGAACCACCAGCTCCAGGACGGCAGCGTGCGCGTGCCGACCGCGCTGCAGCACTACCTCGGCGGCACCGAGGTCATCCAGCCGTCCAAGTAGACTCTGCGGCGGAGGAGTGGCCGAGCGGTCGAAGGCAGCGACCTTGAAAGTCGCCGGGTCTGACGACCCCGTGGGTTCGAATCCCACCTCCTCCGCCGTCAGCGGCGCGCGCCCCTGGTGATCCGTCTGGTCAGTGGCGGGCGCTGGTAGCGCAGCGAGCGGTCCGACGACCACGGCGCGTACGGGGCCATGGTCAGGCCGGCCAGGGCCAGCAGCACCGTGTCGTAGTTCACCCGCCAGCCCGCGAAGTCCCGCCAGGCCTGGTCCACGTCCGCCTTCAAGGGGGCGTCGACGGCCGACAGACGCGCGCGCACCGCGTCGAACTCCTCCCTGGTGATCGAGATCGGGTCGTCCGGGCGGGGGTCCGGGTCGTAACGGATCCCGAAATAGTCCGCGATCCGCCGCAGCGACAGGTAGCCCGCGCGGATGCACAGCTCCACCTCGCTCCGGCGCGGGCCCTCGATCGTCGAGGCCAGCAGCGCGCCCGCGTCCAGCACCGTGCCCGCCGCCGTGATCCAGGAGCGCTGCGGCACCGGCGAGCGGTAGAACACCAGGCTCGGGTTGGTCGTGTGGGTCTCCTCGATGTCCACGAACCAGCCCTCCCAGTAGCTCCAGAAATCGCCCATGTCGTCAAGGCCCCGGATGATCGAGAGGCGCTCCAGCATCGCCACCGCCGAGGGCGGCCGGCCGGCACGGGTGTCCAGCGACGCCACCGCCGCCTCGCGCCGCGAGAAGGCGGTGTAGATCGTCGGCAGGTAGCTGATCAGCAGGGCGAGCAGCGCCAGGCCGATGGCCGCCTCGGTGAACGACAGCGCGGTCATCGGCAGGTTCCGCGGCGGTGTGAAGCCGAGCGTCAGCAGCGAGGAGCCGCTCAGCCCGAAGGCCAGCCGCCAGGGTCGCTCGCCGAGCGACCAGAACATCAGCATGTAGCCCAGCAGCACCAGCGTCAGCCAGGTCACCGCCAGGGAGAGGAGGCTCACCGGCGCGTAGCGCGCCAGCCTTCGGTCGCGCTCCTCGTAGGTGCTCGCCCGCCGGCTGCGCAGCATGAACAGCTCGCGCAGGCCCACGAACACCAGGCGCGTCAGCAGCACCGGCGTCGCCCGAGGCACCACCACCGTGAGGATCGCCGAGCCCACCGTGAACCCCACGATCAACGCCCCCACCAGGAGCGCGACCACGGCAAGCACCGTGCTCAACAGCGCGCCCGCACCCCCTTCGTGGTCCCTTCCGCCGGGCCCGTGGTCCGGCCCGGCTGGCGCGTGGCCCGCCTCCCCGGGCTTGTCGCCTGCGCCGCCGGGCTGATCGATGGGTGGCCCTGCCGGGCCGCGGTCCGGCCCGCCGGGCTCATCGTTCCCGCCGGCGCGCGTCGCGCAAGGCGTCGACCGATTCGCGGAACCGCTCGCGCGGCACCCAGACCCGGTTCCCCCCAGCGCCGGTCATGTGCACGATCCAGTCCAGGAAACGGCCCCAGCGCTCCGGCCGCTGGCGGTCGGCCTTGCGGCTCGACGGGATCCCCGCCTCGGCCAGCACCTCCTGGACCCGCCCCGCCAGCTCCGCCGTCCGGAAGTTCCCCAGCCGCCGCCGGGGCGCGCCCGCCGGCAGGGCCGGCGGCTCGGCAGGGCGTGGCGGAGGCCCCGAGCCGTCGTCCACGCCCGCTCATCTCCCTCCGCAGGTCCGGCAAGCTCCGGTCAGGTCGTCCGCATCCGGTCCAGTCGCCCGGCTCATGCTCCGATGCGCCTTCAGCTTGGGTCTGGACGGCAGCTTCCTTACAATAGGCCAGTCCAAGCTGACCACCAGTCAGTTTGGGAATCGTGGAGGCATCGCCTAGTCTGGTCTATGGCGCCCGCCTGCTAAGCGGGTTCGGGGTTAAGCCCCCGTCGCGCGTTCGAATCGCGCTGCCTCCGCTCCAGCGCCGCTAGCTCAATGGATAGAGCACCAGACTACGGATCTGGCGGTTGGGGGTTCGAGTCCCTCGCGGCGCGCCATTCCAGCAGTTCAGAGTGCAAATTGGCCTCGAGAGCTTGTCTCACTGGATGTATGGGTCAATGATCTTCCAGAATCCTCGTTGGCCAGCAAGCCGGGCATAGGCCCGACTTCGGAGCACTCAATCCCCGCCCATTGCAGGAAGGACCGAGCGGCTCGAGTTCTTCGTGGTGCCTTCCTGCAACAGACAGCCTCCACGTTGTCAGGCCTTGGTCATGCCTTCCAGCTCAACCCGCAGTGCCTCTCTCGACCGGCGTTCCGGCAGGTCGGCAAGCATGGGAGGATGATCGGCCGGCCACGTCGCCGAACGCGTGGGGCTCCCTGGGAGATCTGACATTGACAGCGGCCCAGCGGTGCGCGACAACGAGGCCGATTAGCCCCGGTTGTCCGTGAGAGTCTCTTCACCGATGGGGAGGTGGCTCCCAGTGGCGGATCGCGGATCCGGTCGTTGGCGGCTCGACGAATACGTCGCGGAGCTGGAGACCCTGTGGCGCGGGTTCGACGAGATCTACGGAAGCCTGTCCGCGGACGACTGGGGGAGACCGTACGGGAAGGACTGGACGTTCGCGGATCAGCCGTTCCACCTGGCCTACTTCGACCGAGTCATCGTCGTCGAACCGCTGGAGGCAGGAGAGAACCTTCCAAGGGACGAGCGCTGGACCATGCGTTCCATGCGCGACATCGATGAGTGGAACGCCAAAGAGTTCGCCAAGCGCCCGGCGGATCAGACGCCCGAGCAGTCATTGGCGCAGCTGCGCCAGGCGCATGACCGGATCCGGACCGCGCTTGGAAGGTTCGACGACGCTGATCTGGATCATGTCAGGGTGTTCAGTCACTTCTTCGACCTCGGGTTTGTTTCCTTGCGGGAAATGGTCGAGACCGCCGGACTCCACAACTGGGGTGAGCTGAGCGAGCTCAAGTTTCGCCTGCGCCGAGCCGTACCGGAGCCTCCGCGGGCCGTCACCCACCGGTCGGTGGGCTACTACCTGCTGACCATGCGAGGGCTGTGTCGGCCCGAACGGGCGAGCCGCCCATTCACCATCGAGTTCCGCATCACCGGGCCGGCTGGCGGCCGGTGGACGATGCGGATCGCGAACGGAGTATGCACCCTCGCCGATGAGGAGGCGGCAGAGCGGCCGGACCTGGCCTTACGGATGAGCCCGGATACCTTCAATTTGGCCATGATCCGCCAGGCGATCAACCCGATGGCGGCGATGCTCACCGGCAGGGTGCGGGTCTGGCGGCCCACCAGGATGCCGATGTTCCTGAAGCTGTTCCCTCAGCCACAACCGGATCAGCCGATCACGGTTCGTGCGGTCACCTGAATGGCGACGATGGAGACCGACGTCGTCGGGCGGGATCCGGAGCTCCGCGTGGTCGGGGGGTTCCTGGACCGGCTGCCGAGCGGTTCGGGCGTGCTGCTGGCCGAAGGCGAGCCGGGGATCGGCAAGACGACCGTGTGGCTCGCCGGCCGCGATGGGGCGCGACGGCTCGGCTACCGGGTGCTCTGGTGCCGTCCCATCCAGACCGAGACGCCGCTGGCGTTCGTGGCCCTGGCCGATCTGCTGGAACCGGTCCTGGATGAGGCCTTCCCGCAACTGCCGTCCCCTCAGGCGCGGGCGCTTGAGGTCGCGATGCTCAGAGCCGAGGCGGGAGTGCGACAACCGGACCGGCGTGCGGTCTGCGCCGCCGTGCTCGGGGTGATCCGCAGCCTGGCGGCCTCAAGGCCGGTCCTGCTGGCGATCGACGATGTCCAGTGGCTGGATCGTCCTACGGCCCGTGTCCTGGAGTTCGTGATCCGCCGTTTGGCCGAGCACCCGGTGGGTGTGCTGCTGACGTCCAGGACGGGCGAACAGGCGCCGCGGGACCTCGACCGGTTACTGCCGCCCGGGCACCTGCTACGGCTGACCGTTGGCCCGCTCAGTGTCGGGTCGGTGCAGGCGATCCTGCGACGCCAGCTCGGTGCGGCCTTCTCCAGGCCGCTCCTTCTCCGGATCCACCAGGCCTCGGGTGGCAACCCGTTGTTCGCCTTGGAGATCGCCCGGGAGATCGAGGCCCGCGGGGGCGAACTGCGCAGGGGGGAGCCGCTTCCGGTCCCGGACGCCCTCGGTGATGCCGTAAGGGCCAGGCTGGCGAGGTTGAGTGTGCGGGTGCGGCGCCGCCTCCTGGTGGTGGCGTTGTTGGCTCAGCCGACGGTCGGGCTCGTGGAGGAGGTCTTCGCCGATCCGGAGCGGGTTCGTTCGGACCTGGACCAGGCATCGCACGCGGGCGTCATCCAGATTTCCGGCGATGGGATCCAGTTCACCCATCCGCTCCTGGCAGCCGCGGCCATCTGCGAAGCAACCCCCGAGCAGCGACGCAGGCTCCACTGGCGCCTGGCGAACACCACCGCCGATTCGGAGGAGCGTGCACGCCACCTCTCCCTGGCGACGGTGCGACCCGACGCCGGAGTGGCGGGGCTGCTGGATGCAGCGGCCAGGGCAGCTCGGGCGCGCGGCGCTCCCGAGGTGGCCGCGGAACTGTCAGAGGAAGCCTGCCGGTTGACCCCCCGGACTGGGGCTGCGCAGCTAGCCCGGCGCAGGTTGGATGCCGCCGACCACTACTATGCCGCGGGAGAGAGCGGGCGGGCCCGGAAGTTGCTCGAGGCGGTTGTGGAGGCATCTCCTTCTCCAACCGATCGGGCGGAAGCTCTGCTCCGACTCGGGATCCTGCACTACCACGCGGACGATCAGCTCGCCGCGGTCGCGCTGCTCGAGCAGGCACGAGAAGACTCCGGCGACGATCTGAACCTGCGCTCGGAGATCGAGCAGCACCTCAGCTGGGCGGTCTCGGTGGCTGGAGACATCCCCCGGGGAGCCGAGCATGCCAGGCTGGCCCTTCAGCTGGCCGAGCAGCGGCAGGATGCCGGGGCCCTGTCCCGGGCCCTGGCGATGGTGGCGATCATCAACTTCTTCCTCGGCGGCGGCGTGGACACGCGCATGATGCAGCGCTCGCTGGCACTCGAGGAATGGACCGAGGCGCTTCCCGTGGAGTGGAGGCCCAGCTTCCTCCACGGCTACATGCTCAAGCAGACCAGCCAGCTACGGGCCGCCCGGGAGGTCCTCGAGGATGTCCGGTCGAGGCTGGAGGCCCAAGGCGACGAGGCCGCCCTCCCGTTCATTCTTTCCAGCCTGTCCGAGCTGGAATGCTGGGCAGGCAACCTGGAACGCGCCGCCGAATACGCCGAGCTGGGGCACACGCTGGCGATCCAGACCGGCCAGGGGCTGACCCGTGCGTTCCTGCTCTCCTCGCGTGCTCGGGTGCACGCGCTCCGCGGCGAGATCGAGCGGGCGCGATCGCTGGCCGAGGAGGGGTTGGTGATCGCCGAGCGCGGCAGGCTCTACCCCCCGATCCAGTTCAACACGGCGGTGCTTGCGTTCGTCGACCTTTCTGTGGGGGACCACGCGACCGTGCACGCCCGCCTCGGCCCGCTCGCCGACAGGCTCGCCGGCGTCGGGATGGCGGAGCCAGGCATCCTCCGGTTCGTTCCCGATGAGGTCGAGGCGCTGGTTGCGCTCGGTGAGGTGGAGCGAGCGGCGTCGATCCTGGACGTCTTCCAGGCCCGTGCAGCGGCGCTGCACCGGATCTGGTCGCTGGCGACGGCGGCGCGTTGCCGCGGCCTGGTCGAGGCGGCTCGCGGCACGGCGCCCACCGCGATCGGCGCACTCGAGGCTGCCCTCCAGTACCACCAGGACGTGGGGGAGCCGTTCGAGCTGGCCAGGACCCTGCTGGTGGCGGGCCAGCTCTACCGACGAAACCGGCAGAAGCGAGCCTCCAAGCAGGCACTGGAGCGCGCCTTGGAGATCTTCGAGCGGCTGGGAACCCCGCTGTGGGCGGCGAAGGCTCGGGCGGAGCTTGCCCGGGTGGGGATCCGACCCTCCGCCCCGCTGGGGCTCACCCCCACGGAGGAGCGGGTGGCCCAGCTGGTGGCGGACGGCAAGACCAACAGCGAGGTGGCCGCCGAGCTGTTCCTGTCCCGCCGCACGGTGGAGGACAACCTGTCCAGGATCTACCGCAAGCTCGGGGTGCGATCCAGAGCCCAGCTGGCCCGGAGCTATGCCTCCGGCAACGCCTCCCGGTAGGGACCGAGTTCCGCTGCCACTGATCCGTGGTTTCCACGGATTCCTCGACGCCGCCGCCGCCATAGCGTGCCCTGCGACGGGCCGACCAGGGAGGACTGGTGAGGATGTTCGTCGTGGAGCGCTACCTGCCTGCTGTGGATCCAAGCGAGCTGGCCGCCGCGGTTGATCGTGACCGCCGAGCGGCGGAGGGAATGACCGCGGCCGGCATTCCCGTCCGGCATCTCTCCACGATCCACATCCCCTCCGACGAGTCGTGTCTGTGCCTGTTCGACGCGCCGTCCATTGACGCGCTCCGGGAGGCGCAGGAACGCGCCGGCATCGGCTTCGAGCGGATCGTCGAGGCCGTGCTTGTCCCGCCAGGACGACCGGCCAGCCAGTGATGGCCAAGGCGCCGATCAGCGGCTGGTGGAGGCGGAGGGCGTGGCCTGAGAGGAGGAGGCACGACATGGCTGCCATCCGGACCCAGATCTGGTCACAGAGGGGAGGAGCGATGGAGGAGCCTGGAGCAGGCGGACGCGGAGACCTAGCGGCGAGGTGGGTGATCGGGCTGTTCTGCGCGCTCGCCGTCGCGGTGGTGTGCCTGGCCGCGCCACCAGCACGTGCGGCTGCGGGCGACCTCGACGGCACCTTTGGGACCGGCGGCAAGGTGACGACCGACTTCGCGGGCAACGGCGACCAGGCCAATGCCGTCGCCCTTCAGCCCGATGGCAAGATCGTGGCCGCGGGCGGCGCTCTGGGGACGACCGTCGACTTCGCGTTGGCCAGATACAGGCCGGACGGGACGCTGGACACCACCTTCGGCAGTGGCGGCAAGGTCAGAACGGACTTCGGAAGCGGTGAGCAGGCGTTCGGGGTCGCGGTCCAGCCCGACGGCAAGATCGTGGCGGCGGGTGGCGCCGCCACCGAATTCGAGCTCGCCCGCTACAACGCCGACGGAACCCTGGACAGCACCTTCGGCGTCGGCGGCAAGGTCACGACACGCTTTGGCCTGGGACTGCCGCTTACCGTGGCGCGCGCGATCGTCCTGCAGCCTGACGGGAAGATCGTGGTCGCCGGGACGTTGACCTCCGCGGCTGATTGGGACTTCGGACTCGCCCGCTACAACCCCAACGGGACGCTGGACACCAGCTTCGGCGTCGGCGGCAAGGTCACGACCGATATCAGCGGCCATCTCAGCACCGACATCGCCTGGGCAGTCGCGCTGCAGCTGGACGGAAAGCTTGTTGTGGCCGGATCCACCACGGGCCCTTCCGGCGACGCGTTCGCGCTTGCCCGCTACACGCCAAGCGGAACTCTCGATAGCACCTTTGGCAGCAGCGGACGGGTGGTCACAGGCTTTGGCGGCGACCAGGACTGGGCGCAGGCGGTCGCCGTGCAGGCCGACGGGAAGATCGTCGCGGCCGGAAAGACCGGCAACCAATGCTGCGGGGGAACGTTCAACTTCGCACTGGCTCGCTACAACGCCGGCGGGGCCCTCGACGCCACATTTGGAGCCGGCGGCAAGGTGACGACCGACTTCGACGGCAGCACCGACAACGCCCGCGCCCTCGTCATCCAAGCCGACGGCAAGATCCTCGCCGGGGGCGAGCGCCTTCCGGGCGGCAACGCCACCGGGGTGAGCTTCGACTTCGCGCTCGCCCGCTACCAGCCGAGCGGCAGCCTCGACGCGACGTTCGGCACCGGCGGCAAGGTCACGACCGACTTCCCAGGCCACAACGACCATGTCTACGCCCTGGCGCTCCAGCAGGACGGCAAGGTCGTGGCGGCCGGCGACTCCTCGCCCGACTTCGCGCTCGCGCGCTACACGGTCACGACCGCCAACAACCCACCCGTGGCGGGCAACGACAGCTACACCACCGCCGAGGACATGCCCTCCACCGTCGCGGCTCCTGGTGTGCTCGCCAATGACACCGACGTCGACGGTGACCCGATGACGGCCGCGCTTGCAACTGGTCCCGCGCACGGGGCACTCACCCTGAACGCCAACGGCTCCTTCACCTACACGCCCGCCGCCAACTTCAACGGCACCGACAGCTTCACCTACAACGCGAACGACGGTCGTGCCGACAGCAACCTGGCAACGGTCACCATCAGCGTCACCGAGGTCAACGACCCACCGACCGCCGCCACCGACTCGGCCACACTGGCAGAGGACGACAGCGTCGCGATCGACGTCACCGCCAACGACGCCGCCGGTCCCGCCGATGAGGCGGGCCAGGCGCTCTCGGTGAGCTCGCTCACCGAGCCCACGCACGGCCAAGCGGTGATCGTCGCCCTGGGGTCAGACGCCGGCAAGGTCCGCTACACCCCGGTGGCCGACTACAACGGCTCCGACTCCTTCACCTATACAGTTTGCGACGACGGCACCACGAACGACACTGCCGACCCTGCGTGCGACACGGCCAGCGTTGCCGTCAGTGTCACTGAGGTGAACGACGCGCCCATGGCGGTCACCGATTCGGTCACGCTCGCCGAGGATGCAAGCACCGTGATCGACGTCACCGGCAACGACGCTCCCGGTCCTGGAAATGAGGCGGGTCAGGCGCTGTCGGTCAGCTCCCTCACCCAGCCTGCCCACGGGCAGGCGACGATCATCACCGGCGGTGCCGACGCCGGCAAGGTCAACTACACGCCAGCCGTCGACTACAACGGCTTGGACTCCTTTGCCTACACGGTCTGCGATGACGGCACCACCAACGCGCTCGCCGATCCCAAGTGCGACACCGCCAGCGTCGCCGTCACCGTCGCCGCGGCAAACGACGCCCCCGTCGCCCGCGACGACAGCTACCGCACCGACGAGGACACGCCGCTGACCGTGCCTGCCCCCGCCGTGCTCGCCAACGACACCGATGCCGACGGCGACCCAGTCAGCGTCGCGGCGGCCTCGGTGACCGCCCCAGCGCATGGCACGGTTGCCGTGGATACCGACGGCTCCCTCACCTATACGCCCGAGGCCAACTTCAACGGCAGTGACACCTTCACCTACAAAGCCGGCGACGGCACCGACCTCAGCACCGCCGCGACCGTGACGATCACCGTCGCGCCAGTGCCGGATGCTCCCACCGCCCAGAGCGATAGCTACGGCGGGAAGAACATCAAGGAGGACACGCCGTTCACGGTGGCGGCTCCGGGTGTCCTTGCAAACGATTCGGACGCCGCCGGCGACCCGTTGACGGCCACACTGGTAACCGGGCCCGTGCACGGAACGCTCACCCTGAGCCCCGACGGCGCCTTCACCTACACGCCCGAGGCGGACTTCAACGGCAGAGACACGTTCACCTACAAGGCCAGCGACGGCGCCCTGACCAGCGACGTGGCAACCGTGACCATCACGGTCCTGCCGATGCCGGACCCCCCCGTCGCCCAAGACGACAGCTACAGCACGGACCAGGGCACGCCGCTCACGGTGACAGCTCCCGGCGTCCTTGCAAACGACTCCGATCCCGACGGCGACCGGCTTGCGGCCGTGCTCATGACCGGCCCGGCGCATGGAGCGCTCACCCTGTCCAGCAACGGCTCCTTCACCTACACGCCGGTGACGAACTTCAAGGGGCAGGACTCCTTCACCTACATGGCAAGCGATGGCGGCCCTACGGGTAGCGGGGCGACCGTGACGATCACAGTCGTGCCGGCGCCAGGGAACCCCGTCGCCCAGGACGACAGCTACCACACCGACCAGGACACGCTGCTCACGGTGCCTGCTCCCGGCGTGCTGGCCAACGACTCTGACACCGACGGTGACCCGCTTGTGGTCATTTTCGACAAGTCCGCACTCCGCCCCGCGCACGGGACGCTCACCCTGTCCAGCAACGGCGCCTTCCGCTACACGCCAACGGCGGGCTTCACCGGGCAGGACTCCTTCACCTACACGGCCAGCGATGGCGCCCTGACAAGCAACGTGGCGACCGTGACGATTACGGTCACTCCGAAGGTCCTCTTCACCAGCACGCGCGACGGTAACCCCGAGATCTACGTCATGAAGTCGGACGGCAGCGGTGTGACTAGGCTCACCACCAACACGGCCGCCGACACGAACCCGGTGTGGTCACCTGGCCGCAGGAAGATCGCCTTCACCAGCACCCGCGACGGCAACGCCGAGATCTACGTGATGAACGCCGACGGGACGGCACAGACCAGACTGACAAGCAACTCGATGATCGACACGACCCCGGCCTGGTCGCCTGACGGCACAAGAATCGCCTTTGCACGCGGCGGCGGCAACAAGTGGGACATCTACGTCATGAACGCCGACGGGACCGCGCAGACCAGACTGACCAGCAACCCCGCGATCGATACGACCCCCGCCTGGTCGCCCGACGGTCAGAAGATCGCCTTCTCCAGCACCCGAGACGGCAACCCAGAGATCTACATCATGCCAGCGACCGGCGAGGGGACCTGTCAAGTCAAGACCTGCACGATCGCGAAGCGGCTGACGACCAACTCGGCGATCGACACGTCGCCGACGTGGCTGGGGACCAGGATCGCCTTCGCAAGCACTCGCGACGATCCCAACTCTGAGATCTACGTCATGAACGCCGACGGGACGGCGCAGACCAGACTGACGGTCAACCCAGCGATCGACGCGACACCCGCCGGGTCGCCAGATGGGCACACGATCGTCTTCTCCAGCACCCGCGATGATCCCAACCCGGAGATCTACGCAATGCAGGCCGACGGCACGGCCGTGACCAGGCTGACGACCAATCCCGCCAGCGACACATTCCCCGACTGGTAGCCCTTGGCGGAGGGCAGTCGAGGAGCCCGGCGCCCGCAGACATGATTCATGTGCGGGCGCCGGATCCTCGGGCGCAAGCTGCCGTCGGTACGGACCCCGGGCCTGCTCGGCTAGGTCCCCCGTCCGCTCGCCCCAGGCGCTTCCTGGGAGTTCAGCAGTCCACCAGGCTCTGGCACGGGTGGATATGGGGCGACCACGCGGGCGTCGGGGTCAATGATGCGGTCAATGTTCTGCCTTGCCAATGACCGCTCTACCTTGCCGCCGAACCTTCCTGACCTGCGGCACCTTGACTCCAGAGCGCCAGAATGACGTCTGGCACTCGGCTACGGATCTGGCGGTTGGGGGTTCGAGTCCCTCGCGGCGCGCCACAAAGCCCCAGGTGAGCCAGTATGTCTCCGCTAACCCACGTTCGCATTGATCATCTCTAGACCGGTCTGATTCGCTCTGGTGGATGACCAAGAGGAGCAGGCAGGTGCGGCCGTACAACCCAGTGATCGGTCGTATCGCAGGGGATGATCCGACGCCGACTAGGGCGGCCACATCAGCCGCCGGCGCCCACCACCAGAGCGTCCGCGATCATTCCCTGCCGTTCTCTGCCGACCTTGCCAACCGGGGGTCTGGGGGAGGATGGGCCTGGCGCGTCGGCTACAAGCCCTGCCAGACCCGGAGTTGCCTGCGGCCGAACCTGGCGCAGGCGGCCGCCGATGGCTCCCAGATATCCAGCCGCCGACCCGTCATGCCGGTGTCGGCGGCCACACGAGTGCCGACCTTGTCGATCATCAGCCGTGTCCCCAACGGCACGACCCGCGGATCGACCGACACGGTCTGCCTGGAGCTGGGGTTGCCCAAGGCCGTCACCCCTTTGCCCGTATAGCAGCTCACCTCGAAGACGCCAAGATCGGCCCCGCGGCCGCCGCTCGCTGTGCTCGGCGGCGCTGGCGAGTGGGTCGGCGGGGTCGTGCCCGGCGGTGAGGCACGGGGACGGTTGACGTCAGTACAGGCCGCCAGGAGCAACCCGCCGGCGACAGCGCCTAGCAGCGCCACGGTCGGCGCCCGCAACTGGTATCCGTGTCGAGCGCGGCTTGGCATGTGTGGTCCTCTGGCAGCGGATGAGCGGTGCTGACAGTCTTGCAAGCCTCGACCGTATTCAAACCGTGACTGCTGTCGCGTGAAGGATCGAACGTTCGTCCATCGGCGTGAGCTGCCTTGATCGTGTGATCTGATCAGGGCGTGGCGACCTCGCAGCGGAATGCCCAGTTCCGCCAAGGTTGATCTGGCCTGAGTGGAGGAGGCCCTGCCTGGAGGTGAGGGGTTGCTGGAGCCTCGCCTGAGCGGGATTGTTGCCCGCGTGGCGTGGCCTCCTGGGCTGCCGGTTCTTGGCTGGTCGTGCTGTACGGCGCCAAGCTTGCTGTACCCGCCTACGGCGATTGCCGTAGATGCGCTGGTCTTCCGTCACGTCCTAGGTACACCTTCTGGCCGATTCCGCTTCATCGCCTATGCCCGTAGATTACGGAGAACTGGCGTGTGGGAGGTTGGGGGGTGATTGCCTGGCCTTTGCGCGGCGTTGCTGCTCGTCAGGTGCAGCGAGAAGGCAGGACAGCCTGGTCAGTCCGCTCGGCCTGGCTCGTGTCGGCCGGTCAGCGGACGCCCCATACCACACCGAGGTGGTGGGCTATGCCAAAGTCCCGTGGTGTCGTCATCCCTGTCGTGGGCGCTTTGCTCTTCACGGTATTGACGGCCGGTCTTTTCCCCGCCGCTGCCCAGACGGCGGCGACGGCAAGCAAGGTCAGTGTCGGCAGCCCATCAGGGCTGACACCACGCAACCATCAGAACGAACCGGCGGTCGCCATTGACGCGCACAACCCCAATGTCCTGGTAGCGGGGTCCAACGACTTTATCGACCAGCAACCCTGCCCCCACGATCTAGCGGTGACCATTGGCAGCTGCGAGCCCGCCAGCCGGACCAACGCCGGCGTGTCGGGCGTCTACTTCTCCTTCGACCGTGGCCACAACTGGACCCAGCCGACCTACACCGGCTGGACTCTGCGGGACTGCTCCCCGGCAGCTGGCCCGTGCCTAGGCCACGTCGGCCCGATCGGGACCCTGCCGTGGTACTACGAGTCTGGGCTGGTCTCCTTTGGCGACCCGGGGGTTGCCATCGGCCCCCGTCCAGACGCCAGCGGCAACTTCTCATGGAGCAACGGCTCCCGGGTCTACTACGCCAACCTGGCGGCCAACTTCGGTCGTATTCTGCAGCCGGCCCCGCACGGGACGGTGCGGGGGCTGTTGGGAGTGGCGGTCTCCCGGTTGGACAACCCGACCCCTGCCCGGGTGGCGCAGAAATCCAGCTGGATGCGGCCCAGCATCGTCATCCAGCGAGCCGGGACGTTTGCCTTGGAGGACAAGGAGCAGATCTGGGCCGACAACGCCGCCTCCAGCCCCTTCTTCGGCCGCGTCTACACCTGCAACGTGGAATTCCGCGCCCAGACCGGAGGGTCGGGTGCGCCAACTCCGGTCATGGTGGCCTCCTCGGCGGACGGCGGCAGCACCTGGACCCAGCGGCAGCTGCCCGGCAACGCGGGCGCGGGGTTCTCGTTCCTGAAGTTCGGCTTCGTAAGCGGCTGCACCATCCGCACCGACAGCCACGGCGTGGTGTACCTGTTCTATGCCAACTTCATGGTCGGGCAGCCAGGGCACGGCTTCCACGTGATGCTGAAGTCCTTTGACGGCGGCAAGCACTGGACCAAGCCGCAGCGGGTCGTTCCCATGAACGACATGTGCTACCAGGTCGACCCCGTCGAGGGTCGCTGCGTGATGGATGGCTACGCCGGGGCGCGGATCGACCTGTCGGCCGCACCCAGCGTCGACATCGCCAACGGCGCCCCAACCGGCCAAGGCGCTACCAATGCCATCGTGGACGCCTGGAGCGACGGGCGCTTCGGCTTCAACAACGAAAAGACGCTCGTGTCCTGGTCCACCAGTGGCGGCGCCTCCTGGGCGGGCCCCGTGATTGCCTCCCTGCCCGGTGACCGGTCGATGTACTCGGCCCCGGCCATCTCACCCAACGGCAGCCGCATCTACGTTATCTACGAGGGGCCAACCGCACCCTGGCAAGGGGCGGACATGTTCTCACCCCGCCCCTACCATGGCGTGTTCCGCACCGCCGCCTTCGCAGCTAGCGGGCCGAGCGGATGGACCACCTTGTACAACGGGCCGCTGGGGGACCTGCGCGGCACCTATCCCGGCCATGACATCTACCAGGAGCGGGTCGGCGACTATGTCTACGCGGCCGCCTCCCGCGACTATGGTGTGGGCGTCTGGACCGACGCCCGCGACGCCGCGGTCTGCGACGCGGTGCAGCGGTACCGGGCGGCATCGTTGGCTGCTGGGCAGCTTGCGCTGCCGGCTCCCTGGCCGCTGGCCGACTGTCCAGCGACCTTCGGCAACACCGACATCTGGTCCGCCACCACCGGATAGCTGAATCCGGTGTGCAAGGGGAGGGCGCGGAGCCGCCCTCCCCTTCGAGTACAGCCTCCGGCTTCGGCGCCGACGGGGCGATCCTGCCGGTGACTCTGCCACGGCCGGTCCAGTCCGCTTCCGCAGGGCACGCACCTGGAGCCGACCAACTCGACACTGAGCACCAGGCTGTGATCTGGCGCTCGTGGGACGGCTACTGTCAGTCTCGGTGTCGGTCCACCAGCCATCACCGGACAGGACGCTGGCGATCTGGCTGGATTCCACACCTGACCTGAGGGGCAGCAACGGCACTCAGGATCACTGGGTGGACGCGGACCATCCGCCTACGGATTTGGCGGTGGGCCACTGCAGTGTGGTGCGGCAGGGGGACCCTGCCAAGCAGGTGATGACTTCGGCATAGCGTGCCCCATGCGCGGGTAGACGTGGTGGGTACCGGCGGCCTCCACCCCCCAGGAGGACCAATGCCAATGCGACCGGATGACACCCCAGCAGGCCCTATGCGGCGCAAGCGGTTCCTTCGCCATCCCCAACAGGTCGCCCAGGCACGGGCGTTCGTGGCCGGCGCCCTGGTCGGCGGCTCCCGGCTGCAGGAGACAGCTCGGCTGCTGGTCAGCGAGACGGTCACCAGCACTCTGGTCCAGTCACCAGCCGGGCAGGAAGGTGGCACCTTCGAGGTCAGCTACGCCTTGATGGAGGACCGGCTGCATGTGGAGGTGGCTGACGACGGGGGTCCCACTCGGTGGCGGCGCCGCATCCATGGCGCCGAATCGGCGGGTGGCGGTGGGTTGCAGGTGGTGCAGGCCCTGGCGCGCCGCTGGGGGGTCCGGGAGAGCCCGACCGGGCGGACCATCTGGTTTGAGCTGGACCCATCGGCGGGCTAGCGGCGACCATCAGCTGCTCTTCGGGTTCCTGCTGCCGATGGCGTGGTGGCCGCCGTTTGCCTGCAGGCTCTCGAGCGCTGGCACTTCACATCTCCTGGGCAAGGAGTTCCTTGAGAGCGTCATCGATGAACCTGGTGTCGGTCTGGTTGGCGTCGATTCCGCCGCCGGCGAAGTGCCCCAGACCCCCGGGGATCACCCGCAGCTCGGTGTTTGGCATGTGCCTGACCTTGTATGCGTTGTCCTCGGGCGGGAAAGTAGAGATCCTTCTCCGCTGGCATCACGATCGCCCTGGCCGGGATCGCGCTAAGCGCCCGCTCGAAGTCCCCGTCGAAACCTGGGGTCTTGCCGATGTCCCCGTTCTACCAGGTCCACAGCATGGCCATAGGTTGTTGGCGTCCTTGGGCAGGAAGAACCCCTCCCAGAAGGAAAGCAGGAAGTCCTCGAGCGAGGAGTAGCCCCTTGTCAAGCATCGCAGGAACCTGGGTTGCTTCGGTGATTCGTCAACGGGACTGGTGGCCTGAAGAAATGTCGCGACCACCACCCAGCGCAGGTCAGTCGGGGACCATCATCTGGTCGAGCCCGGGCTCGGCGGCCGGATAGCGCGGGTCCATCGCCTCCAGGGTGTCGGCGATGGTCCGGGCGACGACCAGGTTGCGGTACCACTTCTTGTTGGCCGGGATGACGTACCAGGGCGCGTACGGGGTCGAGCAGGCGTTGATGGCGTCCTGGAAGGCATCCTGGTAGTCGTCCCAGAAGACGCGCTCCTTGAGGTCGTCAGGAGAGAACTTCCAGCGCTTGTCCGGGTCGGCCAGGCGGCTCTCCAGCCGCCGCTTCTGCTCATCCTTGGAGATGTGCAGGTAGAACTTGATTACCGTGACGCCGGACATGGTCAGCGCGTACTCGAACTGGTTGATGGCTTCGTAGCGGGGCCGCCAGACCGTCGCGGGGACCAGGCCCTTCACCCGCACGATGAGCACGTCCTCATAGTGTGAGCGGTTGAAGATATTGATCATGCCCTTGCCCGGCACCCGGGCGTGGTAACGCCAGAGGAAGTCGTGGTCGAGTTCCTCGGCGGACGGCGTCTTGAACGACCAGACCTGGCAGCCTTGGGGGTTGACGCCCTGGAAGACGCCCTTGATGGTGCCGTCCTTGCCGCCGGTGTCCATGGCCTGGAGGACGATCAGCAGGCTGCGCCGCTGCTCGCCGTAGAGCCGGGCCTGGAGGTCGGCGATGCGGTCGCGGTGCCGCTTGAGCTCGTCGGCCACGTCCTTCTTGCGCCGGTAGTGCTCGGACTCGTTCGGGTCGACGCCGGCCAGGCGGACGCCGGTGCCGGGCTCGACCCGCCAGCGCGGGTAGTCGGGCGCCGGCGGCGGGTCCTTGACGACCGACCGTTCGGGGTGGGTGATGTCGCCGGCCTTGGCGGTCACCCTGGCCGTGGCCGCCCGGCTGCTGGTGGTCGTGCGGCCGGTGCCGTGGCCGCGCCTGGTCGTCGCTCCCCGGCCTCCGCCGGTCGTTGCCCGTTCCGCCACGATGGCCCCCTTTGGTGCGAGGTGGTCACCGAGCCATACCCGCCGAACCTCGTCTCGAACGTTCCGGCCGGCCGGCTAGGAGGTTGGCTTGTCGGGCGGGCCCTCGTCGTCGGGGTCGGAGGCGGCCTGGTCGGGCTCGGACGGCGGGTGCCAGCGGGCGACCAGCTGGCGGGCCGCCCGGGCCTCGTCGAGGCGCCCGACCGGGGCGGTGACCGGGGCCTGGTGCAGCGGGTGGGGGTCGCGCTCGGCCTGGGCGGCGATCTCGAGCATGGCCTCGGCGAAGCTGTCCAGGGTCTCCAGGCTCTCGGTCTCGGTCGGCTCGACCATCAGGGCCTCCTCGACGATCAGGGGGAAGTAGACCGTCGGCGGGTGAAATCCCCGGTCGATCAGCCCCTTGGCGATGTCGAGGCCGCGCGCCCCCTTGGCCTTCTGCCGGCGGGCCGAGAGCACGAACTCGTGCATCACCGGCCGCGTCGGGTAGCCGAGCTGGTAGGCCGTCGACAGCCGCTCGAGCAGGTAGTTGGCGTTGAGCACGGCCCGCTCGGCCACCCCGCGGAGGCCGTCGCCGCCGTTGGCCAGCAGGTAGGCGAAGGCCCGGACCAGGATGCCGAAGTTGCCGTTCCAGCCGTGCACCCGCCCGATCGAGCGGGGCCGGTCGGTGTCCCAGCGGTAGGTGTCACCGTCCTGCACGACCACCGGGGCGGGGAGGAAGTCGGCCAGGTGCTCGGCCACCACCAGGGGGCCGGCGCCGGGGCCGCCACCGCCGTGGGGGGTGGCGAACGTCTTGTGGAGGTTGAGGTGGACGACGTCGAAGCCCATGTCGCCGGGGCGGGCCTTGCCGAGGATGGCGTTGAAGTTGGCCCCGTCGTAGTAGAGCTGGCCCCCGACCCCGTGGACGAGCTC
>DASVXQ010000037.1:0-16503 GCA_036392615.1 Actinomycetes bacterium | reverse complement strand
GACCGCCTCCAGCAGCGGGGCGCGGTGGGCGGACGGCAGCCGGGCCGCCTCGCGCTCCAGCAGTCGCGCGCCCTCCTCCAGCTCAAGCTCGACGTCCCGGCCGGCGTCGAGCTTGGCCCTGGTGCCGCGCAGCCAGGTGGCCAGCTCGTCGGTCCAGGCCTCGACGGTGAAGCTCCACATGCCGGTGGTCGGCAGGGTGACCTCCGCCTCCCAGCGGTGCAGGCCGCGGTTGACCTCGGTCATCCGGACACGCTGGTCCTGCCGCTGGCCAGGCCCGCTCAGCCGCACCGCGGCGGCGACCTCCATGGTGTGACCGTCGCGGAAGATGGTGGCCCGGACGGGCAGGGACTCGCCGGCGACCGCGCGGGCAGGCCATTGCCCGCAGTCAACCTGCGGTCGGATCTCCTCGATGACGACGCGCCCGATCACAACCTGCACGCTACCACTAGGAGTCGGGAGCTATCGCCCGATCCGGAAACCTTCGCGAACCGCGGCCACAGTGCCGTCCACCCTGGTCAAGGGCTGTGGACACGAAAACGAGGCCAAACTCCGCTCGCTTGTATAGTCGACCATCATGAAACCGCTACATCGCTTCACGGTGCTGCCCACCGTCCCCGAGCCGCTCGCGCCGCTCTCCGTCCTGGCCCGCAACCTGCGCTGGACCTGGCACCGCCCGGTGCAGGACCTCTTCGCCGCGATGGACCCGGCCGGCTGGGAGGCGTCGGGCAACAACCCGCTGCGGATGCTGAACGAGGCGGACGCCGCCGTGCTCGAGCGCGCCGCGGCCGACCCGGCCTTCCTCGCCGCCCAGGCGGCCGCCGCGGACGACCTCGCCAGGTACCTGCACGAGCCGCGCTGGTACCAGTCGCTCAGCGGCGCGCCCAGCCGGATCGCCTACTTCTCCCCGGAGTTCGGCGTCAGCGAGGTGCTCCCCCAGTACTCCGGCGGGCTGGGCGTGCTGGCCGGCGACCACCTCAAGGCCGCCAGCGACCTGGGCGTGCCGCTGGTCGGGGTGGGGCTGTTCTACCGCTCCGGCTACTTCCGGCAGACGCTGACCGCCGACGGCCGGCAGGTCGAGTCCTACCCCGCGTTCAATCCGCAGGAGCTGCCGCTCGAGCTGATCTGCGACGACCACGGCGAGCCGCTGCGGATCAGCGTGCGCCTGCCCGACGGCGTGCCGCTGTGGGCGCAGATCTGGCGCGCCGACGTCGGCCGCGTGCCGCTGTTCCTGCTCGACTCGGACGTCGACGGCAACGGCCCGGCCGAGCGGGCGGTCACCGACCGGCTCTACGGCGGCGGCGGCGAGCACCGCCTGCGGCAGGAGATCCTGCTCGGCATCGGCGGGGTGCGGGCGCTGGACGTGCTCGGCCAGCGCGCCGAGGTGTTCCACACCAACGAGGGCCACGCTGGCTTCCTGGGGCTGGAGCGCATCCGCCGGCTGATCCAGGACCAGGGCCTCGATGCGGCCAGCGCGATCGAGGCGACCCGCGCCGGGACCATCTTCACCACCCACACCCCGGTCGAGGCGGGCATCGACCGCTTCCCCCGGTCGTTCATCGAGCGCTACTTCGGTCCCAGCGGCGTCGAGACGGGCCTCAGCGTCGACGCGATCATGGAGCTCGGCGCCGAGCCTGACGGCGACGGCTCGATGTTCAACATGGCGGTGATGGGCCTGCGGCTCGCCCAGCGCGCCAACGGCGTGAGCCGCCTGCACGGGCAGGTCTCGCGCGAGCTGTTCCACGGGCTGTGGGCCGGGTTCAGCTCCACCGAGGCGCCGATCAGCCACGTGACCAACGGGGTGCACGCCAGCACCTGGGTGCAGCGCGACTGGGCCGAGCTGTTCGAGCGCTACCTGGGCCCCGATTTCGCCACCTCCGGCAAGCCCTGGACGCCGCTCCAGGGCGCGCCCGACGGCGAGGTCTGGGAGCTGCGCCGGCGCGCCCGCCGCCGCCTGGTCGAGGACGTGCGCCGCCGGCTGGCGATCGCCTGGCGGGCCCGCGGCGCCAGCGAGGGCCAGCTCGGCTGGATCACCAGAGCCTTCGACCCAGAGGTCCTGACCATCGGCTTCGCCAGGCGGGTGCCCTCGTACAAGCGTCTCACGCTGCTGCTCAAGGACCCCGAGCGCCTGACCCGGCTGCTGCTGGACCCCGAGCGGCCGATCCAGCTGGTGATCGCCGGCAAGGCACACCCCGCCGACGAGGGCGGCAAGGAGCTGATCGCCGAGTTCGCCCGCTTCGCCGCCGACCCGCGCGTCCGCCACCGCATCGCCTTCCTGCCCGACTACGACATGGCCATGGCCAGGACGCTGGTGGCCGGCGCCGACGTGTGGCTCAACAACCCGCTGCGCCCCTACGAGGCCTGCGGCACCAGCGGCATGAAGGCGGCGCTCAACGGGAGCCTCAACCTGTCGATCCGCGACGGCTGGTGGGACGAGTGCTACGACGGCCGCAACGGCTGGGCGATCCCCTCGGCCGACGACCCGACCATCCCCGCCGAGCGGCGCGACGAGCTCGAGGCGTCGGCCATCTTCGACCTGCTGGAGCACGAGATCGTTCCGTTGTTCTACGACCGCGCCGCCGGTCCGCCGAGCGGCTGGGTCGGCATGGTCAAGCACAACCTGGTGACGCTCGGGCCGGCGGTGCTCGCCTCCCGCATGGTGCGGCAGTACACCGAGGACTACTACCAGCCCGCCGCCGAGGGCTCCTGGCGGCTCCAGGAGCGTGGCTTCGACGGCGCCCGCGAGCTGGCCGCCTGGAAGGAGCGGGTGACCGCCGCCTGGCCGGGGGTGATGATCCGGCGGGTCACCGGCGAGCCGCGAGAGCCGGCTCTGGGGTCGCGGATCGGCGTGCGCGCCGTGGTCGAGCTGGGCAACCTCGACCCGGAGGAGGTCGAGGTGCAGATCGCCTACGGGCGGGTCGACGACGCCGACGAGCTGCGCGAGGTGGACGTCCTGCCGCTCAAGCAGGACGGTCACCGCGACCAGGGCGGCTGGGTGTTCGAGAGCGAGATCCCGCTGCTGACACCGGGGGCCTTCGGCTACACCGTGCGGGTGGTGCCGCGGCACCAGAGCCTGATCAGCCCGGCCGAGCTCGGTCTGGTGGCCTGGGCTTCGATCCCCTGATCCCAAGGAGGCGCAAGTGGTCGGCACCGCCGCTGAGTCGCTGGTCGGCCGGACCGCGATCGAGCTCGCCAGCGCCGTGCGTGAGCGGCGGGTGAGCCCCCTGGAGGTGGTCGACGCGCACCTCGACCGGATCGCCGCGCTGGAACCGAGGATCCACGCGTTCCAGGCGCTGCGGCCCGACGGTGTGCGGGAGGAGGCGCGGGCGCTGGCCTCCCGGGCCGACCTCGCGGAACTGCCGCTGGCCGGCGTGCCCGTGGCCATCAAGGACAACCTCGAGATGGCCGGCTACCCGACCCGCAACGGCTCGCTGGCCTCCAGCGAGGAGCCGGCCGCCGACGACGACGAGCTGGTCCGGCGGCTGCGGCGGGCGGGCGCGGTGCCGCTCGGCAAGACCACCGTGCCCGAGCTTTGCCTCTGGCCGTTCACCGAGTCGGCCGCGTTCGGCGCGACCCGCAACCCCTGGAGCCTGGAGCACACGCCCGGCGGGTCGAGCGGCGGCGACGGCGCCGCGGTGGCGGCCGCGATGGCGCCGCTGGCGCTGGGCGCGGACGGTGGCGGCTCGATCCGCATCCCCTCCTCGTGCTGCGGGCTGGTCGGCATCAAGCCCGGGTCCGGCGTGGTCCCGGCCGCCTCGGGCCACTCGACCTGGGTGGGCATGTCGGAGTTCGGCCCGATCGGCACCACCGTGGCCGACGTCGCGCTGATGCTGGACGTGCTGGCCGGCACGGCGACCTACCGGGCGGTGACGCCGCCGTCGCGCCCGCTGCGGATCGCGGTGTCGTCGGCCTCGCCGGCGCTGGGCGTCAAGCTCCATCCGGAGGTCGAGCGGGCCTTCCAGGCCACCGCCGAGGTGCTGCGCTCGGCCGGGCACGCGGTGGTGCCGGCCGACCCGCCCTACAAGCCGACCGACTCGATGCCGTTCCTCCAGCGCGCCTTCGTCGGCGGCGCGGAGGAGGCCGAGGGGCTGCGCCTGGACGCGCTGGAGCGGCGCACGCGCGGCTGGGTGCGCACCGGGCGGTGGCTGCGGCGCAACCGGCCGCCCTCGGCCGCCGCCGCCGAGGCGCTGCGCGCCCGCTACCAGGGCTGGTTCGACCAGGGCGGCTACGACCTGCTGCTCACCCCGACGCTGGCGACCCCGCCGCTGCGCATCGGCGCCTACCAGGGCCGGAGCCTGTGGCCCACGATCATCGGGCTGACCCGGTTCATGCCCTACCCGCCCGTGCAGAACCTGCTCGGCCACCCCGCGGTCGCGGTGCCCGCCGGTCGCACCGCCGACGGCCTGCCGGTCGGGGTCCAGCTCAGCGCTCCCCGCGGCACCGAAGCCCTGCTCCTGGGCGCCGCCATGCAGCTCGAACAGCTCCAGCCCTGGCCCCGCCACGCCCCGTAGCGCTCAGCGCTGGTAGGCCCGCGTCGGCACGTACCAGACGCTGTGACGTTCGGACAGCAGGGTGAGGTCGTGGCCGCGACCGGTGAAGGCCACGCCCTCGACCATGCTGAGCTGGCTGGTGGGGCAGAGCAGGCAGCCGAGCTCGACGGTCCAGCGGGGTGGCTGGGCGATCAGGTCGGCGACCAGCGCCTCGCCGCGGCGGCTCGGGTCGCTCGCCTGGTAGACGGCCAGGGTCGCGTAGCTGGCGACCGCCAGCCGCCCGCCGCCGGCCTCCAGGTCGGCGCCGGTCGGGAAGACGATCGGCTCGGTCGTGCCCGACTCCAGCGTGCCGACCCGCTTCAGCGTGGTGGTGCGGCGGGCGTCGAGCGTCCCGGCACGGTAGACGACCGGCACGGCCGCCTTGCTGATGATGTACGGCACCCCGCTGGCCAGGAACAGCGACTCGGCGTCCCGGCCGCGGCAGCCGCCGACGGGGTCGGGATAGCGGTAGCGGTAGGCCGCCAGCAGGCGCGCGCCGGCGGCGGACGGGGAAGGCTCACGTACTTTGTAGAGCGTGATCGAATCGCGGCGGCAGGCGTTGTCGCCGATGTCGGCGATCCACAGGTTCCCCTGGTCGTCGGCGGCGAGGTCCTCCCAGTCGACGTTGCTGGTCCCGGGCACCGGCACGGCCCGCAGCCGCCGGCCTCCGGGCAGCTCGCCGAGCCGGTCCCCGGCCAGCTCGTAGGCGTACAGGGCCGCCCGCGGCCGCCCCGGCTGCGACTCGCCACCGTCGCGGATCGCCCAGATCACGCCCGGCCGCGAGCGGCTGGCCACCACCCCGGAGCCCTCGCTCGGCGCGAACGCACCCCGGCGGACCACCATCCGGCCGCCGACCGGTCCGCCGCCCGGCAGCGGCCGGCGGGCCGTGTCCGCCGTCGCCCCCTTGGCGACGCTCCCCCGCCCGGCGCCGCCCTCGGCGGCGCGGCGCCCTGGCCCGCCGGAGCAGGCCGCCAGCAGGACGAGCAGGCAGACCAGCAGCGCACCGGTCCACGGTGCCCCCCGCCAGCCCCGCCGCCTGGAGATCCTCGATCACCTCATCCCCGCCCCGCCCCGAGGCAGTATCCCTCAGGACCGCTTGCGCAGGACGGCACAGGAGCGCGGCGCCAGCAGGAACCGCTCGCCCGCCGGGAAGCGCTCCAGGTCGTCGTCGTTCGGCAGCTCGCGCGAGGGCACGCCCAGCGGGCGCCCCTCGCCGGGCACGACCGGGTCGGAGGCGGTCTCCAGCACCAGCTCGTACTCCTTGGCCCAGGGCGTGCCGGGCAGGGTGAACGGCACCGGCCCGGCGCCGCCGTTCAGCAGCACCAGGAACGAGTCGTCGACGATCTGCTCGCCGCGCGGCCCACGGTCGGGGATCTCGTCGCCGTTGAGGAACACCCCCAGGGCGGCGATGTCGGGGGCGCGCCAGCCGGCCTCGTCCATCTCGGCGCCGTCGCTGGTGAACCAGCCGATGTCCTTGACCGCGGAGCCGCGCAGCGCCTGGCCCTGGAAGAACTTGCGCCGCCGGAAGACCGGGTGCGCGGCGCGCAGCGCGAGCAATGCGCGAGTCGACTCGAGCAGCGCCCAGCCGCCCTCGTCCAGCTCCCAGTCGATCCAGGAGATCTCGTTGTCCTGACAGTAGGCGTTGTTGTTGCCGAGCTGGGTGCGCCCCATCTCGTCGCCGGCCAGCAGCATCGGCACGCCGGAGGACAGCAGCAGGGTCGCCAGGAAGTTGCGCTTCTGGCGCTCGCGCAGCGAGCGGACCTCCGGGTCGTCGCTCGGCCCCTCGACGCCGCAGTTCCAGGAGCGGTTGTCGTCGCTGCCGTCGCGGTTGTCCTCGCCGTTGGCCTGGTTGTGCTTGGAGTTGTAGGAGACCAGGTCGTGCAGGGTGAAGCCGTCGTGCGCGGTGACGAAGTTGATGCTCGCGTACGGCCGGCGGCCGTCCGACTGGTACAGGTCCGATGAACCGGTCAGCCGGTAGGCGAGGTCGGCCACGCCGGTGCGGGCGCCGCGCCAGAAGTCGCGGATGGTGTCGCGGTAGCGGCCATTCCACTCGGTCCACAGCACCGGGAAGTTGCCCACCTGGTAGCCGCCCTCGCCCACGTCCCACGGCTCGGCGATGAGCTTCACCTGGGAGATCACCGGGTCCTGGTGGATCAGGTCGAAGAATGCCGACAGCCGGTCAACCTCGTGGAAGCCGCGCGCCAGCGCGCTGGCCAGGTCGAAGCGGAAGCCGTCGACGTGCATCTCCAGCACCCAATAGCGCAGGCTGTCCATGATCAGCGCGAGCACCTGCGGGTGGCGCACGTTGAGCGCGTTGCCGCAGCCGCTGAAGTCGAGGTAGGCGCGCGGGCTGGCGTCGTCGAGCCGGTAGTAGGAGCGGTTGTCGAGCCCGCGGAACGACAGCGTCGGCCCGAACCCGCCGCCCTCGGCGGTGTGGTTGTAGACCACGTCGAGGATCACCTCGATGCCGGCGGCGTGCAGGTTGCGGACCATCGCCTTGAACTCGCGCACCTGCTCGCCGCGCCGGCCCGACGAGGAGTAGCGGGCCTCGGGGGCGAAGTAGCCGATGGAGTTGTAGCCCCAGTAGTTGGTCAGGCCGCGCCGGACCACCTCGTGCTCGCTGATGAAGTGGTGCACCGGCTGCAGCTCCACCGTGGTCACGCCCAGGCGGCGCAGGTGGTCGATGGCCGCCGGCGAGCCCATGCCCGCGTAGGTGCCGCGCTCGCGCTCGGGCACGTCCGGGTGGCGCTTGGTGAAGCCGCGCACGTGCGCCTCGTAGATCACCGTGTCAGCCCACGGCACGGCCGGGTGGCGCTCGTCACCCCAGGGGAAGCCGTCGTGGACCACCACCGAACGCGGCACGTGCGGCGCGGAGTCGCGATCGTCACGCACCAGGTCGCCGGCGTCCAGGCGGTAGCCGAACACCGCGTCGTCCCAGTCGACCACCCCCTCGATGGCGGCGGCGTAGGGGTCGAGCAGCAGCTTGGCGGGGTTGAAGCGCAGGCCCCGCGCGGGGTCGAAGGGCCCGTGGACGCGGAAGCCGTAGCGCTGGCGCGGCCCCACCCCGGGGACGTAGCCGTGCCAGGTGTGCGCGGTGACCTCCGGCAGCTCGAACCGGGTCTCGGCGCCGTCCTCGTCGAACAGGCACAGCTCGACCGCCTCGGCCTCCTCCGCGAACACCGCGAAGTTGGTGCCCTGACCTTCCCAGGTCGCTCCCAGCGGGCGTGGCTTGCCGGGCCAGACGGGCTCGTTGGGGTGGCTCACAGTCGCTCGTCGCTCCTCATCGTCTGCTGAGTGTGCCGGACGGGCGCAAGGGACAAGGAACCGTCTCAGGCATACTCGGCCTGTTTGGGCCTGATACAGTGAAACGCCACCAATCATCCTGGGCGAAGACATCAATACCGGCCCTGACCAGTGCGAACTCATAGCTCTTTCTCAGGTTTGCCGCCTGCATGTAGGGCTATGATCCGGCACGACAAGCTGGTCGGCGGGCCGGCTCCCGTCCGCGTGGGCTGGGGTCGGCGCGCCGCATCTGGCCGCGGAGGGCGACGTGAGCCAACCAATCCTGACCGAGGAGCAGATCGAGCCCCAGCCAACACCAACAGGTGAGGGTGCGGTCGCCCGTACCTCCTGGGAGCTGTTCCGGGTCCGCTTCATGCAGGACCGGGCGGCGGTCGCCGGAGCGATCATCATCGCGGTGCTGATCGTGCTGGGTCTGGCGGCGCCCCTGTTCAAGGCGATCCTCGGTCACGGGCCGAACGACCTGTTCGGCTCGACCATGCTGACGCCGGACCTGGGCCTGCCCAAGGGGCCCAACGGCAAGTTCTGGTTCGGCGCCGACCAGGTCGGGCGCGACGTGTTCCTGCGCACCATCTACGGCATCCGGACGTCCCTGGTGATCGCCTTCGTGGCCACCGGCCTGGCCAGCCTGATCGGCGTGGTCCTTGGCATGACCGCTGGCTTCGTCGGCGGCGTCTTCGACACGGCCGTCTCGCGGCTGGTCGACATCGTGCTGTCGATGCCGCTGCTGCTGTTCGCGATCGGCCTGTCCACGGTCTGCTCCACCACCGCCAGCGGCTGCCTGCACGGCCTGCTGCAGCCGGGGCTCAGCCTGGTGATCGGCATCATCGCGCTGTTCACCTGGCCGAATATCGCCCGCATCGTGCGCGGGCAGGTGCTCTCGCTGCGCGAGCGGGAATTCGTCGAGGCGTCGCGGTCGCTGGGCGCGCGCAACACCTGGATCATGTTCCGCGAGCTGCTGCCGAACCTGGTGGCGCCAATCGTGGTCTACACGTCGCTGATCATCCCCAGCAATATCCTGTTCGAGGCTGGCCTGTCGTTCCTCGGCGTCGGCGTTCCCCAGTCGACGCCGTCGTGGGGCCGGATGCTCTCGGACGCCACCAACGGGCAGCTGTTCACCTACGCGTGGTGGATGATGGTCTTCCCCGGCGCGTTCCTGGTGATCACCACCCTTTCGTTCAACCTGGTCGGCGACGGGCTCCGCGACGCTCTCGGGCCTGGCGAGCGGAGCTGAGCAATCGCGAAGGGAGGTCCCGACAGAGCAATCGAGGCAGCCAACGACGGTGACGATCCCCTCAGGTGAAAGGCGAGGACAGATGGGCAAGAGACGGCGTTGGATCGGCATGGTGGGACTTGCCCTTGCCGTGACACTGGTGGCGGCGGCCTGTGGCGGCGGCGGCGGAGGAGGCGGTGGCGGCACCAGCTCCGGCTCCGTCCAGAAGGGCGGGGTGTTCCGCACCGCACAGGACGACTTCGGCTTCACCAATGCCTTCGACCCGACCGGCGAGTATCTGGCCAGCGCATTCACGATGTACAACGCGCTGCTGCGCACGCTGGTGGCGACCAACCACACCGCCGGGCCGAAGGGCAACGAGCTGCACCCGGACCTGGCGCAGGCCATGCCGACCATCGCGAGCGACGGCCTGACCTACACCTTCAAGCTCAAGTCCGGCCTCAAGTTCGGTCCGCCGGTCAACCGCGCGATCACCTCGAAGGACATCGAGTACGCCTTCGAGCGCATCAACACCGCGCCGCTGGTCGCCCAGTACGGCCAGTACTACTTCGGCACCATCAAGGGCATGGACGGCAAGGCCAAGAGCCCGCAGCCGATCTCCGGCATCGAGACCCCGGACGACTCGACGATCATCTTCCATCTTGAGAAGCCGCAGGGTGACTTCCTGTACCGCCTGTCGATGGCGGCCACCGCGCCGGTGCCGCAGGAAGTGGCCAAGTGCTTCACCAAGGCCGGCGACTACGGCCGCTTCATCATCTCCTCGGGCCCGTACATGCTGAAGGGCTCCGACCAGCTGAAGGTCGGCTCCTGCTCGGCGATGAAGCCGATCTCCGGCTTCGACCCCAGCAAGCAGATCACCATGGTCCGCAACCCGAACTACGCGCAGAACACCGACGACCTGCGGACCAACAACGTCGACGGCATCCAGGTCACCATCGACACCAACGTCAACGACATCTTCAACAAGGTCCAGTCCGGCAGCCTGGACGCCTCGTTCACCAACCAGCCGCCCAAGCCGATCCTGCAGCAGTACCTGACGCAGCCCGCCAAGAAGAACCTGATCCACTTCGACTCGGGCGACCGCACCTGGTACATCACCATGAACTGGACCACGCCGCCGTTCGACGACATCCACGTGCGCAAGGCGGCGAACCTGATCATGGACAAGGCCGCCATGCTGCAGGCGTGGGGCGGTCCAACCTTCGGGCAGATCGCGACCCACATCATGCCGCCGTCGGTGATCAACAACGACCTGACCCAGTCGTACGACCCCTACGCCACGCCGGGGTTCCACGGTGACCTCGCCAAGGCGCAGGCGGAGATGAAGCAGTCCAAGTACGACAGCAACAAGGACGGCACCTGCGACGCGTCGGCCTGCTCCAGCCTGGTGATGATCAACCGGAACGTCACCCCGTGGACCGACCTCGAGCCGGTGGTGGTCAACAGCCTCGGCAAGATCGGCATCAAGGTGAAGCCGCGCGAGCTGGCCAGCAGCGCCGCCTACACCACCATCCAGACCGTCAAGAACAACATCCCGATCGCGTTGAACGCCGGCTGGGGCAAGGACTACGCGGACGCATACACCTTCGCCGCGCCGCTGTTCGCCGGCTCCAGCATCATCTCGACGGGCAACACCAACTACGCGCTGGTCGGTCTGACCCCCAGCATTGCCTCCCAGGTCGGCGCCAAGATCCCGTCCGGGGTGACCATCCCGGACGTGAGCGCCCCGATCAACGACTGCGAGAAGATCCAGGCCACAGACCCGCAGCGGAACCAGTGCTGGGCGAACTTTGACAAGACCGTCATGGAGACGGCGGTTCCGTGGATCCCGTACCTGTGGGCCAACAACCCGACCGTGACCAACCCGAGCCTGACGCACTACGAGTTCGACCAGTTCTCAGGCTACGTCTCGCTGACGGAGATCGCGGTCAACAACAAGATCAACGCTTCGACCCTGTAGTGAGCTGAACGTCGGGGGCGCGGGCCCGGTGGTCCGCGCCTCCCCGACCGAGCGAAGGTTCGTGACCTATGTGGCGCTACATCGTGCGGCGTCTGATGTGGGTGGCGATCGTCGTGCTGATCATCACGATGATCACCTTCCTGATCTTCTTCGTGATGCCTCCCACCGACCCCGCCGTCGCGTTCGCGGGGAAGCAGCCGACGCCGGAGGCCATCGCACAGGTCCGCCAGCAGTTCGGGCTCGACAGGCCGGTCTGGGTGCAGTACGGCCTGTTCGTCAAGCACCTGTTCGCCGGTGACCAGTACGGCTGGCCGGGGCTGGGCTTCTCGTTCGCGACCCGCCAGTCGGTCCGCTCGCTGCTGGTCGACCGCATCGCCATCACCGCGCAGCTCGCCGTCGGGGCGGCGCTGGTGTGGGTCTGCATCGGCGTCCCGATCGGGATCGTCTCCGCGGTCAAGCGGCGCTCCTTCGTCGACCGGCTGTCGATGGGCCTGGCGCTGTTCTTCGTCTCCGCGCCGGTGTTCTGGCTGGGCCTGATGGCGCTGTGGCTCTTCTGGTTCAAGCTCGGGATCGCGCCGGGCACGGGATACGTCTCGATCGGGACGAGCTTCGGGTCGTGGCTGAGCCACATGATCATGCCCTGGGTGGTGCTGGCGCTGCTGTTCGCGGCGTTCTACGCCCGGATGACCCGCGGCAACCTGATCGAGACGATGGCGCAGGACTACATCCGCACCGCGCGGGTCAAGGGCCTGCCCGAGTGGAAGGTGATCTTCAAGCACGGGCTGCGCTCCAGCCTGACGCCGGTGGTGACCATGTTCGGCATGGACCTCGGCACGCTGTTCGGCGGGGCGGTGATCACCGAGACGGTGTTCAACCTGCAGGGCATCGGCCAGTGGGTGGTCAGCTCGGTGTTCAACTCCGACCTGCCGGTGATCCTGGCGGTGACGATCGTGACCTCGCTGGCGATCACGCTGCTGAACCTGCTGGTCGACATCGTCTACGCCTACCTCGACCCGCGGGTCCGTTACACGTAGCGGCCGTCGCTCACGCGAACGCCCGGTGCTTGGAGGCACCGGGCGTTCGTTCGTCTCCAGGCGTGCTTCCGGGTCCGTGGGCCTCACATGGCCGGCGCGGTGGACTCCTGCCTGATGCCGGGCTTGGCCTTGGCGAGGTCCTCGCCGGGCTCCAGCGGGAAGTGGCAGGCGGCCAAGTCGCCGGAGGCCTTGGGCTCCAGCGGCGGCACCTCGGTCACGCAGCGGTCCTGGGCCTTGGGGCAGCGCGGGTGGAAGCGGCACCCGGACGGCGGGTCGATCGGCGAGGGCACGTCGCCGTAGAGGATCACCCGCTCGCGCTTGTCGGCCTCGTCCGGGTCGGCCACCGGCACCGCCGACAGCAGCGCGCCGGTGTAGGGGTGCTTCGGCTCGGCGTAGAGGCGCTTGGCGTCCGAGAGCTCGACCACCTTGCCGAGGTACATCACGGCCACGCGGTCGGACACGTGCCGCACCACCGAGAGGTCGTGCGCGATGAAGATGTAGGTCAGGTTGAACTCGTTCTGGAGGTCCTCCAGCAGGTTGATGACCTGCGCCTGGATCGACACGTCCAGGGCGGAGACCGGCTCGTCGCAGATGATCACCTTGGGCCGCAGGGCCAGCGCCCTGGCGACCCCGATGCGCTGCCGCTGGCCGCCGGAGAACTCCGCCGGGAAGCGATTGTAGTGCTCGGGGTTGAGGCCGACGACCTCCATCAGCTCCTGGACACGGAGCTTGCGCTCCTTGCCGTCGGCGATGCCGTGGATCTGGAACGGGTCGCCGATGATCTGGCCGACGCGCTTGCGCGGGTTCAGCGACGAGTAGGGGTCCTGGAAGATCATCTGGACCTCGCGGCGGAAGGCCCGCAGCTCCTTGCCCTTGAGCTTGGTGATCTCCCGACCCTCGAACTCGACCGTGCCCTCGGTGACGTCCAGCAGCCGGCAGGCCAGCCGCCCGAGGGTCGACTTGCCGCAGCCGGTCTCGCCCACCACGCCGAGCGTCTCGCCCGGGTAGACGTCGAGGTCCACCCCGTCGACGGCATGCACGCGGCCGATCTCGCGCTGGAAGACGATGCCCTGAGTGATCGGGAAGTACTTCTTGACGCCGCTCAGACGGACCAGCGGCTGGCGCTCCGGCTTGGGCTCCGGCGCGGCGGCCGCGTCGGGCGCGGCGTCCACCGCCGGAGCGGAGCTGGCCGCCGGGGCCGGGGCGCTGGGCTGGATCTCGTTGTCGCTCATCGGGTCTGCGCCACCTCTTCCTCCCAGATCCGCTGCTTGTCCTCGAGCGACAGGTGGCAGGCCGACAGGTGACCTGGGCTGGCGGCGTCGGCCGGCAGCAGCTTCGGCTCCTCCCGCGTGCAGAGGTCGAACACGTAGGGGCAGCGGGGGTTGAACTTGCAGCCGGCCGGCGGGTGGATGAGGCTCGGCGGCAGCCCCTTGATGGGATGCAGCCGCTCCTGGTCCTGCTCGGCCCCGATCGCCGGGAGCGACTGGAGCAGGCCCCAGGTGTAGGGCATGTGGGGGTGGTAGTAGGCGGTGCGGCGGTCGGCCACCTCGACCGGTCGGCCGCCATACATCACCAGCACGGTGTCGGCCATGTCGGCGACCACGCCGAGGTCATGGGTGATCATCACGATGGCGGTGCCGAACTCGTCCTGGAGCCGCTCGATCAGGTCGAGGATCTGCGCCTGCACGGTGACGTCCAGGGCGGTGGTCGGCTCGTCGGCGATCAGCACCGCCGGGTCGAGCGCCAGCGCCATGGCGATCATCGCGCGCTGCCGCATGCCGCCGGAGAACTGGTGCGGGTAGTCGTCGACGCGCCGCTCCGGGCGCGGGATGCCGACCAGCCCGAGCAGCTCGACGGCACGCTTGTGCGCGTCCTTCTTGGAGACCTTCTCGTGCGCCTGGATCGCCTCGACGATCTGGGCGCCGACGCGGTAATAGGGGTGCAGACTCGACAAGGGGTCCTGGAAGATCATCGCGATCTGCTTGCCGCGGATGTCGCGCATCTCGTCCGGATGCATCTTCAGCAGGTCACGGCCCTGGAAGCTGGCCTCTCCGGTGACCCGCCCACCACGGGCCAGCCCGAGAATCGAGAGGCAGGTGACGCTCTTTCCGGAGCCCGATTCACCGACGATCCCGAGCGTCTCACCCCGATCGAGGGTGAAATCGACGCCATCGACCGCTTTGACGATGCCGTCGTCCGTATGGAATTGGACGTGCAGGTCTCTGACCTCTAGCAGTGCCATGAAAACCTCCGCGAGCATCATAGCTCGCCCGCGCGGAATCACACCGTCTTGAATTGCTCGAAAGGCTGCCGGCAGGCATTGCACCAGAAGATCGACCTGCACAGCGTCGGACCGAACGCATTCTCCATCGTGGTGTCGGGGGAGCCGCAGTATGGACAGGCGGCGGCCGGCCGTACCGGGATCGTAGCGAACAATGGCTGCTCGCCGGTAGTCCGCGGCGCCGGCGGGGCGAAGCCGCTCTCCCGCAGCTTGCGGCGTCCCTCAGGGGTGATCCGGTCGCTGGTCCACGGCTCCGCGAAGGTGGCCTCGACCTCCACCACCGGCGCCAGCCGCTCGAGGCGCTCGGCCACCGTCCGGCGGATCACCTCCAGCGCCGGGCAGCCCACGAAGGTGGGCAGCAGCTCGACCCGCACGCGGCCGTCCCCCACCTCCACCCGGCGCACCATGCCGAGCTCGACCACGGACAGTGTCGGGATCTCCGGGTCGGGCACCTCGGCCAGGGCCTCCCAGACGGCCCGCTCGCCGAGCACCGCCTGCCCGCTCACCAGGCCGCCTCCGGGTCGGACCGGTACACCGAGGTGAACTCGCCCCAGAGCCACTCGAAGCTGGCGGAATGGTCGCCCCTGGGGCTCGCCGGCCGCTCCACGGCCGGCTCCAGGCGCGCGCCGGCGCGGCGGAACGGGAAGGGCAGCCCGAGCCGCTCCAGCAGCGGCGCCAGGCCGGTCAGCCAGCGCTGCTCGCCGTCGGCCAGCGGCTCGGCCAGTACGCCGGCCTCCACCAGGCGCCGGTCGCCCTCCAGCGGCGCCAGCACGCACAGCGCGTCCGGCCAGAGCCGCTCCAGCGCGTCCTGGAGGCGCCGGCGCGGCTCCTCGCCGCCGCCGGCCAGGCGCTCCACCCAGGCGGTGGCGTGCAGCAGGTGGTAGGTCTCCTCACGGCGCATCTTGGCGACCACCCCGGCCAGCGGCGCGTACGAACTGGCGGCCAGCAGGTCGAGCCGCACGGCGTCGGCGGTGTCGTAGAGGAACCGGCGCGCGATCGAGAAGGCCCAGTCGGTGCGCGGGTGGTCGAGCAGCCGCGCGTGGCGGTACTCCTGGGCGCCGCGGCCGAAGGCGATCCGGTCGGGGTCGGCGTCGCGCAGCTCGGCGAGCAGCTGGTAGAGCACCTGGGCGTGACCGATCTCGTCCTGCGCCAGCGAGCTGAAGGCGACGTCCTCCTCCAGCAGCGGGGCGATGCCGGTCCACTCGGAGTCCCAGAAGCCGATCACGAACTCGTCGTCGGCCATGGCCAGCAGCAGCTCGGCGAGCGCCTCGCGGGTCGGCTCGTCGAGCTGCGCGGCCGCCTCCGGGCCGGTCGCCGGCAGGCTGGTGCTCATGCCTGCTCGGCCCCCTTGCGGCCGGCGGCGACCACCGGGTCCTCGGCCTCCGGCTCGCCGGCCGAGCCCACGCCCAGCCGGTCGCGCGCGGCGGCCAGCTTGCGCTTGATGTCGGCCGAGTAGCCCACCGGCTTCTTGAAGGAGCGGTCCAGCGGCGGCTGGAGCAGGTCCGGGTCGCTCAGGTCGCGGATGGCCGCCCGCGGCACGATCCACAGCCGCACCGACTCCTGCCGGCGGCCGTAGAACTCGCGCGCGTAGTGGCTCGCCAGCTCGGGGTCCGGCGCCAGCAGGTTGCCGGAGTGCTGCATCGGCGCGCCCTCGCGCTCCTGGCGGAAGACCTCGTAGACCTCCATCTCAGGCGGCCGCCTTCGGCTCGGCCAGGATGGTCTCGCGCACCCAGCGGGTCTGCTCGTAGTTGAGCTGGCGGAACTCGAGCCGTTCCTTCGACTTGGGCCCGTGGCCGGTGACCACCGAGTAGAGCTCCTTCCAGTCCGGCTCGGTGTAGTGCCAGCGGCCGCTGTCGGGGTCCTGGCGCAGCTCGGGATCGGGCAGCTCCAAGCCGATCTCGCGGATGCGCGGCACGTAGGTCGACAGGAATTCCTGCCGCAGGGTGTCGTTGTCCTTGTTCTTGATCCGCCAGGCGAGGTCGCGGTCCTTGGCTGGGTCGGTGGGCGGCCCGTGCATCTGCATCAGTGGGCCCCACCAGCGGTCGAGCGCCTCCTGGACCATGGCGCGCTGCCTGGAGGTGCCGTTGACCAGGGTCAGCACCACGTCCCGGCCGTGCAGGATGTGGACCGACTCCTCCCAGCAGATCTTCTTCATGGTGCGGGCGTAG
>DASVXQ010000036.1:0-8252 GCA_036392615.1 Actinomycetes bacterium | reverse complement strand
GGTCCTCCAGGCCGGCAAGGACCGGCTGGTGCGCGGCGTGGTCAAGAGCACACGCCAGGGCACGCCGTCCAGGTCGTTCCGCTGGGACATCTACATGCGCCAGGACCCCAGCGCCGGCGGGCGCTGGCGCATCTGGACAGTGGCCAACTCGCCGCAGCGCTGAACCGACCGGTCAGCGCACCGGCGGGAGCATGATCAGCTCGCCTGGGAAGATCACGTTGGGGTCGCCCGACCGCAGCGACGCGCGGTTGACCGCGATCACCCGCAGCCAGTAGCTGGCGATCTCGTGGTCCGGCAGCTCGCTCGACCGCCGGTTGGTCGCCTGCGCGAGATGGTCGCGCGAGATCGTCCACAGGTTGTCGCCCTCCACCACGCGGTGCGAGCGGCCGGCCGGTGCCTCGGGCGGCTGCGGGCTCGGCTCGGGCTGCCCTCCGCCACCGCCTCCACCACCACCCGAGGGAGGCGTGGTCGTGGTGGGCGGCGCCGTCGTGGTCGGCGGCGCCTTCGTGGTGGGCGGCGTGGTCGTGGCCGGCGGTGTCGTCGTGCTCGGCGGTGTCGTCGTGGCCGGCGGTGTCGTCGTGCTCGGCGGCGTGGTCGGTGTGGGCACGGCGGTATTGGGCGGTCCGGTGCCGCCCGGCGGGCTCGTGGTGCTCGACGGTGCCGTCGTCGACGGCGTGGTGGCGGTCGTGCTGGACGGTTCCGTGCTGGACGGCGTGGTCGTGGTGGTGCTCGGCGGCCCTGCCGGCTGCGGGACGTAGACCGTCGTGCTGGGCACGCCGCCCGGCGGTCCCGCCGTGGTCGACGGGGCGGTGCTGGACGGCGCGGTGGTCGTCGGCCGCGTGCTCGACGGCGTGGTGGTCGACGGGCTGGTCGTCGCCGGCCCGGTGGTGCTCGACGGCGTGGTGGTGCCGCTCGCTCCGGTGGTCGTGCTGGCCCGGCGCTCGGTGGTGCTGGTCGTCCCACCACCCGCAGTCGTGGTCGCGGCCTCGGTGGAGGTGGTCGTGCCGCCACTGGTCGTGGTCGTCTCCCGCACGGTGGAGGTGGTCGCGCCGCCCTCCGTCGTCGTGGTCGCGCCTTCCGTGGTGGTCGTTGCACCCTCGGTCGTGGTGGTCGAGGAGGTGGACGTCGGCTCCACCCGCACGCCGGGCTCCCTGCCGGCGGGCTGGGGGATGTAGGTGGCCGGCGGCGCGGTGGTCTCGGTCTGCTGCTGAGCGACCAGGCCCTCGACGTGCGGGCGGTAGGCGGCGTCCCCGGCCCCGGACTCCGCCGGCGAGTGGGCTGGGCCGGCGACACCGGGGAGGTACGTGCGCGGGCCGGCGACCTCCGCGCGGGGATGGTGCTGCGCGGTCACCGGGCCGGGGCGCTGCGGTGCCATGGCGGCGGCCGGCGCGCTCGCGGCCATCGCGGTGCCGGTCCCGGCACCGGCGCTCATCAGGGAGGTGGCCAGCGTGAGCGCGAGGGCGTGGTCGGTGGCGCGGCGGACCACCGGGAGGGTGAGCCAGCGCACCGCCCGGATGGCGCTCGGCACGCGGGTCAGGCTGACGAGCAGGTAGAGCAGGTTGCTGCCCAGCAGCCACCAGGCGATCAGCAACGCGATGCTGCGCAGCACGGCCGCGAGGACGTCCTCGACCGGGCTGTTGAGCAGCCACGGGGTCAGGCTGTGCCAGGGGATTCGCAGCTGCGCGATGCTGCCGAGCCGGCTGAGCGCCACCACGGCGGCGATCTCGAAGACGAGCAGGGACAGGAACGATCCCGCTCGTCGCAGGACGGCGGATCGGCTGGACGTGACCATCGTCTCGCCGGCCTCCATGCCCCCGGGGGATTTGGACAATGTACACAAGCGAGCCACGAGTGTGGACTACCGGTGAAACGGTGTCAACGCACGCGCCTGGCGAGTGTAAGCGGGCGGCTTGCCGTCCGGCGAGCCTCGCGAGAGCCTACAGCCCCTGCAGAGCCAACCATCGCGAGAGTCGAGGAGTCGGTGCCCGTGCGTGTCGCCGTGCTGAGTCGTGAGTACCCGCCCGACGTCTACGGCGGCGCGGGCGTCCACGTGGAGTACCTGGCACGCGAGCTCGACCGCCTGGTCGACCTGGAGATCCACTGCTTCGGCAAGCCACGGACGCCGTCTTCCGGTCCCGCCAAGGTGACCGCCTACCAGCCGTGGGACCGGCTCGCCGGTGACGCCAGGCACTTGAGCGCGCTGCGCACGGTCTCGACCGACCTGGCGATGGCGGCCGGTGTCGAGGGCGTGGACCTGGTCCACAGCCACACCTGGTACGCCAACCTCGCCGGGCACCTGGCCCAGCAGCTCTACGGCATCCCGCACGTGCTCACGGTCCACAGCCTCGAGCCGTTGCGTCCCTGGAAGCGGGAGCAGCTCGGCGGCGGCTACGAGGTCTCCAAGCTGTGCGAGCGCCTCGCCATGGAGTCGGCCGACGCGGTCGTGGCGGTCTCCCGTGGCGTCCGCGACGACGTGCTGGCCTGCTACCCGCGGGTCGACGCGAGCCGCATCCGGGTGATCCACAACGGCATCGACACTGGGCAGTACCGTCCCGACCACGGCACCGACGTGCTCCAGCGCTACGGCGTCGACCCGAGCCGCCCGTCGGTGGTGTTCGTCGGCCGGATCACCCGGCAGAAGGGCGTGCCGCACCTGCTCGACGCCGCCCACCAGTTCGACCGCGAGGCGCAGCTGGTGCTGTGCGCCGGAGCGCCGGACACGCCCGAGCTCGGCGCCGAGGTGGCCGAGAAGGTCGCCAAGCTGCAGGCGGAGCGCAGCGGGGTGATCTGGATCGAGAAGATGCTGGAGCGCCGCGAGGTGATCCAGCTGCTCACCAACGCCACCGTGTTCGTCTGCCCGTCGGTCTACGAGCCGCAGGGCATCGTGAACCTAGAGGCGATGGCCTGCGAGACGGCGGTGGTGGCGACCGCCACCGGCGGCATCCCCGAGGTGGTGGACGACGGCCGCACCGGCCTGCTGGTGCCGTTCGAGAGCGACCGCGCCGGCGTGGCCAGGGACCCGGAGGCCTTCGCGCGCGACATCGCCTCGCGGGTGAACACCGTGCTGGCCGACCCGGCGCTGGCGGAGCGCTTCGGCGAGGCGGGCAGAGTCCGTGCGGTCGAGAAGTTCGCCTGGGGCGCGATCGCGGCGCAGACCGTCGCGCTCTACGAGGATCTGCTGGCGGCCCGGGCCTGAGCCTTCGCGGAGCCCTTGGCCGGCTTGGCGGCGTCGCGGCGCGCCCGTGGCGTGGCGATGCCGTCGAGCACCACGTCGATCAGCCGCCGCAGGCTGGTCTCGTCGATCCCGGCGTGTCGGGCGCTGACCATGCTGCGGTAGGACAGCAGCCCGAGGATCACGTCCATGGCCAGGTCCACGTCGATGTCCTGACGGATCTCGCCGCGGTCCATGCCGCGCCGCAGCGTCTCGGCGACGATCCTGCGGCGCGGCTCGATGACCTGGCGGAGGAACGCCTCCTGGAGCTCGGGGTGGCGCGCCCGCGCGGCCATCAGCTTGACCATCACGTCGGTGACCTCGGCGGTGTCCCTGCCCTTGAGGGCCTGCCGGCCGAGCTGGAACAGGTCGTCGCGCACGTCGCCGGTGTCGACGGCGCTGAGCCGGTGGTCCTTCATGCCGGCCACCGCCTCGGCGACCAGCTCCGCCTTGGAGGGCCAGCGGCGGTAGATGGTGGCCTTGCCGACGCCGGCGCGCTTCGCGACCGCCTCGATGCTCATCCTGCTGAAGCCCTCCTCGACCAGCAGCTCGAGGGTGGCCTCCAGGATCGCCTCGTGGGCCCGCTCGCTGCGGGGCCGTCCGGGGCCCCCCATGGGCCCCGGACGAGACTCGGAGACAGTCGTCATGACACTGATCATCCCACGTGAAGCCCCATCTCAGACGTCTGCGTCTCGGCATCGTCGGACTTCGGCGCGGCCGCCCGGGCGGGCAGGAACAGCAGCGCGACCAGCGCGCCGAGCAGGGCAACCCCGGCGCCCGCGAGCAGCGAGACGTCCATGCCGTGGATGAAGGCCGAGTGGGCCTCCGCGGCGAGCGCGCGCCCCGGCCCCCCGCCGATGCGCGCCGCGATCTGCACGGCCGCGCCGACCGAGTCGCTGGCAGCGTTGCGCAGCCCGGCCGGCAGGCCGCCCAGGGTGCCGAGCAGGCGCGAGCCGTAGACCGAGGACAGCAGGCTGCCGAGCACGGCCACGCCGAGCACGCCGCCGACCTGGCGGACGGTGGTCGACACCGCCGAGCCGACACCGGCCCGCTCGCGCGGCAGCGCGCCCATGATCGCCTCGGTGGCTGGCGCCATGGTGTTGCCCATGCCGAACCCGAGGATCACCAGCGAGGCGACCACCAGACCGTAGCCGCTCGCGGTCGAGGCGGTGGCCAGCAGCAGCAGGCCGCCGGTGACCAGCACCAGGCCGCCGGTGACCACCAGCTTGGTGCCGAAGCGCTCGGTCAGCCGGGCCGACAGCGGCGCGGCCACCATCAGCGCGAGCGCGACCGGGACCAGCCGGACGCCGACCTCGAGGGTGCCGTAGCCGAGCACGAACTGGAGGTACTGGCTGAGGAAGAACAGCGAGCCGAACAGCGCGAAGAACACCAGCGCGGTGCCCATGCTCGCCGCCGTGAAGCGGCGGTTCTCGAACAGGCGCACGTCCATCATCGGGTGGCGCATCCGCAGCTCGGCCACGACGAAGGCGCCGAGCAGCACCAGCGCGGCGGCGAACGAGCCGAGGATCGAGCCGTTGGTCCAGCCGTGCGATGGCGCCTCGATCAGGCCGTAGACCAGCGCGGTCAGCCCGAGCGTGGACAGCACGGCGCCGACCGGGTCCAGCGGGGTGGCCGCCGGGTCACGCGAGTCGGGGACCAGCAGCAGGCCGGCGAGGATGGCCACGGCGATCACCGGCACGTTGATGAAGAACACCGAGCCCCACCAGAAGTTCTCCAGCAGCCAGCCGCCGATGACCGGCCCGATGGCGATGCCGATGCCGGAGAAGCCGGCCCAGATGCCGATGGCGCGGCCGCGCTCCTGCGGCGGGAAGACGTTGGTGACGATCGACAGGGTGGACGGCATGATCAGCGCCCCGCCGATTCCCATCAGCGCGCGGAAGCCGATCAGCGAGCCAGGGGTGGTGGCGAACGCCGACAGCACCGAGCCGAGGCCGAAGACCAGCAGGCCGGCGCCGAGCACCTTGCGGCGGCCGTAGCGGTCGCCGAGGGAGCCGGCGGTGAGCAGCAGGCTCGCGAACACCAGCGCGTAGGCGTCGACGATCCACTGGAGCTGGCTCGCGTTGGCGCCGAGGTCGCGCACCAGCGTGGGCAGGGCGACGTTCAGGATGGTGTTGTCAAGGCCGATCACCAGCAGGCTCAGGCAGAGCACGGCAAGCGTCCACCAGCGCCGCTGGTAGGCCTGATCCGGGTCCACTCGACGGCATCCTTTCGTTCGAACCGGAACGGAACGGTCTCGTTTCGAAACCTCGGCCAGTATAGTCACCGACGATGGGAAACGCAACGGTCTCGTTTCGTAATTACGCGCGCGGGGCGGCGCCCGGAGCCGTCAGGACTGGTTGTTGACCGGCTTGATGTACGGGCTCAGCTTCGGGAAGCGCTCGCGCAGGTCGCGCAGGTGGTCCGCCGCCTGCCCTTGGGTATCGAAGACCCCGCTGCAGATCGCCCAGAAGTTGTCGGCCAGCGAGGAGTAGCGCGCCGGGTCGAGCACCTTGACGTCGTCGACGCCCTCGCTGCGGAAGGTCTCGGCGCGGGCGTCCACCTCCGGACGCGACCTGGCGCGGTCGACGCTGGCGAGCACGACCGTGTAGAAGGCGTCCGGCAGGGAGTCGGCCCGGCTGGCGGTGGACGCCACGCCGCCCCGCTCGCCGACCCCCTGGCCCGGGCCCGCGCTGGAGCCCGCCGCGTTGAACAGCCCGACCAGGATCCCGCCGATCAGGCCCACCACGCCGAACAGCAGCACCATCCCCGGCCCAGGGCGAGGCCAGCGATTCTCGTCCATGCCGGTCACGCTACCTTCGATGCTACGGAACGCTCAAATATCCCTTCGGCGCTGGCAGTGATCGACCGGGCGGTACCAGTCGGCTACGGGCACAACGCGTGGATTCGGTCGAACGTGACTGCACGCGGGGGCTCTCGGTAGTGTTGGCCGACGCACGCACCACGGAGGTTCTCGTGCCACCCGACACATCCCGTGCCGTCACCGATTGGGGCCGTTCATGAACTTCTCCGGCGTGGCCCGCTACCGCGGGCGGCGCCCCGACGTCGAGGAAATGGTGCGCGCCCGCGATTCCGCCCGTCGCGACGCGTTCGCCAGGCTGCGCGATTTCGAATTGCTGGCGGGCGCCAGCTTCATCCCCCGGTCCGCCAGCGACTACATCATCTACGGGCCCAGCGGAGCGATCCACGTGTACCGCATCACCGCCGAGCTGGCCTGAACGCCCGATCTTCGCCGCCCACCCACCGCGGCCAGTACCATGTCGTCCACGCGATCGGCGCCGGTCACCAGCCGGCGCCGGCAGCACTGGAACCACCTGGGCGATGCGGCCCGAATCCAAAAGCAGAGCTTTCGCTACCCTCCTTGGAGGCTTGCCCTTATGACGCGCATCGGCGTGCTCACCGGCGGGGGTGACGTCCCCGGCCTCAACCCCTGCATCAAGACCCTGGTCTACGGGGCGATCGACCGCGGCTACGAGGTCGTGGGCATCCGTCGTGGCTGGGCGGGCCTGCTCGCCTACGACCTTGACTCGGGGCGGCCGCAGGAGCACAACGCCGCGCCGCTGACCAAGAACGACGTGCGGACCATCGACCGCACCGGCGGCACCTTCCTGCACACCAGCCGCACCAACCCGGGAAGGGTCAAGCCCCGGGACGTGCCCGAGTTCCTCCAGGGACAGGGCCGCGGCGACCCCGACGGCCCGTTCGACTTCACCGAGCACGTGCTCCGGGTGGTCGAGCGCCTCGGGATCGACTGGCTGGTGCCGATCGGCGGCGACGACACCCTGTCCTACGGGGAGCGGCTGAGCCGCGAGGGCGTGCCGGTGATCGCCATCCCCAAGACGATGGACAACGACGTCTACGGCACCGACTACTGCATCGGCTTCTCGACCGCGGTGACCCGCAGCGTCCAGTTCATCCACCAGTTGCGCACCTCGACCGGCTCGCACGAGCGCATCGCCGTGATCGAGCTGTTCGGCCGCAACTGCGGCGAGACCTCGCTGCTGTCGGCCTACCTCGCCGGGGTCGACCGGGCGCTCATCTCCGAGGTGCCCTTCGACCCCGAGCTGCTGGGCAACTACCTGCTCGAGGACAAGGCCAACAACCCCTCGAAGTACGCCATGGTGACGGTCAGCGAGGGCGCCAGGATGATCGGCGGCGAGCTGCACGAGCGCGGCGAGGCGGACGCCTACGGCCACCGCAAGCTCGGCGGCGTCGGCCTGGCCACCGGCGACATGCTCAAGCGGCTGACCGGCGAGGACATCATCTACCAGCAGGTCGGCTACCTGATGCGCTCGGGCGCGCCGGACGCGCTGGACCTGATGGTGGCGGTCAACTACGCCAACATGGCGCTCAACCTGATCGACCAGGGCCAGGCCGGCCACATGGTGGTGCTGCGCCGCGGCGCCTACACCTCGGTGCCGGTCGAGACGATCATGCAGGGCGTCAAGCGCGTGGACGTCGAGGCCCTCTACGACGACAAGCGCTACCGCCCGCTGGTCCGTCAGGTCGACGGCAAGCCGATGTTCCTGTACTGAGGAGGGGCTGGCCGCCTGGGACCTTTCCAGGTTTGGAGGCGTCCCCACCAGGTTGTCGCGTGCGGATTCGCCGGAGGGTGGCTGAAGTGCCCAGACCGCCGACGGGACCGCGTGGTCAGGCGGGGTCGCCCTTCGTCCAGGCAAGCTCTCCCGGGTCGCGACCGACATCGCGGTGCTGGTACGTCTGGACCCGCGGCCCGCGCCATAGCCGACCGAACGGCGACAGCGATGGCATGCACCCGTCACGCTGCGCCACGAGGTCGCGGTCCTACGCGGCCAGGTCAGGGTGGAGGGAGCTCGCTTCCTCCACCGACGTCGCCCAGCAGCAGGCGCTCCCGCTCCTGCTCGTGGGCCAGCACGATCACCGAGGCGCGGAAGGCGCGGACCTTGTCGACGATCTCGGCGACGCTCTCGCGGACGACGTACCTGGACCCGTCCACCATCGTGAGGATGGTGCGGGGCGTCGCCTCGACCCGCTCGATCAGGTC
>DASVXQ010000035.1:0-18653 GCA_036392615.1 Actinomycetes bacterium | reverse complement strand
GGCGGCCCAGGGTGATCCGCCCCGGCCGCGGGCTGAACACGATCAGGCGGCGGAGCCGCCAGCGGCTGGCCCACTCGGTGCCGTGGCGTTGCAGCCGCCGGTCCCAGCGCAGCCGCCGCCCCACCACCACGCCGACCAGGCCGGCCGGGAGGGTGAGGACCAGGACCAGGGCGGTGTACATGCCGACCGGGCCGGGGAGCATGCCGCGCACGCTTGTCGGCCAGGCCAGCTTGGGGTCGCCGGGATGCTTGGCCAGGTGGAATGGCACCCCGGCCACCTCGGCGAGGCTGATGGGGAGCCAGTGGTGGGCGCCGAACAGCATCGCGGCGACCTGGCCGACCAGCCACACCAGCACCGTGGCGGCCAGCGCCGTGCCGACCGCCAGCCACAGCAGGTTGTCAACCGCCGACTCTGCACCTTGTGGCTTGGGCGGCTCCACATGCTCACGCCGCATCCGAGCCACCTCCTTCCAGGGCTCGGACGGGCTGCGCGGCTCGCATGCAGGTCCGGCAGCGGCGTTGGCCGTCGGGGGCGTAGTAGGTGTTGGCGGCGTCGAAGGGGTGGCCGCGCTTGCAGTGGGTCTTGCGGGCGTTGGGATGGCTGGTGGGCGCTCGAGTGCCGTGGGGGCGGCCGGCGCGGTCCAGGGCGATCAACTGGCGGATGGTCTGCTCGGTCTGGCCGCCCCAGATGCCGTACTGCTGCCCCGTCCGCACGGCGAAGGCCAGGCAGTCGTCCCGTACCAGGCAGGTCGCGCAGATGGCGAGCGCCGCCTGGATGCCCTCGTCGCTGTCGGCGAAGAACGGGTCGTCGTCGGCCGTCACCAGGTCGCGGCAGGCGGCCCGGTCACGCCAGGAGCGAACCTCCGTCATCTCGCCGCACCGCCCTGTGCCTGTGGCCTCGTGGCTTGAGCGCGCTTGGCAAGGGCGGCCTTGGCAGCCGCCAGCAAGGGGCGAGGAAATCGGACGGTGTCGGGACCGGCCGAGGCCGCATTACGAGTGGCCGGAGGGAGCGGAGATGGGCCTGGGGTGGCAGCAGGATTGGCAGCGAGATGGATCGGGATGGGCTGGGGACCAGCGGGAGCAAGCGGCACTCGATCGGCGTCGAATCCGCTGGTGAGATGGTTAGTGGCGGGAGGCTGCGGGACCGGCCGGGACGCCGCTACGACAGCTCATAACCCAGAGGTCGCGGGTTCAAATCCCGCCCCCGCCACCACTACAGGGTCGTCCTGAGCAGGGCTGGAGCCCTTCACCTCCTTTCGGGTGTCGAGGTCGAACAGCTTCCTGTCAACGGAGGGGTCCGTGGCAGCGTCCGCGGGCCCCTTTGCTGTTACGAGGATCACGCTCGCCACGGCGTTGGCCGCGTCGCGGTCCATGCCCGGCAGGACGTGCGCGTAGATCCTGAGCGTCACCGCGATGGAGGCGTGGCTGAGTCGCTCGCTGACCCCTTGACCGGCACGCCGGCCTGTAAGGCGACGGTGGCGTAGGTGTGGCGCACGTCATGGAGCCGGATCGGCGGCAGGCCCACCCTGCGGGCGCCGTCCTGCTCCCACTCGACCTTGGCCGCAAGGCGCTTGAAGCGCTTCCGGAAGCGGTCAGGATGCAGCGGGTTGCCGTCGATCTCGGTGAACAGCAGACCGGAGGCCTCGACCTGGACGCCCCATGCGGCGAGCTGACCGCGCTCCGCCGGAACCGCCGACTGCTCCGGGCCAGGGTTCCGCCGGTGCGACGAGCCTCTCGACCAGGTTTTCACGGTTGCGACGAGCCGCCCGGGGGACCCTGATACCACTGGCGCCCTATGGGCAGTAGCAGGCGCAGGGGGGTTGAGATCGTGGGGGGCGCGAGGGTGTCGGTAGCGGTCGTTGCCAGCCGCACAGAGGCGGAGCTGATCGTCAGCTTGCTGCGCAGTCACGGCATGAGCGCAACTGTGTCGGCAGGTGATGCTGGAGGACAGTACCCGCAGTGGCAGGCAGAGGGTGTGCACGTGCTGGTTGCCCCTCCGATGAAGCCTTGGCCCGTAGGCTCCTGGCCGCCGCCGATGGCACTGCCGGACCGGTCAGCGGCGACCAAGTCCGGCTCCTTCCGCGGATGGCCGTCAGGTCGTGTGAAGGGATCCTCATGAGCTCGGCTTCCAGCCGCCTGCCCACCCCGGAAGATCCCAGCTCCGTCTAGCACGGCCAGCTCTCCACCGACCACCAAACCACACCAACCCGGGAGACCCGCATGTCTGGCACGACCGAAAACTTGGCGGGCGCCACAGCGATTCGCCCGTTCCGGATCGAGGTCCCGGAGGAGGACCTGGTCGAGCTCCGCCGGCGCATCGCGGCCACGCGCTGGCCTTCTAAAGAGCTCGTTGCAGACCGCTCCCAGGGTGTGCGGCTGGCGACGCTGCAGGAGCTCGCCCGCTACTGGACGACCGAGTACGACTTGCGGAGGATCGAGGCGAAGCTGAACGCCCTGCCGCAGTTCACGACCGAGATCGACGGGGTCGAGATCCACTTCATCCACGTGCGCTCCAAGCACGAGGACGCGTTGCCGCTGATCATGACGCATGGCTGGCCCGGCTCGGTGATCGAGCTGCTCGAGACCATCGGCCCGCTCACTGACCCGACCGCGCACGGCGGCACCCCCGGGGACGCATTCCACCTGGTGCTGCCGTCCTTGCCTGGCTACGGCTTCTCGGGCGAGCCGACCGAGCTCGGCTGGGACGCCGACCGCATCGCACGCGCGTGGGCGGAGCTCATGGACCGCCTCGGCTACACGCGCTACGTCGCCCAGGGGGGCGATGTGGGCGCCTACGTCACCGACGCGATGGGCCGCCAGGCGCCCGAGGGGTTGCTCGGCATCCACCTCAACGTGCTCACCGCGGCGGTCGGTCTCAAGGACCAACTGCCGGCGGAGTCCGAGCAGGAACGGGCGGCGCACGACGCGCTCACCACGTTCTTGACGGATGGCTTCGCCATCGTCCTGGAGCAGTCCACCCGGCCGCAGACGATCGGCTACGCCCTGCTGGATTCACCCGTCGGGCTGGCGGCCTGGATGCTGGACCACGACACCGACAGCTACTACAAGATCTCCCGCGCCTTCGTCGACAGCGAGCCCGCGGGCAATCTCACCCGGGACAACATCGTCGACGACATCACGCTGTACTGGCTGACGGGCACCGGGGCCTCGGCCGCCCGGTGGTACTGGGAGTTCGGACGGACCCAGGCCGCAGCCGGTGCGGCCGGCCAGGCTCCGCCGCCGGTCGCGGTTCCGGTCGGCTTCACGACGTTCCCCGGCGAGATCTTCCCTTCCCCGCGCAGCTGGGTCGAGGTGGTTTTCCCCGGCCTCGCCTACTTCAACGAGGTCGACAGGGGCGGCCACTTCGCCGCCTGGGAGGAGCCGGAGCTCTTCTCCACCGAGGTGCGGGCTGCATTCAGCTCACTGCGCTAATGACAGCACTGGCTTCGGCTCTCTTCAGGAGGAGCTTCCATGCCAACACACACCACCTATAGGAGGGCATCCAAGCTTCCAAGATCGAGCTTCGCCTGCGTGCCTCGGCGTCGCTGGTGAGGCAGCGTAACGGACGGTGGATCAGCTTCGTTCCGACCGCACCGGTCCGCTGAACCGCCGCGCGATCGGCTCCCGTGCCAACGCCGGCACGCGGTGGCCACAGAAGCCGACCATCTCGTCGCCGGATGCCGGACCGCTTCAGCGACGGGTGCGGCCTGCTCGCTCCCGGAACCAGTCGACCGTGGTGGCAACGGCCTGGTGGTGCGGTGTGGGCTCCAAGGGGCCGAAGGCGCGCTGGAACTTCGAGGCGTCAACCACAAATGGGCGCTCCCACTGGTACAGCATCTCGGCGCTCTCCCGCGCCCGGGGATCGAACAGGCCAGCGATCCGCAGCGCCAGCCGGGAGGTCGCGGTGACCTTGACGGGTCGGCCGAGCGCGGCGGCGATCAGCGCCACGAACGCTTGGCCGGTCAGGGGTTCGGCGGCGGGCAGGTGCCAGACCTCCCCCAGCGCCTCCGGTCGCGCTCCCAGGGTGGCAAGCGCCCTGGCCACGTCGGGGAGGTAATTCAGGCTGTGCGGCACGTCCAGGCGGCCCAGCCAGCGGGCTCGTTCGCCTTTGGCGGCCGCGCCGAACAGGATGTCCCCGACGACGCTGTTGGCCCCGCCGGGTCCGTAGTAGTCCGACGAGCGTGCGATGGCCACCTGGAGCGTTCCCTGGCGGTGGGCGGCCAGCAGCCGCTGGGCCATGAGCGTGCGGACCCGGCCCTTCTTGGTGGTCGCCCGCGCGGGCAGGTCCTCGGTGAGCGGTCCCTGCACCGGCCCGTAGGTGTAGAGGTTGTCCGCATAGACGAGCCTGGCCCCGGCGGCGGCGGCCGCGTCGGCGATGCTCTGGGTCAGCGTGGGGAACTCCGCCGCCCACCGCTCATACGGCGGTTGCGCGCAGTGGTAGACGACCGTGGCGCCCTGGCAGGCCTTGCGGGTCTGGGCCGGGTCGGCGGCGTCGGCGGCCAGCGGCTCCACGCCCGCGGGCAGGCCGGCGGGCGGCTTGCGGCTGACCGCCCGGACCTGATGGCCGCGGCCGGCCAGCTCCCCGACCAGGGCGCCCCCCGCGCCGCCGGTGGCGCCAAGGACCACGTGCAGTTGGTCGTCAGCGTTCATGTCAGGCTCCTGCGGGTCGATCCACCGTGAAAAGAGTCAAGGCACTTGCCGGAATCGAACCCGTTCACGTCGCCTGTCACTGCTTGGCATCACCACCCCGTGAGCCAGACATTCCCGCACTTTGCCGAGGCCCTGCCTAGATAGCAGTCGCTGACTCGGCCGGGCTGGAGGTGCTCACCAAAGGCGCTGGGGCCAAGCCGCAGCACAAGCGCGCTCCCTGATTCGAGCCTCACCATCGCCAACAGACTACCCGGCCGCTCTCCTTGCGTCCGTAGTCGAGCATCCTCCGCGGCGCGATGCTGCCGCCTGAGGGGTCCTGCGCCCCGGTTGATACGAGTCGTACCACGCCCAAGCCGCCAACCCACGGTTCGCTGACTCGTACGAGCCTGTTTCACAACCTGTGCGAACGGACGGTGAAGCTGCTGCCGTTCGTGAAGCCGGACGGGACACGAGCAAAGCAGCGCGTGCGGTCAGTGCAGCAGCGCCTCAAGCCCGATGATGCCCACGCCGAAGGCGCCGTTGATCACACCGCCAAGCAGCATCGCCGGCCGGGATCGTCCGTGCCGGCGGCCCGCTTCGATGGCCCACCCGACGAGTTGCGCGACGCCGGTCCACAGCGCAAGACCCACCGCAAGCCCCTCATCGAGCAGGCCAAGCACGCCCAGCAGGAGGAAGAGGACAGACAAGGCAGGGGCGGCAACCATCGACAGCTCCCGGGCCATGATGGCGGGAACCACCTTCAGGTCGAACCCGGCTCGGCCTAGTTCATGCTCGAGAACCTCGGCGTACACGTGCGCAAGCCAGAAGACCGCCAGGGTGGCGGCGGTGGCGGCCAGGATGAACCCTGGGGGCTCGTGCCCAGCGGTGGCCGCGATCACCGCGGTGGCGAGGATCGTGCCGTAGATCGCGCTGCGGGGACTCGCGACGAGCATGCCCAGCCGGCGCGGCCAGGGCGATCCTGCCGTCGTGGCGCCTTCCATGCGGCAAGGCTACGCAGCCGGGCCATGGGTGTCACTCGGCGGCGCCGGTATGCGGCGTTCGTCCTGCCTGGTGGTTCGGTGCTACCGACGTGAGGTGAGGCCGGTCCCCAGTGCCTGTCGTGCCGTTGCCGGCGTTGAGACGATGGTGAAGGAAATCCTTGCCGGCCAGCCGCTGTGACCTGATGGAGTACTGACCGTGCCCGTCAACGATCAGCCGCAAGCGTTTGTGCAACACGCTGGTGATCGCCAACTGAGGATCGCCGTCGAAGTTCCACGACGATCCGGACATCCTCAAGACGCCACACAACCATCCGTACAGCAAGAGCCGCCAGCCCAGAGGGCCGCACTGGTGCCGCTTGCAGGATTGCCCGCATAGGAGACACCCCGGATCGCTCGAGGGGCGTTCTCGTTGGATAACGTGACCGCTCGAGAGGACCGGTCAGGCAGACAGCGCGGCCTCGGGCCCACAAGTCGTGGCAGATGATTGGGTGCATTGAGGAGGCCGCCTGTAGACTCGTGAGCTGTCGCGGCTCCGGCCCATGGCTGGGCCAGGCCAGCGGAGGGACACTAGGAGCACGAGTGAGGCAGGCAAAGTACAGGGCAACCGGGCGACGAGACACCGCGACCCTGGCCGCGTCGTTGGTCCCCCACCTTCGCCCCGGTGATGTGGTTCTCCTGATCGGGACTCTTGGCTCCGGCAAGACCAGTTTCGTCCAGGACGTCGCAGCCGCGCTCGGTGCAACTGACTCACCCACGAGTCCAACCTTCACCCTGGCAAATTTCCACGAGGGAACCAAATTGACTCTGCTGCACGTCGACACCTACCGTCTGCAGGACCTGAGGGAGTTCCGGGACTTGGGACTCGAGGACTTCATGGACGACTGTGTCACGTTCGTGGAATGGGGCGACCTTGTCGCCAGCGAATTTCCAGAGCACCTGCGGGTCCAGATTGACCTGCTCGATGACGACGACGCACGAGACTTCACGATATCGTCCAGGTCATCTCGATGGGACCCGGTCATCGAGCATCTACGCCGGGGCCACCTGCGGACCGTCTCATGAAGCTGCTGGCAATCGAGACATCGACCTCTTGGTACTCCGTCACCCTCGACGACGGAGGTACAACTCACGAAACAGAGGTGTCGAGCCGGTTCGACGTCGACTACGACGGAATCGGAGGACTCGTCCACAGACAGCTCGCGATGCATGGCTGCAGAGGTGCTGATATATCTGACATCGCGGTCAACTCGGGACCCGGAAATCTCACTTCGGTCAGAGCGGGCCTGTCGTACGCCAATGGCCTGGCGTTCGCGACGGGCGCATCCATTCACCACACGAACACCCTCGCGATAATCGCGTTCATGGCCAAGCAGGCGATTCCCCTCGAAGTGCCGGTGCTCGTACTTCACCCAGCACGGGGTCGGCAACGATCTCTGTTCTTCACCGGCCTCTTCACGACCGACGGCGCCGCTTCGTATGGCGTGAAGCAGGTTGCTGAGCTCAGAACGCTCCTGTCGACCGGGATCCCAGAGGTCATCCTTGCCGGTGATGGAGCACAATTCGCCCAGTCGATGCTCGACACCACAACCGTCCACAATTCGCAAGTGGTGAGCGCGAGCTCCAGGGCGCTGGTCGAAATGTTCAAGCGGGGCCTTCTCGTAGAGAGCAAGTCGCCGGTCACCCCGATCGCCCCGACGACCGATGAATCCGGGATCTCGATGGCGGCGCCCGACTGAATTTCCGTGTCTGGAAGCACACGCATGGCGGTACGCTGCCGCACAGAGGAGGGCGCCCAGCATCCTGACCGGGCCGACCCGGGTGCCGGCCGGGAGCGTGAAGGTGGCGCTCTGCCAGAAACTGCAATCGAGGATACCATTGCGGCCGGAGGACTTTCACCGGGAGGGGTCTACGTGACTTTGCAGGTTATTACCAGCGAGAATCTTAGCCTTGCCGCTGAAAGTATTCTGTGTGGTGGCATCGCGCTCGTGCCGACGGACACCGTGTATGGACTGGCGGTCCATCCCCTTGCCAGTACGGCCATCGACCGGCTCTTCGAGTTGAAGGGTCGGCCCGCCGAGAAGAAGCTGCCGGTGATGGTTGCTGATGTGCAGGACCTGGGAAGCCTCGGGGTCGAGCTGAATACGCCGGCGCGCCGGATCCTCGCATCTGATTTGGTGCCTGGCCCGGTGAGCCTGGCGTTGGGCTTCCGGCCAGGGGCTGAACGCCCATCGTGGTTGGATGGCAGATACGAAGTGGCAGTGCGCATTCCCGCGAGTGACCTGCTGCGCAAGCTGATCCGGAGGACGGGACCGCTGCTGGTGACCAGCGCGAACCGGAGCAAGGAAAACACGCAACAGGACACGGCTTCCATTCTCCGTTCACTTCTCGGGGCTCCGGATCTGGTAATTGAAGGTGGAGTGCTGTCGGCCGTCCCGTCAACGCTCGTCAACTGTAACGTTGTGCCACCGGCTGTGGAGCGCGTGGGCGCCGTGCCCGAGCGGAAGATCCTGGAGATCATCAATGGCGCGTGAACTGATTTTGGGCATTGAGTCTTCGTGCGACGACACCGCGGCGGCTGTGGTGGATGAGGATGGCAATGTGCTGTCCTCCGTGATTGTATCTCAGGCAAGTATTCACAGCTTCTACGGTGGTGTCTACCCTGAATTGGCTAGCCGCGCCCACGTCGACAAGGTGATTCCCGCCATCAGTCTGGCCTTGGAGGAGGCGGGCGTCTCGCATTCCGACCTGAGGTCGATCGGCGTCACCCGGGGACCTGGGCTCATCGGGTCCTTGATGGTCGGTGTGGATACGGCTCGCGCGCTTGGTGAAGGCTGGGGCGTCCCCGTGCTGGGCATCAACCACCTGCGGGGGCATCTGAGGAGCGCGGACCTCAACGAGCGGCGGGTCGAGTATCCAGCTACGATCCTGCTTGTCTCCGGAGGTCATACGTTCCTTGCGTACATGAGATCACCGCGGGACGTGCGGCTGGTGGGTAGCACGCGCGACGACTCCGTCGGTGAGGCGTATGACAAAGTGGCTCGGATGCTGGGGGAGGGCTATCCGGGCGGCCCGATAGTGGATCGGTTGGCCAAGGAAGGAACCGCCGTATTCAATCTTCCACGCCCGATGCTCAGGGAGGGTCTCGACTTCTCATTCTCTGGGCTGAAGACGGCGGTGCGAAACCTCGTGGCCGTACGACCAGAGGCGCGGAAGGAGGACGTTTCCGCGTCCTTTGTGGATGCCTGCATGGAAGTGCTCACGGTCAAGGCCGCGAAGGCGCTGGAAAGCCATCCCTCTCGATGTCTGGTTGTCGTGGGGGGCGTCGCCGCCAGCCCCCAACTTCGTGAGAGTGCACAACTCCTCTGCGAAAGCCGTGGCGTCTCGCTCAGCCTTCCACCGCTCAAGTGGTCAACCGACAACGCCGCGATGATCGCGCTCGCTGCCTGGGATTACGTGCACGCTGGCGCGGCCCCGGGGCTTGCTCCTGTGGCCTCGTTGAGTATCGAGAGCTTCTGAGGGCAGCCCGTCCCCTGATCGCGGCGGCCATTTGCCCGACCAGGGCGACTACGTCGATAATTGGGCACACTCGTGACATGCTTGGTCACAGCGACCAATGGTGACCCACGACCGAAATCATGCACATCCATGAAAGTCCGGAGGGGCAGACACTTCCGCGGACGACCACCCAGGAGTGCACGTGGGGCACTTGACCGGAGTGCACGGCATCGGCCAGCAATACCTCGGCCGCCATCAGATCCTCGACCGGTGGACACCGGCGCTCGCGGACGGGTTGGAGCGGGCTACCGGCCGCCGAGCCCGCCGACCAGATCTCGACCTGGCCTTCTACGGCGACCTCTTCCGGCCGACCGCCCCACGGCGGAGCGCAAAGAGCCCCGCCGACGACGAGGTTGCGGCGCAGGTGGCGGACCTCGACGCCGAGGAGCTCGCCGAGCTCACCGAGGCGGTGGAGGAGATCGTCACGCCGGCTGCCCTGGCTGACGCGGCAACCAAGGCCGACAAGGGATTGTGGCTGCCTGTCCCCGTGCAGATCCTGGTCGGCGCCGTCGAGCGATGCTTCCCGGGCGCCTCCGGCATCCTTCACCTGGGCGTCCTGCGGCAGGTCCGCAGGTATCTGCGCGACCTGCACCTAAAGGCCGAGATCGACCAGATCGCAACCACCGCCGCCGGCGACGCGACCGTCCTCATCGGACATTCGCTGGGCTCGGTCGTGGCGTACGAGTTCCTCCGGCAGCAGCCCGACCACTCCGTCAAGTTGCTGGTGACGCTCGGATCGCCGCTCGGCCTCCGGATGGTCCGCCGCCGGCTGCCGGTCGGCGGGCTCGCCGTCGCTCACTGGATCAACGTGCGCGACCGCCATGATCCGGTGACCGCCGCCGGTGCCCTCGACCGGTGGTATCCGGGTGTGCTGGAACGCCCCGTGGAGAACGGGGCCGACGCCCACGCGGCCGAGCGCTACCTGGACAGCAGAGCGGTCGGCGAAGCGCTGATCGAAGTCCTGCCCGAGCTTGGCCGGTGACCGACTTCGCGCAGATCCTGCGCCGGCACTTCGTCGCTATCGCCACGGCCACGTATACCGGGGACCCGTCGTTCGGGAGCCTGCCCGGGGTGAGCGGCGAGGTGGCGGCCATCCGCGCCTGGCTGACCGACGAACAGCTGGGCGATCGAAGCTTCACACCGATCTACGAGGAGCTCACCGCCGACCCGACGGAGCATCAGATCCGGGCTGCGTTCAAAGATCCACCCACGGACGTGAGGTGGCGCGGGGCGGACGCAGCGGTCGTGTACATCACCGGCCACGGCAAGACCGACGACGACGGTCAGCACTTCCTTGTCCTGAGGGAAACGGACGGGACGCGGCTGGCCGCGACCGGCTTCGCCACCGCCCAGCTGTTCGGCTGGCTCGCTGACACCCAGATCGACCACCTGCTCGTCATCGTCGACGCATGTTTTGCCGGCCAGGTGACCGAGCGGCTGACCCGTCGAGCCAGGAGTCACTGGCTGATCCTGCCGAGCGCGACGAAGGGGCAGAAGGCGCAACTGGGCGCCCTCACCGAGGCGATCGGCAAATTCCTGAAGACGGGGGCGACGTACAACAGACACAGCGCGTACCTTCCGGTTGGGTTGTTCGCCGACGGACTCAACGACTGGCTGGCGCCGGACCAGAGGGTCGAGAAAATCTACAAAGGTGAGGATCACGACGAGCACGTGTGCCTCCCGAATCCACACTACGAGCCGAGCAACGAGGTAGTGGAGACCGACGCTGCCCGACGGCCGCTGGCGCTGCCGAAGGACACGCTCGCACTCCATCACCGAGTCGACGACCGCTCGCCGGCGTCCCGTGACCCCGCCGGGTGGTTGTTCACTGGCCGGGCGATGCTGATGCGGGAGCTGATCCGCGCCGCCCGGAAGCCGGGGGTCACGATGGTCACCGGCAGTGCCGGCAGCGGCAAGTCCACCGCCCTCTCCCGCCTCGTCACGCTGTCCGATCCGGTGTTCCGCGAGCAGTACGCCGACGAGCTGACCGGCGTACCCGCGGATCTGCTACCCCCGCTCGAAGCCGTCGATGTGGCGGTCTCGGCGCGTGAGAGGTCCAGCCTGGAGGCGTTGGCACAGGTCTGCCAGGCCCTGCGCGTTCCGCTGCGGACGCACGGGTGGGCGGACCCGGTCACGGCGCGCCGGTACGCCCTGATCGACTTCCTGGCGAGCCGCCCTGCGCCGGTGACCATCGTCGTCGACGCCCTCGACGAGGCCAAGGACCCGTCCGGTCTCGTCCGGAACGTCCTCGGACCGCTCAGGCAAGCGCACCCGGATCGGCTGTGCCTTCTCATCGGCGTCCGGTCTCCCGGCGGCGACGGTGTCACCGCCAGCGAGGGGACGATGACCGAAGAGCCGCTCCCCGACCTGGTGGCATCGGAGCTCGGGGCGCGACGGATCCAGGTGGACCACGACCGCTGGTGGCGCCAACGCGACATCCTCGCCTTTGTCCACAACATCCTCACGAACACCCCGGATTCGCCGTATCGGGACGCGGCTCGCACCGTCGTGGCTCGTGTCGCCAGAGCCATCAGCGCCGTCGCCGGCCGCTCTTACCTCATGGCCAGGGTGGCCGCGGAGTCCCTGGCGCACCGCGCAGCCGTCGTCGCGCCGGACGATCCAGCCTGGCTGAGTGCCCTGGACGGCGGTCTGTTCGGCGTCTTCCGCGACGATCTCCACGTCAGCGTTCCGTCCGCGAACGACCGGCGCCGGGGTGTGGCGCTGTTGCGCGCCGTCGCGTTCGCCCGCGGTACCGGGCTGCCTTGGCGCCGGGTGTGGCCGAGGCTGGCGAGCGCCGTTGATGCCGACGACGGCGCGGGCCGCGAATACGGGGACGTCGACGTGGCGTGGTTGTTGAACTCCCGACTCAACGCCTATCTGGTCACCGACCGGCAGGACGACCTGACCGTCTACCGACTCTCGCACGACCAACTGCGGCTGACCCTGCGGCATCGGTGGCGGGAACTGCTGGAGGCGGATGCCACGCCGCGGACAGACGAGGACGATATCGAGGCCGTCGAGGCCCGTATCGCCCTGGAGCTGCGCAACCAGGCCGCGGTACGGCCGACCGTGGCCGGTGACCAGGCGCCGCCGCCCTACGTGCGGCGCCATCTCGCCGAACACGCGCTGGCCGGCGGAGTGCTCGACGAGCAGCACCTGCCGACCCCGTTCCTGCCCTACCTCGACCTGGCTCGCCTTCGCGCGGTGGTCGACGCCTCTCCGGCCCGTCGGCGACTCCACGAAGCACTGCCGTTGTTGCCGGTCGTCCGGCAGGTCACGCACCTGTGGGACTGGAGCCGACCGGCGCGCAACGCCGCGGCCATCGAGATGTGGGCCGCGTTGTCCAGAACCGAACTGCGGGGGCCGGTGGGCGGTCCGTGGCAGGTGCGCTGGGCCGTCCGGCCGCCGGACACCAGCGACGTGCTCGGTCGCCATCACAGAGAGGTGTGGGCAACGGCCGCGGCCGACCTGTCCGGTACGCCGATCGCAGTGACCGGTGGGGCGGACGGCAAGCTGCACGTCTGGGACTTGAGCACCGGTACGCCTTACCGCGACCCGATCGATGCGCAGGGCGGTGCCGTCCGGTCCGTCACGACCGCACGGTTGCCGAATGGCCGGACGGTGGCCATCACCGGGGGCGCGGATGGGACCGTCCGGATCTGGGAGTTGCGGTCTGGCAGCGCGGTCGGACCGCCGTTGCGAGGCGGCCGCGGGGCGGTCGTGGCGGTGACGGCCGCCGCCCTGCCTGACCACCGTGTCGTGGTCGCTGCCGCGGATGAGCTCGGGACGGTCCGCACGTGGGATCTGACGACCCGCGAGCCCGTCGGTGCGCCGTTGACCGGGGAGCCCGGCATGGCGCTCGGCCTCGCCACCGCCCGGGTCGGCCAGCGGGTGCTCGGTCTCGCCACCGGCCGGGACAGCGGGCTGCGGCTGTGGGACCTGTCGACCGGCATTCCGATCGGCGAGCGGCTCACCGGCCATCCCCGCGCCCAACGGTCGAGCACCGGCGCCCTGCTGGGTGGACGGGCGATCGCAGCAGCGGTCCTGGACGACCGGGACGTCGCGATCACCGGTGACGGCGACGGGCTGCTCCTCTGGGACCTGCGAAATCCTGCGCCGATCGACCGGCGGCTGACGGGCAACGATGGCACGATACGATCACTCGCGTTGGTCCGGCTGTCGGACGGTCGGGTCGTGGCGATGACCGGCGGCAACAGCACGGTCCAGGTGTGGGACCTCACCGGGAGCGGACCGGTCGGCGAGCCGCTCGCTGGCCATGAGGGGTCGGTGGAGGCGGTCGCCGGCGTCGAGTCGGCCGGCGGCACCGCCGTGGCGGTGTCCGGGGGGAGGGACAAGACCGTCCGGGTCTGGGAAGTGTCCGGCCGAACGCTCTCCGGCGCGCAGCTGTCCGTCCCGCAGGTCGGGGTCGTCGAGGCGGTGGCAACGGCCCGGTTGCCAGAGGGGCCGGCGACCGCGATCAGCTGCAGCGGCACCGTTGTCCACGTGTGGGACCTCGAGCACGGCACACTACTGGTGCCGCCGTTGACTGGACACGACAGCCCCGTGGTGTCCGTGGCGGCGGCCGAGCTGCCGGACGGACGGGTACTGGTTGCCGCGGGCGGCTGGGACGGCACGATCCGCTCCTGGTCGGCCGCCGATGGCACACCGGTCGGCCACGGGGCGAGTGGGCACCAGGGAGCCGTCGCATCGCTGGCGATGGCGACGTTGACGAACGAACGGGTCGTCGCCGTGACCGGCGGGTGGGACCACGACGTCCGGGTATGGGACCCGATCGCGAACACACCGCTCGGTGAAGCACTCTGGAGCCACACGAACATCGTCGTTGCGGTCGCCACCGCGACGACCAACGATGGGCGGACCGTCGTCATCTCCGGCAGCTGGGACCGTCACGTCCGGATCGGCGATCTCGACGCGCACCTCGATCCAGCCCTCCCCGCGTCGCGGCCGCCGGTCGACGTCGACACCGGGGAAGCGGTCGCCGCCCTCACGGTCGCGACACTTCCGGACGGGCGGGCCGGCGTCGTCGTCGGTGGGGAAGAGGGCACCGTACGCGTGGTGGACCTCCTGGACGGCACCGTCGTTGGGCGACCGTGGAACGCGTGCTCCGGGGCGGTGTCGGCGGTGGCGACCAGCCGGCTGGACGACGGGCGCGTCGTCGTGTTCACCGGCGGCGAGGAGTCACTGGTCCAGGCCTGGGATGTCAGCACCGGGCAACCAATCGGTGAGGCACTCCCAACACCAGGCGCAGTGTGCGCCGCGGTGTTCCAGCGCCAACCGCCCAGCCTGGTGGTCGGCGGCGCAGGCGTCGCCGTTGTCCGCCCGCGCCACGGCGATGGATAGAAGGGATCTTCACCTGTACGAGCCTTCTCTCGTCGTCGGCCGCGACGACCGGGACGCGCAGGGTCGCCTGCGACCGGAGCACCTGGAGGCGGTCTGCCGGGTCCTGCAGGACCGGGGTTTCGTCCTGCTGCCCAGCGACACGGCGTACTCCATCGCGGCTTGGCTGCGCACCGAGCGGACCCGCGACGCCATCAACAGGATGCTGCAACGGCCGGACGAGCCGATCTCGCTGGCGTTCCCATCTGTCGCGGTCGTTCAGCGGTGGACGACGAGGAACACCGTCGCCGATCGGCTGCTCGAGCGCTTCACGCCAGGCCCGATCACGGTGGTGCGCCCAGCCTCCCGTCTCGTCCCGGCCGACCTCACCAACAAGGCCTTCCACAGCCAGAACCGGACGATCGGCGTACGGATCCCGAACTCCGTCGAGGAACGACAGGTTGCCGGTGCGACGGGAAACCCGGTTACCACGGTGGCAGTACGAAACCTGACGAGCGAGGCGCCGGTCACCTCGTTCGCCGAGGCCGTCGACATCGTCCGGGCGGGCATCGCGACGATCGGCGGCGCACCCTGGTGCGCCATCGAAGGCGAGATCCGGTATCAGCGCCACTCCACCGTCGTGGAGGTGCTCGGTGATGACGGGGACTACCGGCTCATCCGGCCGGGCAGCATCCCGGAAGAAGAGATCCGGGACTGTATCGAAGAGCGGTGACGGCACTACGGGCGTCGTTGTAGCGGGTCGTCTCCGGTGATCTGGCCGGCGTGACGGCCAGCCCGACGGTCGAGGGTTCAGATCCCTCCCCGCGCCACCAGGGCACCAAGGGCTGCGCCCCTCACCGATCCGGGTGGGGGGGCGTGTTCCACGGCGTCGATGGCGGCGGTGACCACGCGCATGGCTTCCAGGGCGGTGGGAACGCTGCAGTAGATCGCGCTGTGGAGCACGACCTCGGCGATCTCCTCGGGGGTGCAGCCGTTGCGCAGGGCGCCCTGGACGTGCACCCGCAGCTCCTCGTGGTGGCGGCCGGCGGTCAGCATGGCCACGGTGATCAGGCTGCGGGTCTGGCGGGGAAGCGCGGGCCTGGTCCACACGCGGCCCCAGGCGTACTCGGTGAGCAGCTCCTGGAGCGGCAGGGCGAGCGGGTGCGCGGCCATCGAGCGGTTGACGTGCTCGTCGCCAAGGACCTCCCGGCGGGTGGCCAGGCCCTGGTCGAACGTCTCGGACATCGCTTCCCCTCGTCTGGTGGCGGTGACTGGCGCTTCCCAGTCTGCGCCGCGAGGCAACCCGGGCGCGGGTGAACCGGGACCCCGACCGGCCCGGTCCGGGGGCAACCCTCAGCTCGCGCGCTGGCGGAGCTCGTGGGCGAAGTGGGCGATGGCGGCGCGGCGGCGGGCCTGGTCGCCGCGCTGGCAGACGGCGGCGAACGCGGCCAGGGTGGCGCCGAGGCGGGCCTCGCGGCCGACCCGCAGCGGGAGGCTCTCGGCCTCCATGGCATGGCACACGCGCGTGCCCAGCTCGATCCGCTCGGCAGCGACCGTGCGGGTGGCGGTCTTCGCGTGGGGCCGGATGGGGTGAACGCTCATCGCCGTGCTCCTGTTCTGACGGTCGCGGTGGCATGGCCCACCATCGCCCCTCACGCTAATCACCCCCTAACCGGACCAGAGCAAGCATCGTGCCGTTTGTTCTAGAATGAATCTCCGTGAGCGAAGACGGGATCAGCGGCACGACGGCCATCCAGATCGCCGCGAGCGTCGAGAGCGCGGTCCGCGACGGCCAGTTGGGCCCGGGCGACCGGCTGCCGACCATCCGCACGCTGGCTGACCGGCTTGGCGTCAGCCCGGCCACGGTCGCCGCGGCCTATGCCCGGCTTCGTGGCAGGGGCGTGGTCACCGCCCGCGGCCGCGGCGGCACCGCTGTCGCCCAGCGTCCGCCGCTGCCCGTCCAGGTCGCCGCCCCGCCCGAGGGCGTGCGGGACCTGACGCTCGGCTACGGCGACCCGAGCCTGCTGCCCGCGCTGGACGACGCGCTGCGCACGGTCGACCGGCGGCACCACTTCTACGGCGAGGAGCAGGTTCTCCCCGAGCTGGCCGAGCTGGCCGGCGGCCTGCTCCGCTCCGAGGGCGTCCCGGCCGGGTCGATCGTGGTGGCCAACGGCGCGCTCGACGGGGTGGAGCGGATCCTCGACGCGCACCTGCGCCCGGGCGACCGGGTCGCGGTCGAGGACCCCGGCTATCCGCCCGCCTTCGACCTGGTGCGGGCCCTGGGACTGGAGCTGGAGCCGGTGCCGGTGGACGACGACGGCCTCGAGCCCGACGCGCTCGCGCGGGCGCTGGAGCGCGGCGCCGGCGCGCTGATCACCTCCCCGCGGGCGCAGAACCCCACCGGCGCGGCGGTCGGCGCCGAGCGGGAGGCCGCCCTGCGCGCCGTGCTGGACCGGCACCCGGGCGTCCTGCTGATCGAGGACGACCATGCCGGTCCGGTCGCCGGCCCCGGCGGGGTCACGCTCGCCGGTCCGGAGCGCCGGCACTGGGCGCACGTGCTCTCGGTGGCCAAGTGGCTCGGCCCGGACCTGCGGGTCGCGGTGGTGGCGGGCGACCCCACCACCATCGCGCGGGTGCAGGGGCGCCAGCTGCTCGGCCCCGGCTGGGTGAGCCACCTGTCGCAGCGGCTGGTGGTGGCGCTGTGGTCGGCGCCGGGAACCGCCGCGCTGCTGGAGCGCGCCCGACAGACCTACGCCACCCGCCGCCAGACGCTGCGCCGGGCGCTCGAGGACGAGGGCATCGCCAGCAGCGGGCGCTCGGGCATGAACGTCTGGGTGCCGGTCGCCTCCGAGAGCGCGATGGTCCAGCGGCTGCTCGCCGGCGGCTGGGCCGTCCGGGCCGGCGAGCCGTTCCGGCTGCGCTCCGCCCCTGCCGTGCGGATCACCGCCTCGACCCTGGAGCCGGCCGAGGCGCGGGAGCTGGCCGGAGCGGTCGCCGAGGCGCTGTCGCCCCGCCGCCGCACCCAGCTCACCTGAACCGCCGGCGCCAGAAGCGCGCGTTTTGGCACGCTCCAAGCAGGGCAGCATTGTTCCTGCCGGGTTGCTCGGATTGCCGCACCCGGCCCGCTACGCAAAGGAGCAACGATGATCGCCAGCATCCTCGCCCTGCTCATCATGGGGCTGATCGTGGGGGTCGTGGCCAAGATGCTGGTCCCTGGCCGTGATCCCGGCGGCATCGTGGTGACCGCCATCATCGGCGTCGCCGGCGCGATCCTCGGCGGCTTCCTCGCCTCCGAGGTCTTCCACCGGCCTGGTGGCCTGGGCTTCAACCTCTACACCTTCGTGGTCGGCCTGATCGGCGCGGTGATCCTGCTGCTGCTGTACCACGCCGTCAACGGCGGGTTCCGCGGACGCTCCTACCGCTCCTCGGGCTACCGCCGCCGCCCCTACCGCCGGCGCCGTCGCCGCTACATCTGACCCCCGAGCTGGACGGCGGCCCGCCTGGTCCGGGGCAGGGCCGCCGCCCAGCGCCCGCCTCCTGAAGCAGCTCCGCGAACCGTGGCCGCGCGCCGGCCGGCGCGCAATCAACCGCCTGGGGCTATCGTTTTCCTGGTATGGAACAGGCTCGGGGATTGCGCACGTCCGAGGCGTTCATCGCCGGCGTGGCGGCGATGCTGGTGCCCACCACGCTGCTCGGCGTGGCGCACCTGGTCCAGGCGAACATGCCCTTCCCGGCGCTCGGCCTGGCGCAGCGCGTGGTCGAGCTGATCCCGGGGACCGTGGCGGTCTGGTTCATCGACGAGCTGGGGCACTGGGCGCTGCGGCTGTTCGCCATCGGCTTCACCGTGGGCAGCGTGCTGGCCGGCGGCCTCGCGGGGATCGCGGTGGCCAGGCAGGCCCCCTCCCGGCGCCTGCTGGCCTCGAGCGTCGCGGCGGCGGTGTTCGGCGCGATCGCGCTGGGCGGCTACCGCGGCGGGCCGGGGTCGCCGGCGTTCACCACCTACGCGGCCGTCGTCGCCCTGGCCGCGGTGGTGCTCGCCCTGTCGCTGCGGGGCTCGCTGGAGCGGCTCGACCGCGACAAGGTGCCGCCGCCGGCACGCGGGCTGGGCCGCACCCGCCGCGAGGTGCTGCGG
>DASVXQ010000034.1:0-10541 GCA_036392615.1 Actinomycetes bacterium | reverse complement strand
GACCGGGGGCCGGGCCGGCGGAGCCTCCACCGGCCACGTGGGCGGCGGCAGCAGCGCGACCGGCGCGGCGTCCGGCTCGGGCGCGTCGGGTACCGCCGGCTCCGGCTCCGACTCCGACTCCGGCTCCGGCTCGGGCTCGGTGACGGCCTTGGCGGGTGGCGCCTCGTCCTGCTCGCCGAGGTCCCAGACGTCCACCGCCTCCCGCTCGTCTGGCGGGGGCTCCGATTCCACCGCGTCGAGCAGCCGGACCCGCTCCGCCCAGTCCGGCGGCGCGAACCCCTCGACCCCGGCCGCCTCCTCCTCGACCGCAGGGGGCTCGGCCGCCTCCTCCAGCCTGGCCGGCGTGGGCTCCTCCGCCTCGGCCTCCGCTTCCGCGTCCGCCGGGGCGGGCTCCCAGGCCGATTCGATCTCGGCTTCCTCGGCGTCCCCGGCCTGCTCAGCGTCCTCTTCGGCCCAGGCGGCCTCGGGGTCCCACTCGGCGGTCGCCTCGGAGTCCTCCTCCGCCAAGCCGGCCTCGGCAGGCGCGTCCGCCGGCTCCTCGGCGTCGGAGGGAGGCACGGCCTCCGCGGGCTCGTCCTCCACCGACGACCCGGAGTCGGCCGGCTCGCCCTCGGCCGGCTCACCCTCGGCTTCTTCGGCGTCCTCTTCGGCCCAGGCAGCCTCCGGATCCCACTCGGCCGTCGCCTCGGAATCCTCGCCCTCCGAAGCGGCCGGTTCCCCGGCGGCCGGCGCCTGGTCCGGCTGCGCCTCCTCCGCGGGCGCGGCGGCCGGGGATGCCTCGGCAACCTCCGCAGCCTCCGCTTCCCCCTCCACCGGCGCGTCCTCGGCGGCCTCGGCCTCCACCGGCTCGGGCGCAGCCTCCTCGGCGGCCTCCCCCGGCTCCTCGGCGGGCTCCCTCGGCTCCTCGGCGGCCTCGGGGGCCTCCGGCTCCTCGGCCTCGGGGGCCTCCGGCTCGGCGGGCCGCGCATCGGGCTGGTCGGACGCCTCGGCATCAGCCGGGGCCTCCTCCTCGGCCTCAGCCGGGGCCTCCTCCTCGGGGGCCTCGGCGTCCGACGGCTCGGGCTGCGCCTCGTCCTGGGACCAGGTCCCGGGCTCCGGTACAGCCTCAAGCTTCGAGGCGTCGGGCAGCTCGGTGACCTCGTCGCCGGGCTCGTCGGAGACGGCCACGACCTCCGCCGCGGCCACCTCCCGCTCCGGCTCCGCTTCCGCCTCCGGCTCCGCGGCCTCCGCGGGTGACGCCTCCGCTTCGGAGAGGGCCACGACCTCCTCCGGCTCGCCTTCCTCGGGCGGCGGCGCCGTTCCGGCCGGCTCGGGGGAAGCCGGGGGGTCCGGGTAGGCGCGCCAGAACCAGAGGTCCGCCTCCTCGGAGGAGGCGGAGTCCGCCGGAGGCGGGGCTGGCTCGTGCTCGTCTGGGTTCATCAGCGAGATCGTAACCGACTGCGGGATCGCACTCGTGACCGGTTCGTTGACTGTTCCAGGCGCGGTGTGGTTACTTCAGCACGCCCATTTAAGGACCCCCGAGCAAGGGGAACTACGGCCATCATGACTGGGCGCTTTTCGGCTGCGCGTGGAAATATTCGCGCGGCGAATACCGTCGCCGAACCGTCCCTGTGCTGGCGCCATGGCATGCCCGCTGGCCTGCGGCGATGGCGACGCGCACCGCGAGGTCGCGGGCAGCTCCCGGTCGCCGCGGCGTGGTTTCCCTCCAAAGGGCCGGCCCCCGGCAAGGAACTACGGCCAAGTAGGACCCTGACGCCGGGGGCCGGCTCCCGAATCATGCCATGCGCCCGTGTGGCGCGAGAACTGGGAGCCGTCGTGCGGAACAAGTCTGACCGGAATGACATACCTCTTGACAACCCCTTCCTCCGCCGGCGCGCGCTGGCGGCGCAGGTGGTCACCATCGCCAACTCGCTGGCGGGCACCGTCTCCAGCGCCGCCGAGCTCGACCTGGCGGTGCCGCCGCCGGTCAGCAACGCCATCCATGACCTGCGCAGCTGGGCGGTCCGGGTCGAGCACAGCACCGGCGGGCGGCCGCACTCGGTCGATGCCACCCGCGTGCTCGCCTATCTGCGCGGTCTGTCCGACCAGCAGTTGCTGGCGCTGCTGGCGGACCTGCCGTGGTCACGACTGGATGCGCTGCTGGACGCGGTGGAGCTGACGCGGCCGAGGGAGCGGCCGGCTGGCTGACCACCGGACTGCTGGGTCGAGGCCGTGGGAGGCCAGGGGGGAACCTCCCGCTGGCGCGGCCCGGCCAGGCTACGGCCGCGCGGCGCCGACGTAATCCCTGCGGAAGACCTCTTGCACTTGGACGACGCGACCGCTGGACGGCGCGGCGACCATCAATCCCTTTCCGATGTACAAGCCGACGTGGTGGATGGGGCTGCCGAAGAACACCAGGTCCCCCGGCTCGAGGGCGTCCCTGGAGACGTGCGGCAGGGAGCTGTACTGGGCCGCGGAGGAATGCGGCAGGACGACGCCCGCGGCGCGCCACGAGTACATCGTCAGCCCGGAGCAGTCGAACGAGCCCGGCCCGGAGGACCCCCAGACGTACGGCTTGCCGAGCTGCGCGAGCGCGGTGTGGACGGCCGTGGAGGCGGCGCCGCTCGGGGGCGTCGGAAGGTCGCCGGGCAGCGCGACCGAGCGCGGGTCGCCGACCTGGGAGCGGAGGCGCTCGAGCTGGTTGAGCTTGCGCTCGATCTGGCTCTTGCGCTTGGCGATCCCGGCGACCTCCCTGGCCTGCGCGGCCTTGGCCTGCCGGACCTCGGCGACGGCGGCCTCGTAGATCTGCTGCTCGGCCCTGGCGGCGGCGAGCAGGTCGCCGTCCTGCTGGGCCAGCAGGTCGAGCGTCTCGGCCTTCTGCACCAGCGTGGTCGAGTCGGCGCCGGTGAGCAGGGCGGCGACCGAGCCGAGCCCGGCGCCCTTGTACTCCTCGGCCGCCTGGACGGCGATCCGGCGCTGGATGCGGTCGAGCGATCCGAACTGGACCCTGGCGGTGCGCTGCGCGCCCGCCAGCTGCCGGTTGAGCCGGTCGAGCTCGATGCTGGCCTGGTTCAACTGCTCGTCGAGCTGGGAAACCTGGGTACCGAGCTGCTCGAGGTCAGCCTGGGTTCCTCGTGGGGCGGCGGTGGCGACGGGTAGCACGGCCATGAGCCCCGCGCACAGCGCGATCACCGCGGCGGCGACCAGTGTCAGGCGAGGCAGGCGTGACTTCCGGGCCCGCTGGGGGACGGGCACGTGCGGTGGCACTCCCTTCTGCAGGACGCGGAGCAGGTGGTGGCAAGGGGTGCCGGCTGCCGGGGGGGGCGAGCGCGGCGGTCGTGCGGCTCGAAGGTAACGAGTGGGCGCGCGAAACCGCAAGTCGGCGCGCTGGCCGGCACGCGGGGCTGGAGACCGGCCCGGGGATGCTGCACCATGGGGTGTGCGCGCCCGTTTCGGGTGGCGCGGGACTGGTTGTCACACCCCTCGGGTAGGGTGGTTCCCGTCCAGCCGGAACGAAACGGCATCGGGAGGACGTGACCGAGATGAAGCGCCAGGAGCCACTGCGGCTCAGTTGCGATGGGTGCCCCGGCGGGTGCGACGACTGCCTGGTGGAGTTCTTCATGGCCGAGCGGGAGGCTCTTGTGGTTCGGCTCGGAGGCGGTGACGAGGCGGAGCGCCCGACAGCGGCGCCCACGACGACACCGCGCCCGCTGGACGCCGATCTGGAACGCGCCCTGGAGGCGCTGGCCGCGGCTGGCCTGCAACCGACGGTGCTCACGGTGCATCCCAACGAGCGCGGGGTCTCCCGGGCCTCCTGAGGGGCCGGGACGCGCCTACCGGTTGGCGAGGCCGAGCAGGGCGGTCGAGCGGCTGACGTTTGCGCCCAGGGCGGCGCAGCGTTCGCGCAGCTCGTTGTCGGAGCTGACCAGCACCACCGGGCGCGAGGCCGGAGCGGCGTTGACCCGGGCGACGATCTCGTCGTCGGCGCTGCGGCCGGCGTCGGTGAAGACCACCCCGATCGGGCCGAGCGGCAGCCGGGTCGGCAGGGGCGCCAGGTTCGCGCCGTCGAACACCACCGTGATCTCGGCAGCGCAGCGGCGCGCCAGCCTGCGGCACAGGTCGAGCAGCAGGGTGCGCTGGTCCTCCAGGGTGCGGTCCGGGAAGCCGCGCTCGTGCTTGGTGACGTTGTAGCCGTCGACCAGCACGAGCACCTCGGGTGTGGCCATCCAGGCGGCGAGGCTCTCGGGCGCGTCGGCGGTGAGCCCCGAGGGGACCGGGAGCGGCTCGCGGCGCTCGGGCTGGCGGGTCCCGGGCGGCCCGCTCGGGCCCTTGACGGCGCTGTCCATGCCGGTGGCGCGCCGCAGCGCAGACAGGTCGCGCTCCAGCGCGCCGACCGCCTCGGCCACCGCAGGGTCGATCTGGCCGGACGCCTTGCGCAGGGCACGGTACTGGCGCTGCGTCTGGGCGAGCAGGGCCTGCAGCTCGGCGATCCGCCCGCCGAGGCGGCGCTGCTCGTCGGCTGCCTGCTCGCGGGCCGACTGGAGCGTCGCGGCGGACTTGGCGAGCTCCTGCTCCAGCGCCAGGTTGCGCTGGTTCAGCGTCTGGATCTCCCGCTCGGTGCGGCGCAGGTCCTGGCGGGCGGCGCGGAGCTCCTCCCTGGCGGCGCGGGCGGCGGCGGCCTCCTCGTCGGCTCGCGCCCTGGCCTGCTCGAGCTCGCTCTCGGCGCCGGCCAGCGCCGAGCGGGCGGCCGCCGCCTCCGCCTGGGCGCGGCTGCGGACCAGCGCGTCCTCGGCGGCGCGCACCGCCGCCTGCCCGTCGCGGCCGAGCGCCAGGCCGACGCGGGCCACCGCCTCGGGCGGCTCGCCGCTGGCCAGCGCCTCGGCGTGCCGGCCGGCGCGCAGCAGCCGCGCGAGCACGTCCTCCTGCTGGAGCACCCGCTCGTCCACCGCGGTCCGGAAGCGCTGGTCGAGGTCGAGGCTTCGGCGGACCAGCGCGAGCACGCGCGGGTGCTTGAGCCGCCGCGGCGTCCAGGACTGGTACTGCCGGAGCTGCCCGGGCAGGTCGCCGGGGTTCGACGCCCGCAGGGCCGCGACCGCCGCGTCGAGGTAGCCGGCCAGCAGCGGCTCGGCCAGCTCCGGCAACGGCGACGGCGACCCCGCCTCGCCGGGCTCGCCGCCGGCGGGGGCGCCGGCGCCGACCACGAGCTCCTCGGCGTCCGGCCAGCGGGTGTCAGCCGCCGCCGGGCGGTCCGGGTCGCTGGGAGCCTGGCTGGGGCTGGTCATGGGTGGGTCACTGCTCCGTCGGCTCGGTCCCGGCCGCGGCCCACAGCGCGGGGATGACCTCGACCTGGGTGGTGGAGCCGCACCAGCGGCAGCGCAGCTCCTCGGCGCTGGCCTCGAGCGCGCGCTCCTCCTCGATGGCCAGCTCCCCCGCCAGCGAGAAGTGCCAGAAGGCGGTGGTCCGCCGCGTGGAGACCACGTCGAACCGCGTCAGGTTCCCGCAGGCGCCGCACCGCAGGCGCTCCCCCGCCGCCGGCAGGGCGAGCTGTGGTTTCGACTGGCTTGGCACGCATCCTCCTCCGCAGGGTCGGTCCGGGCCGTACGGCCTTCGTCGGGTCTTCCAAGAGGGTAGTCGCGCTTGGGCTGCACCGGATTTGTGAACACGTTCGTGCGCTTGTTTGACCAGTCCCGATCTCCGGGTACGATGCTGGCTACCGTGGACAAGATCGCCTTCACCTTCCCAGGCCAGGGGCGGATCCCGAAGGGGAGCGGTGCCCCCTGGGCCAACGATCCGGCTAGCTGGCCCTTCCAGCGAGCCTCCGAGCGGCTCGGCTGGGACGTGATCGACGTCATCGAGTCCGGCGACGCGGTGCTGGCCGACACGCGCAAGGCCCAGCCCGCCATCTACACCCACTCGGCCGCCTGCTTCCTGCTCGCCAAGGCCGAGGGGCTGCGGCCGGATCTGGTCGCCGGGCACTCGCTCGGCGAGTACGCCGCCGTGCTCGCCGCCGGCGGCATCAGCTTCGACCAGGGCCTGGACCTGGTGGTGCGCCGCGCCGAGCTGGCCCACGCCACCGCTGGCACCGGCGTGATGCAGGTGATCCTGGGCCTGCCCGACAAGGTCGTCGGCGAGCTGTGCCGCAAGGTCCGGCGTCAGGTCGGCAAGGTCTTCCTGGCCAACTCCAACGCCCCCGGGCAGGTGGTGATCTCCGGCGAGTCGGCGGCGGTCGAGGAGGCCGGACGGCGCGCGCTGGCGGCCGGCGCCAAGCGGGTGCTGAACCTGCCCATCGGCGGCGGCTTCCACACCCCGCTGATGGAGGCGGCCCGGCGCCCGTTCCGCGAGGCGCTCGACCGGATCGACCTCCACCGGCTCGAGGTCCCGCTGGTCTCCAACGCCAAGGCCAAGGTCGTGCGCAGCGGCCGGCGCGCCGGCAGGCTGCTGGCGCGGCAGCTCACCAGTCCGGTCGACTGGACCGAATGCGTCGAGCGCCTGCGCTCGCTCGGCACCACAAGGTACGTGGAGCTGGGCCCGAACAAGGTCCTGGAGGGGCTCATCCGCCGGATCGATCCCCGCGCGGTGGTGGCGATCGCCTCCACCCCCGACGAGGTACGGAGCCTCGCGGCGGCGGTCCGGACGTAGGCGCGAAACACCCGGGACGGACGAAGTGCTATCGATCTCACATCAGGAATTGTCGAGGTGAATCGGGATCACTTCGTCGAACCGACGTCGCCTCCGACCCCCCGCATCGACTACGATGCCGCTCCAACCTTCCTTGGAGCCGAACGGGGAAGCAGCGACAGGAGGGTCAGCCTTGCCGCAGGCCGATGAGCTTGTCGAGGCCGGTCGCCGGCACGTCGCCCGGGGTCAGGTCCGCCAGGCGATGGCTTGCTTCCGTGGCGCCGCCGACGATCCGGAGCAGGGCGCCGAAGCATTGAGCCTGCTGGCGGCGGCCTACCTCCTCCCAGGGGCATGCGCCCCCGAGCTCGCCCTGGTCAACGCCTACCGCGCCGCGCGGCATCCCGCCGCCGACCGCGAGCACCTCACCCGTTGCGCCATGGTCGCCCTGACCGCGGGGGACCCGGCGTTCGCCGACGAGCTCGCCAGCCGGGCCTTCGGCAGCGGCGGCGAGGGCGCCGCGGCGATCGCGGCGATCGCCAAGCTGCGCCAGGACGACCGCGGCGGCTTGCGTCGTCTGCTCGGCCAGGTCGACACGGCCACCGGGCCGTGGCCCTACTGGCGGCGGCTGGCGGTCGAGTCGGCCGCGCTCGGCTGGGTGCAGGAGTCGATGACCGTGCGGCGGCTGATGCGCCGTGGCGGCCAGGCGGCCCCCGGCAGGGCCGGGCTGCTGGTGCGCGCGCTGCCCCCGCCGGTCTACCTCGGCTCGCTGATGGCCACGATGCTGATCGCGCTCGGCGGCCCGGACCGGATGCTGGCCGACATGGGCATGACCTCGCTGGCCGCCCTCGGCGGGCTGGCGGTCTGGAACGACCGCAGCGACGGCCGCATGGCGTCCGCCTGGACCGGCTTCACCTGGATGCTGGGCACGACTGCCGCCTGGGCGATGCTGTGGCACCTGTGACGTGATCCTGGCGCGGTTCCCTGTTCGATTCGGGGGGGAGCTCGCTCCCCCGAACCCCCAGGAGCGCCTGTGCCATGGGAACCGTGCTCGTGCCGGCTTGGCCTGGCTTGACGACGAACAGGTGTTCGGGCTAGCGTCGGGTTCCCAGCGCTTCCTCATCTCTGGGAGACCCGTGTGCCGGCCGCTGTGCAGCAGCGCTTCGAGGACCTCGGCACTCCCCTGATCGACGTCGAGTTCGTGGTCCTCGACCTCGAGACCACAGGGGGGTCGCCGGCCGACGACCGCGTCACCGAGGTGGGCGCGGTCAAGATCCGCGGCGGCGAGGTCATCGGCACGTTCCAGACCCTGGTGGACCCGGAGATTCCGATTCCGCCGTTCATCTCGGCGCTCACCGGCCTCACCGACCGGATGGTGGCCGACGCGGAGCCCATCGAGGTGATCCTCCCCTGCCTGCTGGAGTTCCTCGGCACGGCCGTGCTGGTGGCCCACAACGCCTCCTTCGACAGCCGCTTCCTCCAGGCCAACCTGGAGCGCCACGGCTACCAGCGGATGACCAACCGGGTGGTGTGCACCGCCCGGCTCGCCAGGAAGCTGCTGCCCCGCGAGGAGCTGCACAGCGTCCGGCTGAGCACCCTGGCGGCCTACCTGGGCGCCGCCACCGCGCCCTGCCACCGGGCCATGGTCGACGCCCGCGCCACCGTCGAGGTCTTCCACGCCCTGCTGGAGCGCGCCGGCAGCTTCGGCGTGCTGACCCTCGAGGACCTGATCGAGTTCCCCAAGGCCAGGGCGAGCTCGTCGTTCAAGAAGGTCCACCTGGCCGACGACCTGCCGCACGCGACCGGCGTGTACCTGTTCCGCGACAAGGCCGGCCGGGTGCTCTACGTGGGCAAGGCCAAGGACCTGCGCGCGCGGGTGCGCTCGTACTTCTCGGGCGACGGCCGCTCCAAGGTCGCCGAGCTGATCCGCGAGCTGGCCACGATCGACCACCTGCGCTGCGCCAGCGAGCTGGAGGCCGGCGTCCGCGAGGTGCGCCTGATCCAGCGGCACCGCCCGCGCTACAACCGGCGCTCGCGCAACCCGGAGCGCTACTGCTACCTCAAGCTCACCCGCGAACGGTTCCCACGCCTCTCGCTGGTGCGCAAGGTGCTCGCCGACGGCGCGCGCTACCTCGGGCCGTTCAGCTCCAGCGGGCAGGCGGAGCTGGTGAAGTCGGCCATCGAGGACGCGCTGCCGCTGCGCCGCTGCTCCAGCCGGCTGGGCCCGCGGGTGCGCGGCTCCGCCTGCGCGCTGCTGGAGCTGCGGCGCTGCCTCGGGCCGTGCACCGGCGAGCTGCCCGAGGCCGACTACGCCGGCATGGTGGAGGTCCTGGCGGCCGCGCTCGACGGCGGCGACCCGGAGCCGCTGCTCGGCCCGCTGCGGCGACGCATGGTCGCCTACGCCGCCGAGCAGCGCTACGAGCAGGCGGCCGCGACCCGCGACCGGCTGGAGGCGCTCTCCCGGGCGCTGTCGGACGCGCGGCGCACCGCCAGTCTGCTCGACGCCGAGGAGCTGGTACTGGCGCTCCCCCGCCGGGCCGGCCGGGAGGTCACCGTCATCCGCGCGGGCCAGCTCGCCGCGACGGCGGTGCTGCCGGCCGTCGACGACCAGGCCGTCGCGCGGCTGCTGGCCGGCGCCGCCGCCGTGGAGCCGTTCGAGGGGCCGCCGCCACGCCACCTCGCCGACGAGATCCGGCTGATCACCGGCTGGCTCGAGGTGGTCGCCGGCAAGGCGGAGGTGCTCTCGGTGCGCGGCCGCCTGGCGAGCCCCTGGGTCGGCGGCGCCAGCCTCCAGGTGCGCTACGACCCCAGACGCAACCGCCACCGCTTCGCGCCCGGCGAGGCCCGCGGCCGCCCCGAGGCGCGCCCGAGCCGCCCACGCCGCCGCCTGGTGCGGAGCGGCGCGACGGCGCGTCAACCCACCCGGTGGCCGGGCGGGACCGAGCGGTCGGGGCGCAGCAGCACCACCTGGCCGTCGGGGTCGTAGACGCCCAGCACCAGCACCTCCGAGGTGAACCCGGCCACCCGCCGCGGCGGGAAGTTCACCACGCAGACCACCGTCGAGCCGAGCAGCTCCTCCTTGCTGTAGCTGGTGATCTGCGCGCTGGAGGTCCGCTCGCCCAGCGGGCCGAGGTCCAGCCGCAGCTTCCACGCCGGCCGGCGCGCCTGCGGGAAGTCCTCCACCGCGGTGACCACCGCGCTGCGGATGTCGACGCCGAAGAACTGCTCGGCGGGCACCTCCGGCAGCGGCTGGGCGAGGTTGTCGTCTGCTGGCAGGGTGGTCCACCTCTACGGGTCGGCGGCGCTGGCGGAGGGAGCCTACCGCCATCGTGTAGGGTCCGGGCAGGCACGCACCATCGGCAGGCGGCCGCCGGGCCGCCGCGGATCGCTCAGGAGCGCACATGGTCACCGCGATCGTGCTGATCACCTGCGAGGTCGACCGGACCTCCGAGACCGCCGAGAGCCTGGCCGACCTCGAGGGCATCAGCGAGGTGTACTCGGTCGCCGGCGATTGGGACCTGGCCGCGATCGTCCGCGTCGGCAGCCACGACGACCTCGCCGCGACGGTCACCAACCACATTCGCAAGACCCCGGGCGTGGCCACCACCAACACGCTGATCGCCTTCCGCACCTACTCGCGGCACGACCTCGACAGCATGTTCTCGGTGGGGTTCGGCGCGGCCGGGCAGCCGGACTGAGGCGGCGACGCTCCCGGGCCGGTCCGGTGGCCCGGGAGCGGATGCGCAGCCGGTCAGGCGCGGCGGGTCCGGCGGGCCAGCAGCAGCGTGACCAGGCCGACGGCCAGCAGGCCGAGGCCCTCCAGCACCAGGTGGTCGTTCCGCGAGCCGGTGAACGGCAGGCTGCCGGGGCCCTCCGGGGTCCCGCCAGAGGTGCCGCCCGACCCTGAGCCGGACGCGGTGGAGACGTCGATCGCGATGCGCGAGGGG
>DASVXQ010000033.1:0-6120 GCA_036392615.1 Actinomycetes bacterium | reverse complement strand
ACCGGGACCAGCTCGGACGCGGGCACGCGCTCGTCCAGGTGGTGGCGGCGCAGGCGCCAGCCGATCACCTGGTCCCAGTCGAGCGTGAGGGCGGGGGCCTTGACCGTCATGTTGGTACCTTGCCACAAGCCTGTGACCTCGCCGGGACCGGCTGTCGGCCCGGTGGGATAGGCTCCCCACAACCACCAATTCCGTCCGAACGGGGAGGAGCATGCGGACGCCCGGCTCGCCGATCGTGCTGGCGCTGGACACCCCGGACCTCGACGAGGCCAGGGCGTGGGCGGCGGCGGCCGGTTCGGCGATCGGGCTGGTCAAGGTGGGGCTCGAGCTGTTCGGCGCGCACGGGCCGGCGGCCGTGCGGGCGCTGCGGGCCGACGGCCACCGGGTGATGCTCGACCTCAAGCTGCACGACATCCCGGCCACCGTGGGCCGGGCGGTGGCGGCGCTCGACCCGCTCGGCGCCGAGCTGCTGACCGTCCACGCCGCCGGCGGCGGCACCATGCTCCAAGCCGCCCTGGCGGCCACCACCGGCGCCGGCCGGATCGCGGCGGTCACCGTGCTGACCAGCCTGGACGGCGACGACCTCGCCGCCATCGGCCTCGGCCAGCCGGACGCCGCCACGCAGCGGCTGGCCAGGCTCGCGCTCGACGCCGGCTGCCGCGCCCTGGTCTGCTCCCCTCTGGAGGTGGCCAGGGTCCGCGCGCTCGCCGGCCCGGACGTCACCCTCGTCTGCCCGGGCGTCCGCCCGCCGGCCCCTGGGCCGGCGCGGCCAGGAGCCGCGGAGCGGCCGGCGGGCGAAGCCGGGCAGACGAGCCGCGCGACGGGCGACGACCGGCCCGGCTCAACGCGCAGGGGCGGGGACGACCAGGCGAGGGTGGCGACGCCGGCGGAGGCGCTGGCGGCCGGGGCCGACCTGCTGGTGGTGGGGCGGCCGATCACCAGGGCGGCCGATCCGGCGGCGGCTGCCGGGGCGATCAGCGCGGAGGCGCTGGCCGGCAGGGGAGGAGCGCGGTGAGCGTCGAGCCGCGGCTGCCGGAGGGGCCGCTGGACGCCGCGGCGGTGCTCGAGGTCTACGAGCGGACCGGCGGGCTGCGGCGCGGCCACTTCGTGCTCACCTCCGGGCGGCACGCCGACCTCTACCTGCAGTCCGCGGTGGTGCTCCAGTGGCCGAGGATCGCCGAGGCGCTCGGCCAGGCGCTGGCCGCGCCGTGGCGCGGCGAGGTCGACGTGGTGGTCGGTCCGGCCATGGGCGGCGTGATCATCGGCCACGAGGTCGCCCGGGCGCTCGGGGTCCGGATGCTCTTCACCGAGCGGTCGGGCGGGGCGATGGCGCTGCGGCGCTCGTTCGAGGTCGGCGCGGGCGAGCGTGCCCTGATCGTGGAGAACGTGGTCACCACGGGGGGCTCGGCGCTGGAGGTCGCCGAGCTGCTGCGCGGCGGCGGCGCGACCGTCGCCGGCCTGGCCACGATCGTCGACCGGCTGCCGGCGGGAGCCCGGCTGCCGTTGTCCTACCGGGCATTGGCGAGGATCGACGCCGACGCCTGGGCTCCGCAGGAATGCCCGGTCTGTACTGCGGGTACTGAAGCGGAATCACCTGGTAGTCGAGGCCTGGCGGATCAGGCGAAGTGACCATGAACCAGCATTTACCCATGCAATTCGGTCAATATCGGCTGTGGAACGTTCTGACCTGCGTCAATGGATTGTGGGGACGCCCCAGGTGTGCGTAGAATCCGCGCGTTCTTCAATCCATCCGGCGGGGCGGAGGAGCACCGTCCACTCTGAGCACGAACGTCACGAGGAGGCAACATGCCACTGCCAACCCTGACGCCCGAGCAGCGCCAGCAGGCCCTGGAGAAGGCCGCCGAGGCACGCCGCAAGCGGGCAGAGCTGAAGGCCCAGCTCAAGAGCGGGAATCTCACGCTCGCGACCGTTCTCGACAAGGAGGACGACGACACCGTCGGGAAGATGAAGGTCTCCAGCGTGCTCGAGAGTCTGCCGGGCGTCGGGAAGGTCCGCGCGCGCAAGATCATGGAGAAGCACGACATCTCCGCCTCGCGCCGCATCCGTGGCCTGGGCTCCAAGCAGAAGGACGCCCTGCTGGCCGAGTTCGGCGGAAAGAAGTAGCCGACCTGGAACGTACCGTCCTGGCAACTCCCTCCCGCCAGACATGCAGCAGCGGGGGTGCGCCAACGGGACGCGGTCGCCTCGTGGTGCTTGCGGGTCCCTCCGGGGTCGGCAAGGGGGCGATCGTGTCCCGCCTCATGGCGGCACGGCCCGACCTGGAGCTCTCCACCTCGGCCACCACCCGCCCGCCACGCCCCGACGAGGTCCACGGCAAGCACTACCTGTTCCTCGACCCTGAGGCGTTCGACAAGCTGAGCGCCTCCGGCGGGCTGCTGGAGTGGGCGGAGATCTTCGGGAACCGCTACGGAACGCCGCGGGAACCGGTCGAGCGCGCGCTCGCCGAGGGGCGGACCGTGGTGGTGGAGATCGACGTGCAGGGCGCCAGGCAGATCCGCGCCGCCCTGCCGGACGCCTACCTGGTGTTCATCAAGCCGCCGAGCCTCGGCGAGCTGGAGCGGCGGCTGCGGACCCGCGACACCGAGACGGACGAGCAGGTCCGGCGGCGGCTCGCCAAGGCGTCCGAGGAGCTCGCCGCGGAGCGGGAGTTCGACGCGACCGTGGTCAACGACCAGCTCGACGAGGCCGCGCGCGAGGTCATCGCCATCGTCGACCGGCTCGGGCGGCGTACCATGGAAGAGCGAAAGTGAATTCGAGAGAAGGCTGAAGCCAAGCATGATCGAACCCCGCATCGACGACCTGCTGTCGCGGGTCGACTCCAAGTACACCCTGGTGATCCTGGCCGCGCGCCGCGCCCGCCAGATCAACGGCTACTATTCCCAGCTCGGCGAGGGCATCGGCGAGTACGTCCCGCCGATGGTCGACGCCGGCCCCAACCGCAAGGCGCTCTCCGTGGCGCTGCAGGAGCTCGCCGAGGAGAAGCTGGACTGGGAGCGTCCGGCCGAGGTGGCCGGCTCCATCAAGTAGGCCGGCCGTGGCCAGCGGCGATCCCCGCGGGGGCGTCACCCCGGACGACGCCGGGGAGCACCCGCGGCCCGGAACGGTCGAGCACCAAGCGGGCCCCGGAGCGGCCCTGACGCCGCTCTCCGGGGCCCGAGTGCTGCTCGGGGTCAGCGGCGGCATCGCCGCCTACAAGGCCGCCGAGCTGGCCCGCCAGCTGCTCCGCGCCGGCGCCGAGGTGCAGCCCATCCTGACCGCCGGCGGCGAGGCGATGGTCAGCCGCGCGACCTTCGCCGCGCTGACCGGCCGGGCGGTGCCGGCCAGCGTCTGGGAGGAGCCCGAGAGCGTCACCCACGTCGAGCTGGCCCGCTGGGGCGAGCTGCTGATGGTCGCGCCGGCGACCGCGCACACCATCGCCAAGCTGGCCGCCGGGCTGGCGGACGACCTGCTCGGCAACCTCGCGCTGGCGTTCGACGGGCCGCTGGTGGTCGCGCCGGCGATGCACACCGGCATGTGGCTCCACCCGGCCACCCAGGCGAACCTGGCCGTGCTGGCCGGGCGCGGCGCGCGGGTGGTCCCGCCCGCCAGCGGTCCGCTGACCTCCGGCGACATTGGCCTGGGACGGCTGGCGGACCTCCCGGACCTGATGGCCGCCGCGGCCGGCGCGCTGGAGCGGCGCCGGAGCCTCGCCGGCGTGCGCCTGCTGGTCAGCCTGGGCGGCACCAGGGAGCCGCTCGACCCGGTCCGCTACCTCGGCAACCGCTCGTCCGGCCGGATGGGCGCGGCGATCGTGCGCGAGGCGCTGCGGCGCGGCGCCGAGGTCACCGCCGTCGCCGCCGCCAGCGAGGTGCCCGTGCCGCCCGGCGCCCGCACCATCCGGGTCGAGACCGCCCAGCAGCTCTACGACGCGGTCACCGCCGAGGCGCCGGCCAACCAGGTGCTGGTGATGGCCGCCGCGGTGGCCGACTTCCGCCCCAAGACCGCCGCCGAGGGCAAGCTCAAGAAGGACCAGGGCGTGCCCGAAGTGGTCCTGGAGGAGACCCCGGACACGCTCGCCGAGCTCGGCCGCGCGCGCTCGGACCGCCAGGTGCTGGTGGGGTTCGCCGCGGAGACCGGCGACCACCTCGCCAACGCCCGCTCCAAGCTGGAGCGCAAGCGGCTCGACCTGGTGGTGCTGAACCACGCCGAGGGCGCCCGCTCGGCCTTCGGCGCCGCCTCGGCCGACGCCTGGCTGGTGGACGCCGAGGGCGCCGAGGAGCTTCGCGGCGCCCCGAAGGACGAGATCGCCCGGCGGCTCCTGGACTGGGTGGAGGCGCGCCTCGCACGTCCTGGGGGAGAGATCGAATAGAGTTGGTGGCCGAGGGTCGCCCATGGCCGGGGGCCCACGGCGGCGGTGGTCAGGGTGCGAGTTGCCCCGAATTGCCGCCGCGGCTACCCTTCGGCGGACCACAGCCGCCCCGGCGCGGCGCAAGATTTCCTGGAGGCTACTGGTGGCGAATCGGTATCTGTTCACGTCGGAGTCGGTGACCGAGGGTCACCCCGACAAGATGGCCGATCAGATCTCGGACGCGGTGCTGGACGAGATCCTTCGACAGGATCCGATGGGACGCGTCGCCTGCGAGACGCTCATCACCACCGGCCTGGTCGTGGTCGCTGGGGAGATCTCGACGAAGACCTATGTCGACATCCCCAGCGTGGTCCGCCGCACCATCATGGAGATCGGCTACGACCGTGCCAAGTACGGCTTCGACGGCTCCACCTGCGGGGTCACGGTCGCCATCGACGAGCAGTCGCCCGACATCGCCCAGGGCGTGGACCACGCCTACGAGGAGCGCGCCGGGGACACCGACCCGCTGGACACCCAGGGGGCCGGCGACCAGGGCATGATGGTCGGCTACGCCTGCAACGAGACGCCCGAGCTGATGCCGCTGCCGATCGCGCTCGCGCACCGGCTGTCGCGGCGCCTGGCGGAGGTGCGCAAGTCCGGGCTGATGGGCTACCTGCGGCCCGACGGCAAGACCCAGGTGACCATCGAGTACGCGCAAGGGCGGCCGGTGCGGCTGGACACCGTGGTGGTCTCCAGCCAGCACGGGCCCGACATCGACCTGGAGACGCTGCTCGGCCCGGACATCCGCGAGCACGTGGTGGACCCCTGCCTGCCGGAGGGCATCTCCAGCGAGGGCCTGCGGGTGTTCGTGAACCCGACCGGGCGCTTCGAGCTTGGCGGCCCCAACGCCGACACCGGCCTGACCGGCCGCAAGATCATCGTCGACACCTACGGCGGCATGGCGCGCCACGGCGGCGGCGCCTTCTCGGGCAAGGACCCCACCAAGGTGGACCGCTCGGCCGCCTACGCGGTGCGCTGGGTCGCCAAGAACGTGGTCGCCGCCGGCCTCGCCGAGCGCTGCGAGGTGCAGGTGGCGTACGCGATCGGCGTGGCCCGTCCGGTGAGCGTGTTCCTGGAGACCTTCGGCACCGAGCAGGTCGACCCGGCCAAGCTCGAGAAGCTCATCCCCGAGTTCTTCGACCTGCGCCCGGCCGCGATCCTGCGCGACCTCGACCTGCGCCGGCCGATCTACAAGAAGACCGCCGCCTACGGCCACTTCGGCCGCGACGACGTGGACTTCACCTGGGAGTCGACCGCCCGCGCCGAGGACCTCGCCAAGGCCGCCACGAACCTCTAGGAGAAGCCGCCGGGGGCGGGCTCCGGGCGAGTAGACTCGCCGCCATGAGCGACCGCGGCGGCGCTCGAGTCGTGGTCGACGTACCCCTGTTCCACCTCGACCGGGCGTTCACCTACCGGGTGCCCGAGCGGCTGCGCGGGTCGGTCTGGCTCGGCACCCGCGTCAAGGTGCCCTTCGGGTCGCGACGGCGGGTCGACGGCTGGGTGGTCGGCTGGACCGAGGAGCTCCCCGAGGACGCGCGCGACCTGGAGCGCGTGGTCTCGCCCGTGCCCGCCTTCGACGCCGAGGGGCTGGACCTGCTGCGCTGGGTCGCCGAGCGCTACGCCGGCACCCTCTCGGACGTGCTGCGGCTGGCCGTGCCCCCGCGGGTCGCCGCGGTCGAGCGCGACCTGGAGGCGCCGGAGGGGCCGCCCGC
>DASVXQ010000032.1:0-2538 GCA_036392615.1 Actinomycetes bacterium | reverse complement strand
CCGGGCCCTGCTCGCCGCCGCGCTGCTGGTCCTCGGGCTCGAGGCGGCAGCCGGAAGCCTGGTCCTCGACCGCCTGGGGCTCGCGCGCCTCGCCCCACCGCTCGCCTGCGGCGCCTGGCTCGAGCTCACCGCCGAGGCGATCGGCGGCGACCCGCAGTGGCTCACCGTCCCGGTCGGGCTCACCCTGCTGGCGGTGGTCGAGCTGACCCGCGCGCAGCGGCGGCGCGCCGGCACGCCGCTCGACCAGCAGCTCAGACTGCTCGACCATACCGGCATGCTGCTGGTCGTCGGCGCCGCCCTGGTCCAGACCGTGACCAGCGCGGCCAGCTACGGGCTGGTGGCCGGCCTGCTCGGGGTCGGCCTGTGCGGCTGGGGGGCCGTGACCAGGGTGCGGCGCCGGGTGGTGGTGGGGTCGGCGACGCTGCTGCTGGCGCTGTTCGGCATGATCGCCGTGCCGGTCGCGCGGCTCGTGCCCCAGTTCCACGGCGCGGCCCTCTGGATCGCCCTGACCGCCGTCGGAATGGCCCTGGTCGCCGTGGCCGTCTCGCTGGAGCAGGGCCGTGCGCGGCTCGCCTCCGCGGTCGGCCGGCTCGACCGGCTCCTCCAGGGTTGGGAATGAGCGACACGGACCGGGCTGGCTCCGCTCGCGTGCCCGCGCGGCGGTCCGGTCGCGGGATGACGGTCAACGCGCCGCCGGCGCCGGCGGCCGGTCGCGGTACCAGTCGGCGCCGCAGCTGGCCATGTCGAGGTCCTCGCGAGGTCGGCGCGGATGATCCGCAGCTCCCGCCGCACCACCGCGAGATCGAAGGCTTGGTGGGTGCTCCCGCCGCCGCCCCGAAAGCCGGTGTCGTAGCTGATGCCTCTGGCTCGCATGCCTGCCCTCGTCGACGGGAGACGAATAGGGTACTCACCGTACCGCAAAGGGGCTGCTGGGCAGCAGCTTCCAGACGGGTGACGGGGTACGATGCGTACCCGAAGCGGGAGAGGGCGCATGCCAGAGGAGCAGACACCGCGGCGGAGGGCCGCCCCGGCGAGGCGGCGCGGCGCCGCGCTGGAGGAGGCGATCCTGCGCGCCGCGGCCGACCAGCTCAGCGAGTCCGGCTACGCCGGGCTGACCATGGACAAGGTCGCCAGGCGCGCCGGCACCAACAAGAACGCGATCTACCGCCGCTGGCCGAACCGTGCCGCGCTGGCCGTCGCGGCGTACCGGCGGCTGGCCGAGGGCGAGCTGCGGCCGCCCGACACCGGCGAGCTGCGCGGCGACGTGCTGGCGCTGCTGCGCCAGATCAACCGCGACCGGTCCTCGCCCAGGGGCGACGTCCTTCGCGCCCTGCTGTCGAGCATCGGCGACGAGCCGGAGCTGCTGGCGCGGCTGCACCAGCAGCCTCCCGAGGGGGGCACCGCCATGTGGCTGACGATCCTCGGCCGCGCCGTGGCCAGAGGTGAGGCGCTCCCCGAAGCCCTCCACCCGCGCGTCGCCACCGTCGCCATGGCCCTGCTGCGCAACGAGTACGTCACCCACGGGATCGCCGCGGTACCCGACAGCGTCGTCGTCGAGATCGTCGACGAGGTCTACCTCCCCCTGGTACGCCGGCGCGGAACGGCTGCCGGTCAGCCGGCTGCGCACCGGGCCGTGTAAGAGGCTGGCGGCGTGCGGTGTTGGACAAGGCGAGAGGGAAGGTCCGCCCGCACCACCACACAAGGAGTGGCCGGTGAGAGCCGTGCCGGATGAAGCCGGCGCCGCCGTCGGCAGGCGGCAGCGATTCGAGGCGTTGTTCAGGGCCCGCTACGGCGAGCTGCACGCGCTCGGCTATCGGCTGCTGGGCGACCATGCCGAGGCGGAGGACGTCGTCCAGGAGGCGTTCCTGAAGCTCGACGGGCACCAGGTGTTCGACCGGCCGGACGAGGAGGTCGCGGCGTGGCTGCGTCGCGTCTGCCTCAACGCCGCCTACAACCGGCTGCGGGGCCAGCGGCGCGCCACCGCGCGGCTGGATCGCGCCGGCCGGCTGGAGCGGGTGGACGACGAGGCGGGCGACAGCGACGGCCCGCTGCTGGACGTGCTTCGCGCCGAGCAACAGCGGGCGGTGCGCCGCGCCCTGGCCGCCCTGCCCGAGCGGCAGCGGGCCTGCGTGCTGCTGCGCCACGCCGGCTTCTCCTACGCGGAGATCGCCGCGACCCTCGACCTGGCCGTCGGCTCGGTCGGGGTGCTGCTCGCGCGCGGGGAGCGGGCCTTCCGTGACGCCTATCTCGCCCATGACGACGACCCAGGAGCCTACGATGCCTTGCCCTGACCTTGGTGCGCTGCGCGCGTCGCTCGACGACGTCCCCGGCGGCACCGCGGCGGCGCTGCACGACCACGTGCTGGGCTGCGCCTCCTGCACCGACATCCTCACCGATCTGCGGCGCAACGCCGAGCTGGCCGCGCCGGCGATCGCCCTGACCGGTCCGGACAGCCCCCTGCCGCCGGCCGCGGTCCAGGCCGCGCTCGAGCGCCTCGAGCAGCGACGGGCTCGCCGGCTCGCGGCCCAGACGGCCGCC
>DASVXQ010000031.1:0-4977 GCA_036392615.1 Actinomycetes bacterium | reverse complement strand
CGCGGCCCCCTCCGGCGCGGCCGCCGGGGAAGGCGGCGGACCGCCGATGCCCGGGGCGCGAGGCGCCCTTCGGATGGTCGGGCGCTCGTCGATCGCCGGGATGGGGGCCGTGGCGTCGCCGGGGTGGTCCTCCTCAGACCTTGCCGGAGTGCGCTCGCCCGGCGCGCCTGGACCCGAACCGGTCCGTGGCCGTGGCCGCCACGACGCATCCTCCGGCTCCGGGCGCTGGGTCGCGCGCGGGCGCTCCGGAGGCGCGTCGGGTGCCTCGGACTCGTCGAACTGGTCCTCGAGCCACGCAAGTCCCTCCGGGACGTACTCGACCCGGTCGCGGCTACCTCGCCGCTTCGGGTCTCGGGGGGGCTTCCTGTCCGGCGGCACGATGCGGTTCCTTGTGTTCGTGCGGCGCCAGAATGGGCGCCGGGATTCCAGTCGCGGTCAACTCCCGGAAACGTTACCGTGCGCTCCGGAAGTTCCCCAACTCGACCCCGCCACGCGAGCGGCCTCGGAGCCGCACCCGAGGCGGGTCGGTGAGGCGAATCGCCTGCTGTGCCAGGGGATGAGCGGGTCGAGTCGAGTAAGATCGCGCTCGAACACCGCGCACACTCCGGGTTCGCCCCAGGCGGTTGCATTCGCCGGGTTGGCGGCGGCGTTCGAGGTGTATGTGGATGTCAATTGGTCGAGACACTTCCGGGAAGTCGGGGGGTTGCCACACGTGAAGGTACGCAAAGCCGTCATTCCCGCGGCCGGGCTCGGCACTCGCTTCCTGCCGGCGTCCAAGGCGCAGCCCAAGGAGATGGTCCCGGTCGTCGACAAGCCGGCCATCCAGTACGTCGTCGAGGAGGCGGCCCGCGCCGGCCTCCAGGACATCCTGATCGTGATCGGCCGCGGCAAGTACGCCATCGAGGACCACTTCGACCGCTCCTGGGAGCTCGAGGGGTTGCTTAACGACAAGGGCGACGACGAGCGGCTCGATGAAGTCCGGTCGATCTCGGACATGGCGGATATCCACTACATCCGTCAGAAGATGCCGCTGGGGCTGGGCCACGCGGTCGGGGTCGCCGAGCAGCACGTCGGCGACGAGCCCTTCGCGGTGCTGCTGGGCGACGACCTGATCGGCGAGCAGGAGACCCTCCTCGGCGACATGGTGGACGCCTTCAACCGGCACCAGACCAGCGTGGTCGCCGCCATGGAGGTGGAGAAGTCGCAGATCTCGGCGTACGGGGTCGTCGCGCCCGGCGAGGAGGTCGAGCCCGGCCTCTTCCAGCTCACCGACATCATCGAGAAGCCCGAGCCGGACGAGGCACCCTCGAACCTGGCGGTGATCGGCCGCTACGTGCTGCACCCGGACATCTTCGCGGCGCTGCGCGTGACCGAGCCGGGTGCCAAGAACGAGATCCAGCTCAGCGACGCGCTGAAGCGCCTGGTCGACGAGCCCGACGGCACCGGCGTGCTGGCCCATCGCTTCACCGGCAAGCGCTACGACGTGGGCGAGAAGAACGGCTACCTGCGCGCCACCGTCGAGCTGGCCGCCGCCCGCGAGGACATGGGCCCCGAGTTCGTGGAGTTCCTGCGCCAGTTCGTCACCGGCATGGATCGGTCTGAGGACGGGCCGTGAGCCCGAGGTTCCCGCCGACGTCGCCGAACCCGCCCGACCTGATCGCCTTCGAGGAGGCCAGAGCGAGGGTGCTCGAGCGGCTGCGTCCGCTGCCGCCGCGGCGGGTGCCGCTGACCGAGGCGCTCGGCTGCGTGCTCGCCGAGGACGTCGCCGCGGGAGAGGACCTGCCGCCGTTCGCCAACTCGGCGATGGACGGCTTCGCGCTGCGCTCCGAGGACGTGCGCGGCGCGGACCAGGGCTCCCCCGTGGACCTGCGGGTGGTCGGCGAGGTGTTCGCCGGCTCGGCCACGCTGCCCAAGGTGGAGCCTGGCACGGCCGTGCGGATCATGACCGGCGGTCCGCTGCCGCCCGGCGCCGACGCCGTGGTGCCGCTGGAGCGCACTGAGACCAGCGGCGAGACGGTTCGGGTGCAGCTCGCTCCGCCGGAGCGCGGGTTCGTCCGCGAGGCGGGCGAGGACGTGCGCGCCGGCGCGGTCGTGCTCGAGCGGGGCCGCCCGGTCGACCCGGCGACGGTCGGCATGCTCGCCTCGGTGGGTTGCCATCAGGTGCCGGTGCACCCCAAGCCGCGGGTCTCGGTGGTTTCCACCGGCGACGAGCTGGTCGACCCGGCCGAGCCGCTCGGGCCGGGGCAGATCCGCGACTCCAACTCGTGGCTGCTGGTGGCGCAGGCCAGGGCGGCCGGCGCCGAGGCGTTCCGCTGCGGCCGCCTGCAGGACGACCCCGACGCGCTGCGCCGCGGCTTCGCGCTGGCGGCCGCCGAGGGCGACTTCGTGCTCACCTCCGGCGGCGTCTCGGTGGGGGAGCGCGACTACACCAAGCGGGTGCTGGCCGAGCTCGGCGACGTCACGAGCTGGCGGGTGGCGATGCAGCCCGGCATGCCGCAGGCCTTCGGCATGGCCGCCGGCACGCCGCTGTTCGGCCTGCCCGGGAACCCGGTGTCGTGCTTCGTGGTGTTCGAGGTCCTGGTGCGGCCGGCGCTGCGCCGGCTGGCCGGCATGCCGGACGACCGGCTCGACCGGCCCCGGGTGATGGCCCGGCTCGCCGAGTCGGTCCGCAGCCCCGCCGGCCGCGTGTCCTTCCTGCGGGTGCGCCTGGAGGCCGGCGACGACGCGCTCAGCGCCTCGCTCACCGGCGCGCAGGGCTCTGGAGTGCTCAGCTCCGTGGTGGCCGCCGATGGGCTGGCGGTCGTCCCGGCCGACCAGACCGAGCTGCCCGCCGGCGCCGAGGTGAACGTGATCCTGCTGCGGGAGGACCTCACGTGGGTCCGCTGAGGGGCGACCCGTCCCGGCACCCCGAGGTCCCACGGCCGGCGCCCCCGCCAGGATCGGCGCCGGCGCGGTCCGAGCCTCCCGCCGGTGACCGCCAGCTGACGCACCTCGATGAGCGCGGCGCCGCGCGGATGGTGGACGTCTCGTCCAAGCCGACCACCGAGCGTGTTGCCGTGGCCGGCTGCCGGGTGCTGCTCGCCCCGGCCACGCTGGAGCTGCTGGCCTCCGGCGGCCTGCCGAAGGGCGACGCCCTGGCGGTCGCCAGGGTGGCCGGCATCATGGGCGCCAAGCGCACCCCGGACCTGGTGCCGCTGTGCCATCCGCTGCCGATCACCGGGGTCGAGCTCGACTTGAGGGTCGAGGCGGACGGTGTGGCGATCACCGCCACGGTACGGACCACCGGGCGCACCGGCGTCGAGATGGAGGCGCTCACCGCGGCGGCCACCGCCGCCCTCACCCTCTACGACATGGTGAAGGGTGTGCAGCGCGACGCCCGCATCGACGAGCTCCGGCTGCTGGCCAAGCGCGGCGGGCGCTCGGGCGAGTACGTCGCCGCGGACGTGGAGCCGCCGGCATGAGCGGACTGGAGGGGCTGCGGCTGGCGGTGCTCACGGTGAGCGACCGGGTAGCGGGCGGCGGCCGCGACGACGCCGGCGGGGACGCGCTGCGCGAGCTGATCGCCGCGGCCGGCGGCACGGTGGTCGCCTCGCGGGTCGTGCCGGACGAGCGCGAGGCGATCGGCGAGGCGCTGCGCGCGCTGGCGGCCGGCGCCGAGGTGGTGCTCTCAACCGGCGGGACCGGGCTGGGGCCGCGCGACGTCACCCCGGAGGCCACCCGCGACGTGGTCGACCGCGAGGCGCCAGGGATCGCCGAGGCGCTGCGCCATTCGAGCCTGGAGATCACCCCGTTCGCGATGCTGTCGCGTGGCACCGCCGGGCTGCTCGGCCGCGTGCTGGTGGTCAACCTGCCGGGCAACCCCAAGGCCGTGCGGGAGGAGTGGGCGGTGCTCGCGCCGGTGCTCGCGCACGCCGTGGAGACCGCCGGCGGGCCCGTTCCCGACGCGAGCCACCACGCCGGGAGGGGATGACCGGAAGGCCGTTGCCCGGCCCCGGAGGCCGTGCTACGTTCCGGGGCAACCTCGGGTCGCTTGTCTGGCCCGTATCTTCCCGGTCACTGCCTCGACCGGTCACTGCCTCGAGAGGTGGCGCCCTGAGCATCGTCCTCCTCGCGATCCCCAAAGGGCGGTGCCTCGATGAACCAGGTTGACCAGGCCCGCGCCGGCGTGCAGGCGAGGTTCGAAGCCAAGAGCCGCGCCCGCGACGCCGCCCTCGCCAGGGCGCGGCAGGCGGTGCGGCGGTCGGCCAACGCCATCCGGGCCGCCCACCGCGGCGACCTGGAGGCCGCCGACCGCCTGCTGGTGGAGGCGAGGGAGCTGCTCGACATCGCCGAGTCGCTGCTGGCCGCCCACCCGGACGTCTACTACGCGGGCTTCCTCCAGGACGCGCAGAAGGAGTACGCCGAGGCCCGCGCCACCCGCGCGCTGGTCGGCGGCCAGCCGCTGCCGGCCCCCGAAGAGGTCGAGGTCGGCGACGCGCCCTACCTGAACGGCCTCGCCGAGACCATCGGCGAGCTGCGCCGCCACGTGCTCGACGTGCTCCGCGCCGGCGACGTCCCGCGCGCCAACCGGCTGTTCGGCGCGATGGAGGAGATCCACTCGCTGCTGGCGGACGTCGACTACCCGGACGCGATCACCGGCGGCCTGCGCCGCTCGACCGACGTGGCCCGCGCGGTGATCGAGCGCACCCGCAGCGACCTGACGCTCACCACCATCCAGCGCGACCTGGCCGACGCGCTGCGCCGCGATGGCGGCGGGGAGCGAGGGTAGGCTGAGCGGAAAGCCCACAGGAGCGAACCCATGGCCGAGCCGACCGACCTGCCAGACCTCCCCTGCCGCTTCGACAAGGTGATGGGGCTGCGCTTCGAGGAGGCGAGCGGGGACCGGGTGGTCGCGGTGGTCCCGGTCACGCCGGACCTGCACCAGCAGTACGGCATCGTCCACGGCGGCGTCTACGCGGCCATGATCGAGACCACCGC
>DASVXQ010000030.1:0-11869 GCA_036392615.1 Actinomycetes bacterium | reverse complement strand
CTACTCGGGGCAGCCCGCCGCCTTCGGTGACGCGGGCCGGCGGATCGCCGAACTGGTGGCTGCCGCCGTGTCCGGCGTCCTGCAGAACGTGGCCGAGCGCGACGCCATGCAGAAGCTCGCGGCCAACCTCGAGAAGGCGCTGGAGTCACGCGCCGTGATCGACCAGGCGAAGGGCATGATCATGATGCGGCTGGGTGTCGACGCGGACGACGCGTTCGCCCGGCTCGCCGGGGTCAGCAACCGGCTCAACGTCAAGCTCCGCGACCTGGCGAACCTCGTCGTCGCGGGGCACGTGGACGACGTCCTGCGCGCCGGCGGCTGAGGCGCCCCCTCCGCTCAGTCCTCGACGGCGTCCATCATCAGCACCGCGCCACCATGCTCGCCCGGTGTCTGCTGGAAGGCACTGACGGTCACGCGCACCCTGACCGACCTACCTCGCCGGTTGACCGCGTCGAGATCCACCGTCTCGTGCGGCTGCCCGTCACCGGCGACCTGGCGCCGCAGCAGCGGCTGCACCTCCGCGACGGGCAGACCGAAGTCGAGGCTCGTCAGGCGCTGGCCCCGCGCCTCGTCCTCGCGGATGCCCCACAGGTCGTGCGCGGCGTCGTTCCAGGCCAGCACGCGCAGATCGGGGTCGACGACCACGACGCCGACCCGGAAGCTGCCCAGCACCCCGGCCATGAAGCGGTTCAGGGCGCCCACCTCGTCGGTCGTGGCGCGCAGCTCCTCGTTCGTGGAGTGCAGCTCGTCGTTCATCGACTGCAGCTCCTCGTTCATGGTCTCGAGTTCCTCGTTGGTCGACTGGAGCTCCTCGTTGGTCGTCTCCAGCTCCTCGACCGTCGACTGGAGCTCCTCGTTGGTCGTCTCCAGCTCCTCGTTGGTCGACTGGAGCTCGGCGTAGGCGTCCTCCAGCTCGCGGTTGGTGTGCTCCAGCTCCTGCTGGAACCGCTTGGAGCGGGTGACGTCGGTGAAGCTGACGCTGGCGCCGAGCAGGTTCTGGTTCCCGTCGATCAGCGGGGTGATCTGGACCTCGAGATGGGTCACCTCCCCCATGCCCGAGGGCCACTCCGTCCCGTAGACGATGGACGGCTGCCGGTCGATGTAGGCCTGCTGGATCTTGGAGCGCAGCTCCACCGGCCGGTAGGAGACCTCGAGGTCCTGGAACAGCTTTCCCAGGTCGTCGGTCGACAGGTCGAACAGCGAGCGTGCCTTGGCGTTGGCCAGCACCAGGTAGCCGGCCCCGTCCACCACCAGCTGCGCCTCGCGACCGGCGTCCAGCGCCAACTCGCGGGTGCGCTCCTCGCGGGGCAGCTGCGGCCTGGGGCTGGCGTTGCCGATTTCGCTCAGCGCCATCAGGCGCTCGCGCAGCCCCGGCTGCGGCACCTGGCGGAACACGCGCCGCTTGAGGTCCACCGCGCTGAACAGGTTGGACTGCGCCAGCAGCATCTCGGCTTTGCCGAGGAACAGGTAGCCGCCCTCGCGCAGCGCGAAGGCGAAGCGGCTGAGGATGTGCGCCTGGATCTCGGAGTTGAAGTACATCAGCGTGTTGCGGCAGACCAGCAGGTCGATGCGTGAGATGGGCGCGTCCTGGATGAGGTCGTGGCGGCCGAAGATCACCGAGCGGCGCAGGTCCTTGGAGAAGACGAAGTGGCCCTGCCCGTTGCGCTCGAAGTAGCGCTGCAGCAGGTCGGCCGGGACGCCCTCGACCTCCTTGGCGCTGTAGCGGGCCGAGCGCGCCTGGTTCAGCGCCTCCTCGTCGACGTCGGTCGCGTAGATCTTCACGCGCTCGCGGAACCCCTCCACGCCGAGCAGTTCGGCACAGAGCATCGCCAGCGTGTAGGCCTCCTGGCCCGACGCGCAGCCGGCGCTCCAGATCCGCAGCGGCTCGGCTGGCCCACGGGCGACCAGGATGTCCCGCAGGATCTCTTCCGCGAGGTACTCCCAGGCCGGCGGGTCGCGGAAGAAGCCGGTCACGTTGATGAGGATGGTGTTGAACAGGTGGATGAACTCCTCGGGGACGACCTCGAGGTAATCCACGTAGTCGAGATAGGTCGGGACTCCGATCGCCTGCATGCGCTTGTCGATCCGCCGGGTCAGGCTGGTCCGCTTGTAGCCGGTGAAGTCGAACCCGCGGTTGCGGCGCAGGTACTCGAGCAGTACCTCGACGTCGCTGCCGGCCGTCGAGTCGTCGCTCATCCGCCCCCGCCTCCGACCTCTTCATCCGCGTCGGCCGAGCGGTTCGCCGAGCCGAGCAGCGTCAAACCGCCGGTCAGCTTGCTGGGGTCCGCCAGCAGCGCGCGCACCAGGGAGGCGCCGTGCTCCGCCTCCTCCGCCTGCTCGTGGAAGCGGCTGGCGCTGATCTGGTGGTTCCGGTCCTCGGCCGACTTCGCCATCCGCCGGCTCAGGGAGCCGCGCTCCTCCAGGCTGCGCAGCGCGATCCACAGCGCCGCCTCGATGCCGTCGTTCTGCTGGGCCAGCAGACCCTCAGGCGACCACTCGTGCCCCACACGGCAACGGAAGCGGAAGATCTCGTGCTCGTCGATCTCCCAGAGCACCCCGTTGCAGTCCGGGCACGAGAATCCCGATGGCCGGCCCGGATGCCTCCGCTCGTCGCCTCCAAAGGTCATCTCGGCCATATCGACCTCCACCCGCATGCCGTCCGGGACGGGCGGTGGCGCACCGTCCAACGGCTCCTTGGTGAGCGCCGACAAGAGCTCTCCCATGGCGGCGGCCGGTACCACGTGATCGACCCCGACCTGCTCGATCGCGATGGTGGGCATCGCCGGATAGAGCGCGTCCTCGGGCTCCTGCGCGACCGTCACGCCGCCGCGCGTCTTGATGGCGGCCAGGCCGGCCGTGCCGTCGTCGAGCGCACCGGACAGGACCACGCCGATGGCCGCCGGTCCGGCAGCCCGGGCGGCGCTGCGAAACAGCGCGTCCACCGCCGGGCGGTGGCCGTTCTCGCGCGGCCCCGCGCTGAGCGTCACCATGCCGTCGCGCAGCAACAGGTGCCGGTTGGGCGGCGCGACGTAGATCCGGCCGTGCCGCACTCGCTCGCCGGACCGGGCATGCTCGGCCGGCAGCGGGCCCTGGCGGCTCAGGATGCTCGGCAGCAGGCTGGTCCCCTCGGACGGGACGTGCAGCACGACCAGCAGGGCTGCCTGCAGGTCCTCGGGGAGGGACGCGGCCAGACGCCCGAGCGCCTCGACCCCGCCGGCTGACGCTCCGACAACCACGACGTGGCGGTGTGCCATACGGCCTCCCGATTGACTGTAGGGATGTAGGCCCCGCCCGATGCGCCTGCCCAGTGGTGCTCAATGGACGAAGACACGAAGATCATGCGCTCCTCGCTGGTGGCAGTCTACAAGGCGATGCCGCTGGTCGCCGACCCCGGGCGGGTGGTCGGCGAGCACCTGCGCGACGCCGTTGGCCGGAAGTCGCCGCGGGGCGACCTATGCGGCGTTCGAGCGGAGCGTCGCGACGCCGCCGGCGAGGCTCCAGGCGGTCACGCCGCGGCGCGCCAGCTCCCGCGCGAGCGTGTAGGAGCGCTGGCCGCTGGCGCACACCAGCAGGTAACGACCGGCCGGGTCGAGCTGGTCCAGCAGCTCGGCCGCGCGGCTGAACGGCAGCCGCCGGTCGCCCGCGGTCGGGCCCTCCTCGGGCTCGCGCACGTCGACCACGACGGCGCCGGGTGGCACCGAGTCGACCACCAGGTCCGGCAGCCCGCCGGGCCCCCAGCGGAGCAGGTCGACCTGGCGGCGGGCGGCCACCGCCCGGCGGATCCATTCGGGGGTGAGCGGCTCGGCGTCGATCTCCCGCTCGGCCGCGCTGATGCGGTCGGGCGAGGCCCAGGTCTCCACCCTGCCCGGCGAGATCGAGCAGTGCTCCTGGACCTTGGCGGAGACCTCGTAGGTGCCGATCGCGCGCGCCGTGGCCAGGATCTCGTCCTTGCCCATGCCGATCAGCGGCCGCAGCACCGGCACGGCGGCGGCCTGGTCGCAGGCGCGGATGTTGCCCAGCGTCTGGGTGGACACCTGCCCCAGCGACTCGCCGGTGACCAGCGCGCTGGCGCCGAGCTCCTGCGCCAGCGCCGAGCCCGCCCGGTACATCGCGCGCCGCAGCAGGATCTGGCGCAGCCTCGGGTTGGCGCGCTGGGTGAGCGCCAGCACCACCGGCGCCAGGTCGACCACCCAGAAGCGCGGCTCCATGCCCGGCGTCCAGCGCGTCGCCAGCCGCTGGGCGACCGCCAGCGCCTGGTCGAGCTGGCCGCAGCCGCCCAGGTCGCAGATCATCAGGTCGAGCTGGGTGCCGCGGCGCATCACCCGCCAGGCCGCCACCGGCGAGTCGAAGCCGCCGGAGAACAGCCCGACCGCGTGCCCGCCGGTGCCGAGCGGCAGGCCGCCGGCGCCGGGCGACGACGCCAGCACCGCGTCGGCGTGGCCCTGGTGCAGCTCGACGATCACCTCGACGTCCGGGTCGTCCAGGTCCACCCGGGCGGCGTGGGGCAGCAGCGCGGCGCCCAGCGCGACCGACAGGTCCTGCGAGCCGAAGCCCACCTGCGCCCGGCGCTTGGGCCGCACCGCGAAGGAGCGTCCGGCCACCACCGGGCGGTAGCGCGCCGCCAGCGAGTCGACCAGCTCGGGCAGCGAGCCGAAGGGCACCTCGACGACCTCGTGGACGCGGTGGACCCCGAAGACCCGCGCCAGCACCTCACGGGCCGCCGCCGGCTCGGGCGTGGAGACCACCAGGCGGGTCCACTCCTGGACCACCTGGCCGGGCACGCCCTCGCGCCGCAGCGCCGCGCGGGCGTTGCGGGTCAGCGCGGCGAGGAAGTGCCGCCGGGTGCGCGGCGACTTGGTGCACACCTCGCCGCCCAGGCGGAGGTGCAGGCGCCGGACGCCCTGGTGGGCGGCGCCGTCGCGGGGAGGGCCCTCCGCGGCAAGGAACTCTGTCTGCATGGCACGTGCTGGCTGGGTGTGTCGGTCGGCCGGCTCGAGGGCCGCACGACCGTACGGCTCGGGCCGGAGGCCAACATACCAGCCTCGAAGCGGTCAAACGAAGCCATGCCGCGCGGCCCAAGCCGGTCAAGCAGTTCAGCAGCGCCCAAGCGGCGCGCAAGCAGGGCGAACACTAGCGTTTCGTCGCGGTCGCGACGGGTATTGGGCGAAGGGAGCGCGTCACCTCTGCGGAAGCGTCCCTCTATGGAAAGAAGGGTTGTTCGATGAGCCTCGGCGTGAGCATCTTCCTGTTGGTGGTCGGCGCCATCCTCACCTTCGCCGTGAACGTCAACGCGTCCGGCTTCAACATCAACGTGGTCGGCGTGATCCTGATGGCCGCCGGCGCGCTCGGCGTGCTGCTCTCGATGATCTTCTGGAGCAGCTACTCGCCGTGGACGCGGCGCCGCCGGCCGATGATCGACACGGTCTACGACGACCGGCCGGACAGGGTCATCGAGGAGCGGCGGGTGGAGCGGGACCTGCCGTAACCCGGGGGCGGCGCCGGAGAGGACGCCTCGGCCCCAGCCCCACAAGCACGCGAGCGGGCGGCCCTAGTGGGCCGTCCGCTCCACGTCGTGGCCGGAGGCGAGCCGTTGCAGACGCCCCCGGACGGCGTCGCTGGCCTTCTCGAGCGCGCGCTGCCTCGCCCTGGCGAAATAGTCGCTGGACCGCAGCCGCCCGGCGCTCCAGGCGCGCGCGTCGGCCGCGACGACCGGCCCTCGCACCATCGAGCCCTCCTCCCTGGTTCCTAGCCCAGCCAGCGTGACAGGGTGGTGGGCCGTTCGACAAGCCCCGCGCCGAGCAGCTGGGCCATGGCCCGCAGCACGTTCAGGTCGGTGTCGTCGAAGGCGTACGGCTCGGGCGCGTCCACCGTGAGCATGCCGAACTCCCTGTCGGCGCAGAACACCGCCACGCTGATGAACGCCCGGTAGCCGGCGTTCGGCCGGGCGCGCAGCGGCTCGGGCACGTGGTCCTGGGTGACGTCGTCCACCTGCACGAAGTCGTGCTCGCGCACCAGCGCGAGCGCGTCGCGGCCGCGCTGGTCGGCCATGGTGAAGCTGGCGTTGGGCTGGTCGGAGCGGCCCATCCAGGCCTCCGGCCGCATGCCGCCGCCGCGCAGCTCGTAGAAGATCGCCCGGGTGCGCTCGGTGCCGCACAGGTGCGAGGCCGCCTCGACCACCAGCTGCTTGAGCTGGCCGCGCAGCGAGATGCGGTCGTCGTCCGAGGTGGCCAGGTGGATGCGCCCGACCACCTCGGCGATCGGCGTCATCACGTCGCCAAGCACCAGGTGCAGGGTGGTGTCCATCTCGATGGCGAGCGACTCGGCCGAGCGGGTGGCGGCCTCCTGGCGCAGCTCCCGGCGCGATTTGAGGTACAGCGGGATGGCCACCGCGACCGCGCCGCCGAGCACGATGCTCCAGTCCTCCAGGGTGTGCGGCGGCCCTTCCCGAAGCGTCGAGGTGGCGTAGCCGAGCGCCACGGCGGCCGCCTCGATCACCACGTAGGAGCGTAGGCGGTCGCGCGAGCTCGCGGCGGGCTGGGCTCGGGCTGGGCTGCGCGACACCGATTCAGACACGATTGCGACAAAGTATCCCAGCCCGTCGACGAGCGCGCTGTCAGCCAATTTCCACCTCGGCCGGCCCAGCTCATACCATCCCACCCATGACGGGCCGCATCTGGCCGCCGCGTGAGCCGGGTCCCTGGCTCCGCCGGGGGGCGTTGCTGCTGGTGTTGGCCGCTGTCGTCGCCGGAAGCGCCCCCAGGACCCTGCCTGACCGATTCCACGCCCAGGGCCTGGCGATCGCCGCCGGGCCGAAGATCGAGCTCAAGGTCGGCGGCCAGCCGCGCTGGGTGCCGCTCGGCTGGCGCCTGTCCGACGCCATCCGGCAGTTCAGGCTGCGCGCGCCGGCGGGCGACCTGATGGCGGTGGACGGCGCGGTGCTGCGCCACGGCGCCTTCCCCGGCGAGGTGCTGCTGAACGGCGAGGCGGTGCCGCACGGCACCCGGCTGGAGGCCGGCGCGACCATCTCGGTGCGCCCGGGGCCCGACCGGGTCGAGCCGCTCGACCGCCTGGAGCTCGACTTCGACGCCACCGAGCGCCACGACCCGGAGTTCTCGCTGGAGACCGGGCCGGGGCACCAGGTGCTCACCAGCGGGGCGATCTCGCGCCGCGGGGTCTCGCGGGTGTTCCAGCCGACCGCGCCGCCGCACGACCCCGACGCGGTGGCGCTGACCTTCGACGACGGCCCCTGGCCGGAGAACACCCCCAAGGTGCTGGACGTGCTGGCCAAGGCGCGCGTCAAGGCCACCTTCTTCCTGGTCGGCGGGCAGGTGCGCAAGCACCCGGAGCTGGTCGGCCAGGAGCTGCGCGCCGGCATGGCGCTGGGCAGCCACTCCTACAGCCATCCGCAGCCGTTCGGCGCGCTGTCCGGCGACGCCATCCGGCGGGAGATCGACCAGGGCGTCGCCGCCCTGGCGGACCTGGGCGTGAAGACCACGCTGTTCCGCCCGCCGGGCGGGGCGATCCCGCCGGCGGTGGTCTCGGCCGCCAGGGCCAAGGGGCTGCACACGGTCGTCTGGACGGTCGACCCGGACGACTGGAAGCGCGGCACCACCGCCGACCAGATCACCCAGCGGGTGCTCGCCGAGGCCAAGCCCGGCGCGATCGTGCTGCTGCACGATGGTGGCGGCGACCGCTCCGCCACCATCGAGGCGCTGCCGCGGATCATCGACGGCCTGAAGCAGCGCAAGCTGTCCTTCGTGACCCTGTGACCCCGCGCCGGGTCAGGCCGGCGCGGGGGCCGAGCCGGCCGCCTGGCCGACGCCGGCGGCGACCGGGCGCACCAGCGGCAGGCGCAGGGTGAAGGTCGAGCCACGGCCCGGCACGCTCAGCGCCTCGACCTCGCCGCCCATCGCCCTGGCCAGCTCGCGGGCGATGTAGAGGCCGAGGCCGGTGCCGCTGGTGGTCATGGTCATCGGGTCCTCGACGCGGTGGAACTTGTCGAAGATCCGCTCCAGCTCGTCGCGGGGGATGCCGCGGCCGCGGTCGACCACCGACGCCTTGGCCCAGCCGCGCTCGCGCCACAGCTTCAGCCGCACCGGCAGCGGGGACGGCGAGTACTTGTGCGCGTTGGACAGCAGGTTGCCGAGGATCTGCTCCAGGCGCAGCGGGTCGGCGCGCACCTCCAGCGGCTCCTGGGGCAGCTCCAGCCGCAGCCGGCAGTCGGGCTCGCGCAGGTAGTCGGCGGTCGCCGCCCTGGCCACCTCGACCAGGTCGGAGCGCTCCAGGCTGAGGCCCAGCACCACCGGCGTCTGGCCTTCCGAGGAGATCCGCGAGGCCAGCAGGAGATCTTCGATCAGCCTGGACATGTGGTCGGTGCGCTCAGCCACGATCCGCAGGATCTCCTGGCGCAGCTCGGCGTCCATGCTGTCGCCCTTGCTGCGCAGCAGCTCGACGTAGCCCTTGATGGGCGTGATCGGGGTGCGCAGCTCGTGCGACACGGTGGCGACGAAGTCGGCCTTGGCCCGCTCGGCCTCGTGCAGGCCGGTGAGGTCGTGGACGATCACCACGTCGGTGGTCCATGCGCCGCCCTCGAAGTCGAGCGCGTGGTCGCAGCGCAGCCAGCGCTGCTGGGCGCCGTCGCCGCCCAGCGCGATCTCGCCGGACGCGTAGGGATGGTCGGGGCCGGCGGCGTCGAGCATGGCCGCCAGGGTGACCGCCTCGCCGGCGGGATCGTGGCCGGCGAGGAGGTCGTCGTAGGACCGGCCGACCGCCCTGGCCGCGGCCACGCCGGTGAGGCGCTCCATGGCGCGGTTCCACAGGCGGATGGTGCCGTCGCCGGCGAGCAGGACGATGCCGTCGCCGCTCTGCCGGATGATCTGTTGGAGGGTGGCCGTGTCCTGGTCTGGTCGTCCGCGACGGGGCGGCGGGCCGAGCGTGCTGACCCGACATGCCGCCAGCACCGCCAGCGCCAGCACGGCCAGCGCGGGGAGCAGCATTTCGGTTGTCAACGTTCCTCCCGGACTTGCTACGGTTGCACAGGGCGCGGGGAAGGCCTGGTGCGTCTGCTTTCTTCTCGTCTAGTCAATCGGGAGAAACGGCCCCGACCTTGACCTCGGAAAACGCCGCTCACCTGCGGCGCTATCTGTTGCGGGGCCGGCGGGGCCGCTTGTTACAATTCGGCGGCCAGAAACCGGCCCCCGCGCAGGGTGGCCAGCCGCGCGTCGGCCCACGCCAAGGAGCCCCGTCGACCCGATGATGTTCGCCGTTGCCCACCGCCGCCCGGGCTCCCCGAGGGCGGCTCACCGCCTCGCGGTGCTCGCCATGATCACGCTCGTGCTCGGCGCCGGCCTGCTGCTCGCCACCGGCGGGCGGGCCCACGCCCAGTCCAAGAACGCCGAGATCGACGGCACCGCCGCCAACAAGTGGGAGCCCGCGAACGTCAACGTCCCGGTGGGCGGCACGGTCACCTTCAAGATCAGCGGCGGGGCGCCGCACCCGGTCAAGTCCGGCACCCCGCCGAGCGGCGACTCGAGCTTCGACACCTCGAAGTGCCAGATCGCCCAGATGGGCACCACCGGCGCCTCCTGCAAGGTCACCTTCGCCAAGGCGGGCAACTACCCGTTCTTCTGCGAGGTCCACTACTCGCTCGGCATGACCGGCACGATCACGGTCGGCAAGGCCAGCAGCGGCGGCGCCGGCGCGGGGGCGACCACCACGACGGCGGGCGCCTCGGTGGTCAGCACACCGTCGGCCGCCTCGGGCACCACGCCGGCCAAGCCGGGGGTGTACTGGCTGGGCTACCTGCTGCTGGGCGGCGGCGTGCTGCTCGCCGTGGCCGCGGTCATCGGCTACCTGCGCTTCTACCCGGGGTTCCGCCGGGAGCGCTGAGCCCCGCCTTCCACGGGCGTGGGGGGTAGCCTGGAACCCGGACAGGCGCACTCCCTCACGTCCCTGGAGCAGCCGTGGTCAGCACCGCATCGCAGGAGATTCCCGAACTGGTCGACTGGGACCTGGCCGCGAAGGTCGGCCGCCGGGTCGCCGGCGGGACCGACCTGGCCGCCAGGGCCGCGTGGTCGCGCCAGTTCACCGACCTCTCGACCACCGCCGACCGCGCGGTGGCCGAGTTCACCGGGCTCGGCGGCGAGCTGCCGCCGCCGGTGGCCGAGCCGCTCGACCGCGGCCAGTGGATCGACGGCAACCTGCGCACCCTGCGCCGCGTGCTGCGACCGCTGGCCGCCAAGGTGGCCACCAGGCGCGCCTGGCGCGCGAGCGGCCCGGTGCCGTCCGCGGTCCGCTCCAGCACCCGGCTGCTGACCGGCGCCGAGGCCGGCACGCTGCTCGGCTACGTCGGCCAGCGCGTGCTGGGCCAGTACGACCTGCCGGTGCCGACCGCCGACGGCGCCGGCGAGGGCACCGTCTGGTACGTGGTGCCCAACATCGTCCAGACCGAGCGGCGCCACGGCTTCAAGCCTGCCGACTTCCGCCTCTGGATCGCGCTGCACGAGACCGCCCACCGCCGCCAGTTCCGCGGCGTGCAATGGCTGCCCGGCCACATCCAGGGGCTGCTCGACAGCTACCTCGGCTCGGTGCAGATCGACGAGGAGGGCATCAAGCGGGTGGCGCAGCGCGCCCAGGAGCTGGCCAAGCGGCTGGTCGCCGGCGAGCGGGTCGACCTGCTCGACCTGCTGGTCACCCCCGAGCAGCGCGGCACCCTGGAGCGCGTCCAGGCGACCATGTCGGTGCTCGAGGGTCACGGCGAGTTCGTGATGGACGAGGTCGGCGCCAAGCTGGTGCCCGGCCACGACCGCATGAAGCGGATCCTGCACGAGCGGCGCCAGGCGAGCGGGCCCGGCACCCGCCTCATCCAGGAGGTCCTCGGCCTGCGCCAGAAGCTCGACCAGTACAGCCAGGGCGAGGCGTTCGTGCGCCGGCTCTACGAGCGCGGCGGCATGGAGGCGGTCAACCGGGTGTTCGTCTCGCCGGACGCGCTGCCGACCGTGGACGAGGTGCGCGACCCCGATCGCTACCTCGCCCGCGCCGGCTGACCCGCGGGGGCCGGTGGCCCGGGCCCCGGCCGCGCTCCGCCTGGTCGCCGACCGGGCCGCCCGCGCGCTGGCGGAAGGCGCACCGGGCCGCGGCGACGGGCTCGCCGTGGCGGTCTCCGGCGGCGCCGACTCGCTGGCCCTGTTGCACGCCCTGCGCACGCTGGCCGCGCCGCGCGGCTGGCGGCTCGAGGTGGTGACCGTCGATCACGGCCTCCGGCCGGGCTCGGTCGCCGACGCCGCCTTCGTGGTCGACCACGCCAAGGCGCTCGGGCTTCCCGCCCACCTGGTGACCATCGCCGCCGCCGAGCTGGAGGAGGTGCGTGGGGCCGGGCCGGAGGGCGCCGCCCGGGCGGCGCGCTACCGCGCGCTGGCCGAGACCGCGGCGGCGGCCGGCTGCCGCTTCGTCGCCACCGGCCACACCCTCGACGACCAGGCCGAGACCGTGCTGCTCCAGCTATTGCGCGGCACCGGGCCCGACGGCCTCGCCGGCATGGCCGTGCGCGACGGCTGGCTGCTGCGGCCGCTGCTGGCGGTGCGGCGCTCCGAGACCCGCGACTGCTGTCGCGCGCTCGACCTCGCCTGGCGCGAGGACGCCAGCAACCAGGACCAGCGCCTGCTGCGCAACGCCGTGCGGCTGCGGGTGCTGCTGCTGCTGGAGGAGCTGCGTCCCGGTTCGACGCGCACCCTGGCCCGCACCGCCGAGCTCGCCCGGGCCGAGCGCGACTGGCTCGGCCCGCTGGTGAGCGCGGCGCTCGACGAGCTGCTCGCCGGCCGCTCGCCGGGCGCATCCGCCGAGGGGCCGGCGGTGGCGCTGCGCGCCGACG
>DASVXQ010000029.1:0-1833 GCA_036392615.1 Actinomycetes bacterium | reverse complement strand
GCCGGGTGTGGTGGGCGGCCTGGCGCCGGCGGCGGGCTCGGCCGCGCCCGGCGGGGCGGGCCGCCAGACCAGGCCCCCCGTCATGCGCTCAGCGCTTGAGGAAGGACGGGATGTCCAGGTCGTCATCGCCGTGGTAGACGGGCCGCCGGGGTGGGTGCGGGTCGTACTGGGCGGCGACCTCCTCGCGCCGCGGCCGCTCGGTCCCCGAGCGGGTGGTGGCCGGCCAGACCTCCTCGTCGGCGCGCTCGACCTCGACCGTGGCGGCCGCGTCGCCCGCCGCCGCGGCCTCGACGGCCCGCTGGTCGCTGCGGTCGAAGCCGGCCGCGATCACCGTGACGCGCACCTCGTCGCCGAGGGTGTCGTCGATCACCGCGCCGAAGATGATGTTGGCGTCGGGGTGGGCCGCGGAGGCGATCACCTCGGCCGCCTCGTTGACCTCGAAGAGGCCGAGGTCAGAGCCGCCGGAGATGTTGAGCAGCACGCCGCGGGCGCCGTCGACCGAGGCCTCCAGCAGCGGCGAGGAGATCGCCTGCTTGGCGGCGGCCACCGCGCGGTCCTCGCCGCGCGCCTGGCCGATGCCCATCAGCGCGGTGCCGGCCTCGCGCATGGTGGCGCGCACGTCGGCGAAGTCGAGGTTGATCAGGCCGGGGATGGTGATCAGGTCGGTGATCCCCTGCACGCCCTGGAGCAGCACCTGGTCGGCCAGCTTGAAGGCGTCCAGCATCGAGGTGGTCCGCTCCGCCACCTGGAGCAGGCGGTCGTTGGGGATGATGATCAGCGTGTCGACCTCGGCCTTGAGGAACTCGATGCCCGCGTCGGCCTGCTGCGACCGGCGCCGTCCCTCGAAGGCGAACGGACGGGTCACCACGCCGATGGTGAGCGCGCCCTGCGACTTGGCGATGCGCGCCACCACCGGCGCGCCGCCGGTGCCGGTGCCGCCGCCCTCGCCGGCGGTGACGAACACCATGTCCGCGCCCTTGAGGACCTCTTCGAGCTCCTCGGCGTGGTCCTCGGCAGCCTGCGTTCCGACCTCCGGGTTCGAGCCCGCGCCGAGCCCACGAGTCAGCTCACGACCGACGTCCAGCTTCACGTCGGCGTCCGACGCCAGCAACGCCTGCGCGTCGGTATTGACCGCGATGAACTCGACGCCCTTGAGTCCGGCCTCGATCATCCGGTTGACGGCATTGACGCCACCGCCGCCAATCCCGACCACCTTGATCACGGCCAGGTAATTCTGGGGCGCCGTCATCATCCAAGCAACCTCCTTCGCCCGTTCCTACGGACGCCGTCGTCGTGCGCACTCTGGCCGGCGAATTTCCGCCGCACCGCGCAGCCTGCCCCCCGACGACCGCGCGCGAACCGTTCAGTGGCCAGGAAAGGGGGAAGTTGCCGAGGACCCCGGGTACCGATAAACCCTCAGCCTTTACCTGAGGTACATCAATAATGCAAACCTCAAGCTCCGGTGACTCTACCGGCGGCTCGGGGGTCGGTCAACCGCCGTCAGGCATTTCCTCGCGATTCCGCTACCACCGTCGGTGTCGATGGACTTCGCACGTCGATTCGCACCACCTGCTTTCTCTCGGAGCGCAACTGCTGCTGCACCAGCAGCACGGCGGCGTCCTTTGCCGCCTGCCGCTCGGCGAGCCCGTAGATCACCAGCGCCCCACCGCGGAGCTGGAACTGGAGACTGTCGATCGAGCGCGCGGTGACCGCGGTCACCTGCCGGCGCAGCGCCGGATCCATTCCGTCGAGCGCGGCCAGCGCATTGGCCAAGGAATTTCCCGGCGGCAGGCGCGTGCCGGGCCGCACGCCGGGCGGCAGCGGCACGCCGCC
>DASVXQ010000028.1:0-38136 GCA_036392615.1 Actinomycetes bacterium | reverse complement strand
TGGCTGGCGGGGCGCTTCGAGGCGCACCGCGGCCACCTGCGGGCGGTGGCCTACCGGATGCTCGGCTCGCTGAGCGAGGCCGACGACGCGCTCCAGGAGTCGTGGCTCCGGCTGAGCCGCTCCAGCACCAGCGACGTCCAGAACCTCGGCGGCTGGATGACCACCATCGTGGCGCGGGTCTGCCTGGACATGCTGCGCGCCCGCAAGTCGCGCCGCGAGGAGCCGCTGGACCAGCCGCCGCCGGACGCGGTCGCCGACCGGGCCAGGGGGATCGACCCGGAGCAGGAGGCGCTGCTGGCCGAGGGGGTCGGTCTGGCGCTGCTGGTGGTGCTGGAGACGCTGAGCCCCGCGGAGCGGCTCGCCTTCGTCCTGCACGACCTGTTCGCGGTGCCGTTCGACGAGATCGCCCCGATCGTCGGCCGCTCGCCGGACGCGGCCAAGATGCTGGCCAGCCGCGCGCGCCGCAGGGTCCAGCAGCGCGAGGTCCCCGACGCCGACCCCGGCCGCCAGCGGGCGGTGGTCGACGCCTTCCTGGCCGCCTCGCGCAACGGCGACTTCGAGGCGCTGGTGGCCATGCTCGACCCGGACGTGGTGATGCGGTCCGACCGCGCCGGCGTGCTGATGGGCGCGTCCGCGCTGGTCCGCGGCGCCGCGGACGTGGCGGAGCAGTTCTCGGGACGGGCCAGGGCGTCGCGACCGGCGATCGTCAACGGCATGCCCGGCGCCGTCTGGACCCCGGGCGGCCGTCCCCGGGTCGCCTTCGGCTTCACCGTCCGCGGCGACAGGATCGTGGCGATCGACCTGCTGGCCGACCCGGAGCGGCTCCGCGAGGTCGAGCTGGCCTGAGGCCCGCCCCGACGCCCGCCGCTGCTGAGCATCTGCATCCCGACCACGGCAGGATCCGGCGGCGAGGTCTCCCGGCAGGCGACCATCACCGACCCGTCCGGCCACAAGAGCGGCACCCAGGGCCGGAGTGTCGCCGCGCGGCTGGCGATCCTCGACGCGGAGCTGCTGCTGTCGGTCCCCCGCCGCCAGGCGGTCGCCTCCGGCGTGGACGCGCTGACCCACGCCCTGGAGGCCTACGTGTCGCGGCGGCCACACCGCTGACCGACGCGCTGGCGCTGTCCTGCTTCGAGACCATCTTCCGGGACCTGCCCGCGGCCGTGGCGGAGCCGCAGGTCGAGCTGCTCGACCGGCTGCTGCTCGCCTCGACCATGGCGAACCTGGCCTGCGGCAACGCCGGCCTCGGCCTGGTCCACGGGCTGAACAAGGGCATCACCTACCTGTTCCACACCGGCCGCTACCCGGTCCTGTCCTATGGCGACCTGCACTCGGTGCTGCTGCCCTGGGTCAACCGCTTCAACGCGCCGGCCGCGCCCGAGCGCTACGCGCGGCTGATGGGCGTGGAGGGCGGGCTCGACGACCTGGCCGTGGCCGAGGAGGGCACCCGTCGGCTCGAGGCCTGGCTGGCCGCGCCGGTCACCCGAAGAACTCGGCGATGCCGCCGGCGACCCGGTCGAGCACGGCGTCGTCCATGTAGGACCACAGCGGGAGGGTGAGCTCCTCGCGGGTGACGCGGTCGGTGACCGACAGGTCGCCGCGGCGCGCGTCCCGGTAACAGGTGAACTCGTGGGCGCCGAGGAAGTGGATCCCGGTCGGGACGCCCCGCGCCTTGAGGAACTCGATCAGGTCCTGCCGGGCCTCGGCGGGCACCCGGATGTAGTAGATGAACGGGCCGACGTCCTTGTAGTCGGAGTCGGGGGTGGTCACCTCGGGGATTCCGGCCAGCCGCTGGTTGTAGCCGCGGCAGTACTCCTGGCGGTTGCGCACGAACTCGTCGAGCAGGGCCAGCTGGGACAGCCCGATGGAGGCCGGGATGGCGCCCAGGTGGTAGCGGAACCCCTGGCGGAGCACGTCGTACTCCCAGGCGCGCCGGTTCTGGTAGCGCGCCTCGGTCTCCTTGTCGACCCCGAGCATGCGCAGCTCGTGCAGGGTCTGGAGCTCCTCGGGGTTCGGGCTGGTGATGGCGCCGCCCTCCAGGGTGGTCATGGTCTTGACCGGGCCGAAGCTGAAGCAGACCAGGTCACCGGTCGAGCCGACCAGCTTGCCGCCGTTGCGGGTGCCGATCGCGTGGGCGGCGTCCTCGATGACCCGCACGCCGTGCTCCGCGGCGATCCGGTAGACCTCGTCCAGCCTGCCCACCAGACCGGCGAAGTGGCAGACCATGATCGCCTTGGTCCGCTCGCCGATCAGCTCGCGCAGCGCGTCGGGGTCGACCGTGAGGGTGGGCTCTTCGATGTCGCAGAAGACCACCTCGGCGCCGGTGGCGGTGATCGCCTGGTGGGCGGCCACGTAGGTGAACGACGGCGCGATCACCTCGTCACCCGGGCCGGCCCCGGCGAGCAGGCAGGCGCAGTTGAGCGCGGCGGTGCAGCTGTTGGTGCTCATCAGCACGCGCCGGTCGTCCAGCTCCAGGTAGCGCGACAGCGCGTCCTCGAATTCCTTGGTCGCCCTGCCGAGCCCGAGGTAGCCGATCTCCAGCGCCCTGGTGGCCGCCTGGATCACCTCTGGGCCGATATGCGGCAGCCACATGGGAATTGGTTCACGTGCATTGGTGACCATTCGAGCTTCCTTGCGTCGGGATACCGAGCAAGCCGGTCGCTCGGCGGAGTCCGGCCGATTCGACGGTATCCGCCGAGCTGGCTGTTCGAGACCCCAAAGTGCAGTAGTGCGCCTACGACGGCTGCGCCCTGACCCCGCCGCCCAGCCCTCCTATAGTCGGGGGTCGAATCGCACGCGGCGAAGGGGGGTACAGGTGCGGGTCCTGGTGACCGGGTCCGACGGGTACATCGGAGCCGTGCTCGTCCCGCGTCTCGCGGGGGCCGGCCACGAGGTCGTCGGCCTCGACAGTGGGCTGTACGCGGGATGCACCTTCGGCGCCGAGCCGGCGGCCGTGATGACCAAGCGGATGGACGTGCGCGACGTGGAGGCCGACGACCTGCGCGGCTTCGATGCGGTGGTGCACCTGGCCGCGATCTCGAACGACCCGCTGGGCAATCTGAACCCGCAGGTCACCTACGACATCAACCACCTGGCCTCGGTGCGCCTGGCGCGCCAGGCCAAGCGGGCCGGTGTCGAGCGCTTCCTGTTCTCGTCCTCGTGCAGCCTCTACGGCGCGGCCGACGGCAACTCCTTCATGGACGAGCTGGCCGGCTTCAATCCGGTGACCCCGTACGGGCACTCCAAGGTGCTCGCCGAGCGGGACATCGCCCGGCTGGCCGACGACGACTTCAGCCCGACCTTCCTGCGCAACGCCACCGCCTACGGCGCCTCACCGCGGCTGCGGGGCGACGTGGTGGTCAACAACCTGGTCGGCTTCGCCTTCACCACCGGCGCGGTGCAGCTGATGAGCGACGGCACCCCCTGGCGGCCGCTGGTCCACGTGGAGGACATCTCGGCGGCGTTCCTGGCGATGCTGGAGGCGCCCCGCGAGCTCGTCCACGACCAGGCCTTCAACGTCGGCCGGACCGCCGAGAACTACCGCATCAGCGAGGTCGCCATGATGGTCCGCGAGGTCGTGCCGGGCAGCGAGGTCAGCTTCGCCGCGGGCGCCGGCCCGGACAAGCGCTGCTATCGGGTGGACTGCGCCAAGCTGGCGACCACCTTCCCGGAGCTGACGATGCAGTGGACGGTGCGCCGCGGGATCGAGCAGCTCTACCGGGCGTTCAAGGAGAAGGGCCTGGCGCACGAAGACCTCACCGGCTCCCGCTACCAGCGGATCGCGCACGTCAGGTCGCTGATCGACGCCGATCGGCTGGACCCGGACCTGCGCTGGCGGTGGCGCGTCGAGCCGGCTCGGGCCGCACGGCCGCGCTGAGCCCCAGGCGCTCGAGGCAGCGCAGCACCTGCTCGACCGAGCTGGAGACCGGCTCGCCGTCGGTGTGCAGCACGAGCTCAGGGGCCAGCGGCGGCTCGTACGGATCCGAGACGCCGGTGAACCGCGGGATCTGGCCGGCGAGCGCCTTGGCGTAGAGGCCCTTGACGTCACGGTCGGCGCAGGTCGCCAGCGAGGTGGCCACATGCACCTCGACGAAGCGGTCCACCATGGCGCGAACCTGGTCCCTCGCGGCCCGATACGGCGAGATGGCGGCGACCAGCACGCTCACGCCGTGGGATGCCAGCTTGCCGGCGACGTACCCGATGCGCGCGATGTTGGCGTCACGGTCCTCCCTGCTGAAGCCCAGCCCTCTGGACAGGTTGGTGCGGACCTCGTCGCCGTCCAGCAGCTCGACCGGGTGTCCCCGCTCGACCAGGCGAGCTGCCAGTGCTCTGGCCACGGTGGACTTCCCGGCGCCGGAAAGTCCGGTGAACCAGACCACGAAGCCGGGGTGCCCGGTTCCCGCAGGCGGCGCCGGCGCCCTGGCGGGCGCGCGGACCACCGGGCCGTCGCCGTTGCGGCGCTGGTAGGCGCCGCGGAGGACGTCGGCGACCTCGGGTCGTACCAGCTCCGGGGGGACCAGCTCACCGCTGCGCAGCAACGCCCGCACCTTGGTCCCCGACAGGGTGACCCGCTCCCGCTCGGGATGCGGGCAGGTCTTGACGGACGCCATGCCGCCGCAGGCCGCGCAGTGGAACACCTTGTCGAACATCAGCGGCGTGATGCCGAGCTCGTCGGGCGGCAGCGAAGCGATCAGCCGCTGCGCGTCGAACGGCCCGTAGTAGCTGCCGACGCCGGCCTGGTCGCGCCCGACGATGAAGTGCGTGCAGCCGTGGTTCTTGCGCACCAGCGCGTGCAGCAGGGCCTCTCGCGGACCGGCGTACCGCATGGGCGCGACCAGCGCCGCCAGCAGCACCCGGTCGGTGGGGAAGTGCCGGATCGCCGCCTGGTATGCCCGCATCCGCACCTCCACGGGCACGTCGCCCTCCTTGGTCGGCCCGACCAGGGGGTGGAGCAGCAGGCCGTCGCAGATCTCCAGCGCGACCCGCTGGAGGTACTCGTGGGCGCGGTGGACCGGATTGCGGGTCTGGAAGCCCACGATCCTGCGCCAGCCACGGGCGGCGAACTCCGCCCGAGTCTCGGCCGGGGTCAGCGCGTAGCGGCCAGCCAGCCCGTCCAGTGGCGCGACCACGGCCCGGACGGGGCCGGCGACCGCCATGGCCGGCGCGTCGAGGACCCGGGCAACCCCGGGGTGGGCGGGGTCGCTCGTCCCGAACACCCGCTCCGCCTCATGGGTCCGGTCCCGCCGGAACACCTCATGAAGCTCCATCACACCCAGCAGGCGGCCCTTCGCGTCGCGAAGGGCGACGTGGTCGCCGCGGAACCGCGTGCCCTCCGGCACGCCGAGGCACACCGGAATGGGCCACAGGTGGCCGTCCGGCAGCCGCATCGTGTCCACGCAGGCCTCGTGCTCCGCGCTGCCCATGAAGCCGGTCAACGGGCTGTACGCGCCGGTGGCCAGCGCGCGGAGGTCGGCGGCCTCCGCGCCGGACAAGCCGATGGAGGGCGCGGCGCCGGCGATGTCCATCGCCTCGTCGAGCTCCAGCCGACGGTCGACCAGGCGGCCACCGTGCGGGAGGCTCGGCGCCTCGAATCCTGGCGCCGTGTCGCTGGCATGCACGCGCTTCAGCATAGGGACCACGTTCCAATGGCTCGCAGCGGACCAGCGGGACGGTAAGCGCCCCGCGGCGCTCCGCGCCACGGGCATTCAGCGTAGAAGTCGCTACGTTGACGACTCAGGCACCGTTCGTGCCGTCGTCGGGTCGACGGCGTCCTCGGCGAGCAGGCTGGGGCCACGACGAAGCGCCGCCTCCAGCCAGGAGCCGGCGAGCACCGAGGTGACCAGCGCCAGCATCACCAGGCTGGTGTAGAACGACAGGCCGATGATGCCGGCGTCGAAGGCCACCGACGCCAGCACGATGCCGGGCCCGCCGCGCGCGTTGAGGGCGACCGCCAGGTTGCGGGCGCCCGTCTTGTCCACGCCGGCGAGCCGCGCCCCCCCGTACGCGCTGAGGGTTTTCGTCAGGCAGGCGAACACCAGGAAGAAGACGAAGAACAGCGGCTCGAAGTGGTGCGCCAGGTCGAGCCGCAGACCGACCACCGCGAAGTAGACGGGGATGAAGAACGCGTAGGCGAAGCCCTGAATCGTCTGGCGGGCCTCCGCCGCCGCGCCGTGGAGGTCGCCGGCGAGGATGCCGGCGAGCATCGCGCCGAAGATCGGTGACACGCCGACGAAGGCGGCCAGCCCGGTCATCGCGAGCAGCACGCTGAGCTGGAACCCGATGGGACTGGCGCGATGCAGCAGGTTGCCGCGCCGGCCCGCCAGGCGCCCGACGAATCCCGGGCCGAGGAGCGCGGGCAGGGCGAAGAACGCCAGCGTGACGACGACGTAGTAGACGTCGCTCGCGGCGCCGGAGCGGTGCAGCGCCAGCATCGACGGCAGGCTGAAGCGCTCGGCGTGCGGTGGGACCACCATCGCCAGCGCGAAGTTGAGCACGACGTAGACCAGCAGGTCCTCGAGCACCGCGACCGACAGCACGATGCGCGCGAAGCGGGTGCCGAGGATCCCGAGGTCGGCCATGATCCGCGAGATCACCGGGATGCTGGTCACCGCCATGGCCAGCGCGAAGACGAGCACGAAGGCCGTCCGGTCGTGCGCGCGTCCGAGGAACCGTTCGCTGTCGTAGAACCGCAGGAACGCCACCCCGGCCACGAACGGCGCGGCGTTGGCGAGCAGTGCGATGCCGACGGTCGCTCTGCGCTCGCGTCGTGCCAGGATCGAGCGCAGCTCCGCGCCGGAGCAGTACATCAGCAGCACCAGCCCGAGCTGGTAGAAGACGCCGAGCGCGACCGGAGTGGCCGTGCCGCTCTGGAAGACGCCGCGCTGCCATGACGGCAACAGCAGCCCGAACAGGGTCGGGCCGAGCAGCAGCCCGCCGAGGATCTCGCCGGCGACCTTCGGCTGGCGCAGCCTGACGAACAGCAGGCCGAGCCCGTGCGCGGCGAGCAGCAGCAGCAGCAGAGCGAGCAGCAGATGGACGAGGTCGGCGTTCGACAGGGACAAGCGGGCCCCCTTCGCGCGGGACTGGCCGGATGGCGGAAAAGTCAACGGCATGCCGGAATACCGGACCACCGTCACCTGCCGTACACGCGACTACACCACGGCGAGTCGCCATCCGCCTGGAGAATTCACCGCGCGATGGCCGGCCGCCGCGTGTGTGTCGCCGCCGGAATTGACCCGTGCATCATCTGTCGCCATTTCTCAGAGCATCGACAGGTTCGTCGCGAAGCCCTTGATTGTGCATACTACGGCGGGTTTCGACCAGCCGACGGGCTGCCGGCGCCGCCTTGGCGACCAGCCAGTCCGGACGTGCCAGCGCGGACGCAGGCCCGGTACCGCACATGGACTACGTCACCGTTCATCCTGTCATTCAACTGAATGAGAGGAAGTTAAGGAGATCTACCATTACGCGGGCCGTGTCGCTGGTCAAAGCTGAAGGTATCTCTCGGTTTGATCGGCATTGGCCCAGTTGCGAGGTGGGAGGAGCCGGGGGGACGGCTCCGGATTTTCTCGGCGGATTTGGCAGTCTCAGACCTTCATTTACTCTCAGGCAAGAGGGGGCGACATGCTCACGCTCTCAGGGCGGAGCGAAAGTTCTCTGCGCTCGCGACTGATCCTGGTCGTGGTGGCCGCCATGGCACTGCTGCTCGCCGGCACGCGGCCTGCGTCGGCGGTGCCAACCGTGCTCTACGTCGACGGGGGCAACCCGAGCTGCTCGGACAGCGGCTCCGGCACGGCGTCGGTACCGTTCTGCACCATCAAGAAGGGCGCCACGGTGGCGGTCGCGGGCCAGACCGTTCAGGTGGCCAGCGGCACCTACCAGGAGCTGGTGACCCTCGGCCATTCCGGCTCGCCGGGGTCGCCGATCGTGCTGACCGCCGCGCCGGGCGCCGACGTGACCGTGAGCGGGATGGCCAACGGCTTCAAGGTGTCGGGCCGCAGTTGGGTCACCGTGAAGAACTTCACGGTCACCGGCACCACCAGCTACGGGATCTACGTGGCGAGCTCGTCGTCGAACGTGACGGTGAGCGGCAACACGGTCACGTCCCCCGGCAGCCACGGCATCTACCTGACCAGCCTGTCGACCCAGGTGACCGTCAGCGGCAACACGGTGCGCGGGGCCAACGGCTACGGCATCTACGTCAATACCCTGTCGGACATCACCGTCAGCGGCAACACCGTCTCCGACACGACCAGCTACGGCATCCACGTCAACGGATCGTCGGACGTGACCGTGAGCGGCAACGACGTCAGTGGCGCCGGCGAGCGGGTGTCGGGCTCCACCAAGTACGGGATCAAGCTGGCCGCCACCACGGCATCGCTGGTCTCCGACAACGTCTCCCACGACAACAGCGAGGCCGGCGTGTTCCTGGACGCCGACACCAATGGGGTCGAGGTCACCGGCAACCAGACCTTCGGCAACGCCCGCGGGTACGCCCGCGCGGCGCCCGGGATCGACGTGCGCGGCTTCAGCAACACCGTCGACCGCAACGTCAGCCACGACAACGAGGACTCCGGGCTGCAGTTCTACACCGGCTCCCACGACAACCTGGTGGTCGACAACCTGACCTACGGCAACGGCGACCACGGCATCGACGATCTCGGCTCCACCGACCAGCGGATCATCTCCAACACCGTCTACGACAACGTGGCGGCCGGGATCAACGTGGAGGGCAGCTCGACCGGGGCGACCGTGATGAACAACATCAGCGTCGACAACGGCATCGACTCGCCTCGCACCCACAGCAACATCCGTGTCGACGCCACCTCGACCACCGGAGCGACGGTCGACTACAACCTCGTGTCCCTCAGCACCCCCGACACGATGTACGTCTGGGGCAAGACGAGCTACAGCTCGCTCAGCGCCTTCCAGGACGCCACCGGCCAGGAGGCGCATGGCGACCAGGACGACCCGAGCTGGGTGGCGGCGGGCTCCAACTTCCACCTGCGGTCCGGCTCGCCCGCGATCGACTCGGCGAACTCCGGCGCCAGCGGCGAGACGAGCACCGACCTGGAGGGCTCTGGCCGGGTCGACGACCCCGCGACCCCGAACAGCGGGGCGGGGCCGCGCCGCTACGACGACCGTGGGGCCCTCGAGTTCCAGCCGTGACGCGACCGCACGATGCGATCGACGGCCTCCGTGGCGATCGGCGCCACGGAGGCCGTTCACCACATTCGACGCAGCGCCAATACGGCGAACGAGGCTGGACCGTTGCGGCACCGCTCCGTACCCTCGGGCGGATGCCGTTTGTGAAGAGCGTCAGGGTGGGAGGGTTGGCTTGAACATCGCGCTACTGGTGCTCGACGCCGTGCGGGCCGATCACGTCTCCGGTTACGGCTACTCGAGGCCGACGACGCCGAACCTGGACGCCTTCGCCTCGGCGAACACCCGCTACGCCGCCGCCGTGGCGCCGGGCGTGTGGACCTTTCCGTCCATGGCGACGATGTTCACCGGGCAGTACCCGTCGCAGCACGGCCTGAACCGGGCCGACCGGTCGGTGCCCGCGGAGCTGCGGCTGCTCGCCGAGCGGCTCCACGACGCCGGCTACCGGACGGGTGGCTTCTCGGCCAACCCCTACGTCGGGCGCATGTACGGCTTCGACCGGGGGTTCGACGTCTTCCGCGAGTTCTGGGGCGTGTCCGGCGGCGGCGGGCGCTCCGGCGTCAGTGGCGTGGTCAACGGCGCCTACCAGTGGCTGTGGCCCCGCGTGCGCAGGACCGTCAAGCGCAGCCAGACGCTCACCCGTGCGTACCAGCGCTACCTGCGGCGCCGGGTCGAGGCCCGCGACAAGGGCGCGGCGGCGCTGGCCGATGCCGCCATCCCGTGGATCCGGGAGGCCCAGCGCGCGCAGCGGCCCTTCTTCCTCTACGCCCATGTCATGGAGGCGCACGGACCGCTCGCCCCGCCGGTCCGCCACCTGCGGCGGTTCATGGACGAGCCGGCGATGGCCCGCGCGCGGGAGATCAACCAGGACGCCATGGCCTACATGGCCGGCGCCAACCCGCTCGACGACCGCAGCATGGACCTGTTGCTGGACCTCTACGACGGCAGCATCAGCTACAGCGACGAGGTGCTCGGCAAGCTGCTCGACGCGCTCGGCGACGACACGCTGGTGCTGATCACCGCCGACCACGGCAACAGCTTTGGCGAGCACGGCATCCTCGACCACTTCTTCAGCGTCCATCAGACCCTTGCGAGCGTTCCGCTGGTGGTCCGCCACCCCCGGATTCCCGCCGGGGTCGTCGAGGCGCCGGTCGGGACCATCGACCTCGCCCCGACGGTCCTCGAGGCCGCCGGGCTCGACACCGCGGGCCTGGCGGGGATCTCGCTGTGCGCGGACACGGATGCTCGGTCCTGCCTGGTGACCGAGTTCCTGGACCCGCCGCTGGAGCGCTTCGATCGCTTCCACCACTTCGACCCGGTCCGCTTCCGCCGTGACCTGCGGGCCGTCCGGAAGGGCGACCACAAGTACATCTGGTCGTCGGACGGCCGCGACGAGCTGTACGACCTCGGCAAGGACCCGCGCGAGACGATGAACCTGGTCGACACCGAGCCGGGCCTGCTCGCCTCGCTCCGCAAGCTCCACGACGACTGGCTCCTGGAGACCTCCGCGGAGCTGGCGCCCGTGCCCGCGGCGGCCAGCGACTTCGAGGTCGAGGAGGACGTCGCGGAGACGCTGCGGACGCTCGGCTACCTCGACTGACCGTCAGGGGAGCGCAGCCAGGTGTGGCTGGGCTCCTCGGCGAAGGCGTGCAGCAGCGCGCGGTTGGCGGCGCGGGTGCGTGGATGGCCGGGCAGCAGCGCCTGCTCCGCCAGGAACAACGGGAAGAACACGGCATTGGCCGCCGCGGGGATGCCGAGCGCGGCCAGGTGGCCGAGGACGAAGTCGCGCACCTGGTCGGGGAACCAGCCCTCGCCGTAGTACGCGTAGCCGAATCCCACCAGGTGCGGCCACTCGCCGAAGCGGCGCCAGCGCTCGCGCCAACGGTCCCGGCCGTCGTGGCCGGGCACGACCCCGCCGGGGTACCCGCGGTCCATGTAGAGGGCGTACGAGGTGGGGAACTTGTAGACGTCCAGCAGGCATGGCCCGGCGCTGCGACCGCGCTCCCAGTCGATCACGCCCCGCAGGCCGGACCTGTCCACCAGGAGGTTGCCCATCCAGTAGTCGCCGTGGACCGCCGCCGCGGGCAGCGGCAGGCCCATCAGCCCGCTGGCGTTGGCCATGACCTCGTCGAACAGTCGCTCCTCGGTCGCCGTCCAGCCGACCTCCTTGCGGTAGGCGCGGATGACCTGGCCGACCCACTCCTCGCACAGCGCCGCGTCCAGCAGCTTGAGGCCGGTGGCCGTCTGGCTTTGGAACTCGCGCAGCCAGGCGCCGGCCTGGGCGAAGTCGTTGGCGACCAGCGCCGGGTCGGCGACGTGTCCCGGCGTGTAGTAGGCGGCGGTCATCGGGCCGCCGCGCAGCGGCGCCTGCACCAGGGCGAGACGGCCAGCGACCCGTTCGAGCAGCAGCGGCTCGGGGACCCGGTCGCGGACCGACGGCACGTCCAGCCCCCACAGGTAGGTGAGGACCTCGTACTCCCGCAGCAGCGCCGGCTCCGAGGCCGGGCTCCTGGCGACCTTGGCGACCGCGGCGAGGTCGCCGGCCCAGTCGAAGAAGACCAGCGTCACCTTGGCCGCGGGCGAGCGGTCGACGCCCGCGACGATCGCCGAGGTGAGCGGCGGGTGGTGCGGCCGCAGCTCCGGCCAGCGAGCCTGCAGCACCTCCCTGAGCGGCGGGATCATGCTGGCCGCTCCGCGACGATCGCGAACGCCGGCGCGAACCGGGGCCGGACGCCGGCGGGCGCCAGCAGCGCGGCGCGGCGCATCAGGGTGAGCGCGCGCTGCCTGATCCGCGCCTTCCTGGCCGACCCGCCGGCGGCGTAGGGGAAGAAGAACGTGCGCATGAAGTACTCGAGCTCGGGGCCGATCTCCGCCGGCACGAGGTAGGCGGGAGTGTGCTGGTCAGGGAAGGCGAGCCAGCGGGACGACGGCCGCAGACCGGCGTCGCCGAGGACCTTGCCCGCCGCGGCCAGGGTCAGGGCCGCGGCGCCACGGGAGCGCATCGGGTACAGCGGATTGGCGAAGGACGCGTACAGCCAGCCGCCAGGGGCGACCGCCGCCGCGGCCCGGCCGAGCAGCTCCTTGCCGCTCGCGCCGGGGCGGCCGGCCGCGCTCCAGCGTCCGAGGTCCGCGACCACCACCGCCGGGTACGGCCCAGCCCGCAACGCCACCAGCTCACGGTCGCAGGCGACCGCCGCCGGGACCTCCTCCGCCTCGTCGGCGGCGGCGAGCAGGAGCAGGCCGTCGGGGACGCCCGGGACCACGAAGCGCCAGTTCAGCAGGCGGTGATCGACCACAGCCACAGGCGGTTCGAGCTCGGTCATCGGCGCTGGCACCCCCCTTCGGGGCTTCCGGTGGCGTGGAGTGCGGTCATCCCGCGGCCCGCACGATCAGGGCGCGGATGGCGGCCCGCGGATGCCGTCGTGCCGCCGGGGGGACCAGGACGGCGGCCACCGCGGCCAGCCCCAGCCCATAGGCCGCCGCACCGGCCGCGATGGTGAGCAGCAGGTTGACGTGATTTCGCAGCGCCAGCAGCACGGCCACCATGGGGATGCAGGCCAGCGCCGGCAGCGCGACCGCCTCGACGATCTTGGAGGGGTTGATGAAGCGGCGGGCGAGGATCGCGTAGGCGACGAACACGCCGGTCTCGGTGATCGCCGTGGTGATCGCCGCGCCGAGGTACGACCACCGCGGGATGAAGTAGATGTTCAACGCGATGTTGGTGAACGCCGCCGCGGCCACCACGATGGTCCTGGCGGTCTGCCGGTTGGCCGCGGTGATCGAGGTCCCGAGGGTGTGCCCGAGCATGCGGATGGCGATGATCACCGCCAGCACCTGGTAGGTGCGCACCGCCGCGTCGAACTTCGAGGTGTAGATGAAGTCGAAGGTCTGCTGCGCCAGCAGCAGCGAGCCGATCATGGCCGGGACCGAGATCAGCCCGAGGAGCTGCAACGACGCGTCGCGCCAGCGGCCCAGCCTGACGAGGTTGGGCCAGGCCTTGCTCATCCGCGGGTACAGCGCGGTGTTCAGCACCCGCGCGAGGATGTTCAGGTAGAGCACCAGGTTGGTGGCCGCCTGGTACAGGCCGACGGCGTCCGCGCCCTTGATGAATCCGAGCAGCACCGCGTCGATGCGGATGTAGGTCAGCGACAGCGCGTCGTCGAGCGCGAACGGGACCGTCCGCCGCAGCGTGCGGCGCAGGAAGTCCAGGGGTGGCCGGGGCGCCACCGGACCGCCGAGGTGCCAGCTCGAGATCAGCCAGCCGGTGAGCGCGCCGAGCATGCGGGAGCCCACGTACGCCGCCATGACCCCGGCGGCCCCGTGGCCGGTCAGCAGCATCGCCACGGTGCCGGCGATGAAGCTGGCCTCCTGCAGGCAGGTCGCGCCGGCCTCGAGCCACATGCGCTCCCAGCCCTCGAAGGCGGCGAACTCCAGACGGCCCATGGTGTCGAAGCTGAGCGCCACGGCCGCCAGCGACACCGCCACCACGATCTCGTGCGGCCGGCCGCTGAACCGCATGGCGAAGGCCAGCGCGACGGTGACCACCGCCCCGGCGGACAGCGCGACGAACACGCCCAGGCCGATCCATTCGCGGCTGCGGTCCTGGTCGCGGGCGACCTCGCGGGTGATCAGGTTCGGCAGGCCGAAGCCGACCGCGAAGCTGAACATCTGCGAGAGCGTCAGCCCGAACTGGAAGACGCCGAGCGGGTGCGGGCCGCCATGCCTGGCGATCAGCACCACCGCGACCAGGCCGGCGACCGCCCTGGCGGCGAACGTCACCACCTGCGCGGCGGTGTTCCGGGCGACCAGGCGTCCGGTGGACCGGGGCGCCTGGCTGGGGCCGGGGGACCCGGGGACGGGCTCCTGGACCTGATGGCTCAATTCAGCACCGCGATCGGCCGTAGGCGAGCGACCGGCCGAGCGATGCGATGGCCCTGCAGGATGCCGAGCGCCTCGTTCACGCCGCGGTCGTCGAGTTGCGGGACCAGCTCCGGCTCGCTGCCCCGGTAGTTGTAGCGGAAGGTCGTGCGCCCGGCCGGATCGGGCGCCGAGAGCCCGCGGGCGGCGAAGTCGTCGATCAGGGTGCCGGCCCCGTGGCAGGCCGACCAGAGGCTCGCGCCGGCGCCTTCGTCGGCGGCGCAGAGGTACGACGACGTGCGGTTGGTGCCTGGCAGCAGGATCGCCTGGCCGGTCAGGCCGAACACCGGGTGGTCCGCCATCCGGCTGGCCGGATAGGCCTGGCAGGAGTTGTGGCGGTGCAGGATCACGCGTTCGCCGTCGAGCTGCTCCTCGTAGATGGAATTGTGCGGCGAGTCGACCACCAGCCTCGAGTCGCGGGCGCCGAGGATCCGCGCGGCGAACTCGCACAGCGACGCGTAGGTGGCCAGCCGGAAGGCGAAGCCGTAGTTCATCGCCGCCGCGTTGGCGAGCAGCATCCGGGCGCCCTCGGGGCCGTCGGCGTCGACCGGCGCGGAGACGCCGGAGAAGTACAGCTCGCGGCGCAACCGGAGCTCGGCGAGCGAGCGCGCCGAGGCGAGGTGGAACAGCGGCTTGGTCACCAGCATCTCCGCCTTGACCGTGCGCGCCACCTTCTTGCGCCGGCCGAACAGCCGCCCGAGCTGCCCTGCCAGCACTCCCCCGCCGCCGTGGTACTGAAGCGTGAGCTGCCCTTCCCTGACACCGAGCAGCTCCGCCGCGCGGCGGTCGAGCACCTCCTCGACACGCTGCAGCTCCACGAAGTGGTTGCTCGGGCCGATGGTGCCGAAGCGCATGCGCGCCAGCTGCACGACCAGCCAGGGCAGCTCGCGCCGCAGCCGCCCGATCCCCCCGTGGGGGGCGAGGTCGATGCGGCCGTCCTTCTCCATGCGCCGCAGGCTGGCGGGATCGACGCCGTAGCGGTCGGTCGCGAACGCGCCGCCCTCCTCGGCCGCGCGCAGGACCTCGCGGGCGCTGAGGTCGCGGCGGCGCGTGGTGGGGTGCGGGAAGCGCTCGCGCACCGCCTCGTAGAAGCGGGTGATCGCCGCCCGGTCGGGCACCTCGGCGTCGAAGGCGATCAGCGCCATGCCGCAGTTCACCGAGGAGCTGGTGAGCGTCGGGCGGATCGTGCCGTGCGTGGCCACGGCGATGCTCGACGGCATCTCCATGGACGCCTTGTGATGAAAGTCCGGCAGCACGACCGGCGCCGTGACGAGATCCGCGTCGACGAGCTTCTCGCTGAGCAGCTCGAGCACCGCCGGATTGGCCGGCGCCTCGGGCGACTGGAAGACCCGCGCCGCCGGCCCCTGGCGGTTGGTCGTCGTCAGGACTCTCAGGTCCACGTCCCGGCCTCCTGGTCCACGCTGGCGAGGAGCTCCCGCAACCCCGGCCCCGGTCTGCTCGGAAGGATGATGCGCGTTGCCGGCAGGCGTTCCGCGAACGCCGCCGCAACCCGCGCGACCGGAGGGTGCGCGGGGCCGATGCCCGTGCCCGCCGCCAGCGTGCTGGCGAAGGCCCAGTAGCGGCGCAGTTCCTGCGCCATGTAGGTGCCGGTGACCAGCGACCTGGAGGCTTCCTCCGGGTCGCAGGGCTGGACCGAGGCGGTCGCGCCCGACCCCCGTCGCAGCACCACGACACGGTCGGGCGCCAGCACGGGCACCCGGCCGGGCATCGCGGTCTCGCGGCGTCCGTGCGGCATGCGCCGTCCAGGGCCGCCCTCCACGCGGAGCGGCTCGACCACTCCCCAGGCGCTGGCCCCGTCCGCGACGCAGACGTTGTCGCAGATCGCCTGGCCGCCCGCGGCCACCTCCTTGGAGACCAGGGTCGACTTGCCAACCCCGCCCGGTCCGGCGAGCAGCACGACGGCACCGTCACCGGCGGTGCAGGCCGAGGCGTGCAGCGGAGCGCGGCCGCGCGTCCCGGCCCACCACAGCGCCGGATAGCGCAGCAGCGCGGACCGCGCGAGCAGGTGGAAGCGCGACCGCAGGGCGAGCGCGATCGCCCGGTCGCGGCCCGCCGGCCGCCAGCGGAAGCGGAACAGCGGCGTCTCGTCCCGGAGGTCCACGCGCAGGTCGAAGCCGGTCGAGAGCAGGTTGCGGATCACCAGCGCCCGGTCTCCTCCCAGCACGCCGCGCGCCAGCGGCTCCCAGCCGGCCGTCTCGAACGGGTCGCGCACGCGCTCGACCCGGACCCGCAACGTGCCCGTGCCGGGGTCGTCCGCCAGGAACCCCCCGTCGGCGACCTCCTGGATCAGCTCGCCGACCCAGGGGATCTCACAGTCGATCCCGAGGCGCTCCCCGGCCGTCACGAGGACCCCTCGGATCATCGTTCCCCGTCCCGTTGCCCGCTGTTCATCCACATCTCCCTGTCCCGTAACGCTATGCCAGCAACGACCTGGGCCAATCGGTCACCCGGACGAGTTGCGCTACGTCGGTTGCCTGAGAGCGGGCTCCGGCGCCCGCGCCGCGGCGGCCGGGCGGGTCGGCAGCGGATCGCAGCGGGCGTTGAGGCAGGCGCCCGTGGCCACGTCGAAATCGAAGTTGTGGCCGAGGCAGCGCAACACCCCACCCTCGAGCACGGCCCCGACCGCCAGGTCCTCGCCGGCGTGCGGGCACCAGCGGCCGATCTCGTAGCGGCCGCTCGGCACCTCGACCGTGATGGTCTCCGACCGTTCGCGGGTCGTCTCGTAGTGCTCGACCGCTTCGAGCGCCTCGGCGTCGGCGTGCTTGAGCAGACCGATGAAGTAGTCGTTGTAGACGTCGGGCGAGCGCCATGCCGAGAAGCGCAGCGACAGCAGCAGGTCCTCCCAGCCGATCCTGCCGTCGATGACCGGCGCGAGCCAGCGCGACGGCACCCCGAAGCGGTACTGCACCTCGCGGCTGCGCCCGGCGAGGTCCACCCTGACGTTGTCGGGGCCCAGCCGGACGTCCCAGCGACCCCCGCCCGCCCCCTCGACCTCGAAGCGGACCACCATGGCGATCCGTTGCAGGAAATAGTCGCTCAGCTCACCCAGGCGGGCGAAGTGCTCGGCGAACCGCTCGCCGAGGCCGTCGTCCGGCTCCGGGTACTCCGCGTAGACGGCCGCCAGGTCGCCAGCGCGGTCCGCCGCGTAGCCGTCGAGCCAGGAGCCCAGCGCCGGGAACGAGAAGGAGAACCCCTCCCAGCGGGGGTCGGGGGTGTGGCGGCCGCTGCCGACCTCGTAGCGGTCTCCGGGCAGCCAGCGCATGGAGGCCTGCGCCGGCAGGCGCTCGGCCAGCCACCCGGCCGCGTCGTCCAGGCTCGGGAAGATGCCCGGCTCGGGGATGAAGCGGTTGTTCTCGCGCAGCGGCGGGTCCAGGAAGCAGGGCGGTCCGGCGAACGGGACGGCGAGCTTCGGCCGCACGCCGCGGAGCAGCCGCGTCACCGCCTTGAACTTGCCGACGCGCTTGGCGGCCGAGATGCGGGCGAACTCCTCGGGCGGGTAGTCGTAGCGGATCGGGTGCCAGCTGGCGCCCGACATCTGCACGGCCATCACGTCGAGCTCCCCGCCCGCCTCCACCGCGGCGCGGCGGCACTGACCGACCGTCAGGCGCGCGTCGTTGCAGTGCAGCAGCGAGACGCCGCCGGCACGCACCAGGACCGCGGCGTCATGGCACATGGGCGACTGCTCGGGAATGAAGGTGAGCCAGTCGCCGCGGGTGTTGAGCGGGAAGTGCTGCCAGGGCGGCACCTCGACGACGTTGGTGATGCCGGCCTCGAGCAGACGCCGGTGGAAGTTCCTCGACGGGTAGCGGTTGATCACCACCCGCGTGTCCGGGCGCAGGCGCCGCAGGACGTCGAGGTCCATGTGGTCAAGGTGCTCGTGGGACACCGTGACCCAGTCGGCGTCGAGCAGCTCCGGGGTGTCGAGGTGGTCGTTGCTCGGCAGCTGGTGCCACGAGCCCAGGAAGGCGCCCCGCCGTGACAGCCAGGGATCCATGAGCATGCGCAGGTCGCCGGTTCGAAGCCCCAGCCCGGCATGGCCCAGCGATGTGATCTCGACCTGTTCGGCCATGGCCTCGAGCCCGGTCACTCGTCGATGTAGCCGAGTGACGCGAGCCGTGCCGCCACCTCGTCGCGCTCGGCGTCGCTGTACTCGTCCGCGGCGACGGCGGCCGGCACGCCCGCGGTCAGACCGGCCAGCGCATCGAGGACGAGATCCCTGACGGAGCGGCCGCTCGAGCCGGCCAGCCACTCCAATCGTTCATAGAGGTCCCTGGGTATCGACACCCAGCTTTCGTCGTCAGTCATGCCGCCGACGCTAATCGGACCACCTGGCGCCAGACACCTACATCCTACGTAGCTTGCCTCCCTCACGAGCCAGCCAATAAGCGTAGGCGCGGATCATTCCACTTGCGGTGGAGGATTCTTCGGCGCAGGTCATAGTCATCTGGTCGGGGCGGGTTCATCTTACCGTCATCTTGCCGACACCGTTTCGCCGTATCGGGATCGGGAGGACGAGTGAACATCCTTGTCACGGGGGGAGCCGGTTACATCGGCTCACGGCTGTTGCACACCTTGGCGTCGATCGAATCTCTCGACGTCCGGCGGATTCGCGTGCTCGACAATATGCGGGAAGAGAAGTTCCCGTCGTTGATGAACCTCCCTGCCGGCGTCGATTACGAGTTCGTTCTCGGCGACATTCGCGATGAGGATGACGTTCGAGCCGCTCTGGGAGACGACACCGACGTCGTCGTCCACCTCGCGGCGCTGTGCAATGCGACAATTTCCTTCGAGCGGCGTGACGCCACCGAGGAGATCAATTACGGCGGGACCGTCAACGTGGTCCGCGCCGCCCGCCAGGCGCAGAGCGTGAAGCGGTTCATCTACGCCTCGACGACCAGCGTCTACGGTCCCACCACGGGGATCGTCGACGAGGAGAGCCCCTGTCTGCCCGCCAGCCCCTACGCCGAGTTCAAGCTCAAGGGCGAGCAGGACGTGCTCGGCCTGGCGACCGATACCGGGGGGCGCCTGCAGCCGACGGTGCTGCGATTCGCCACGGTCTACGGTTATGCGCCGGGTCTGCGCGTCCACACCGTTGTCAACATCTTCGCCTTTCGTGCGGCTGTTGGCGCGTCGATGGAGGTCTTCGGCTCAGGAAATCAGCTGCGGCCGTTCGTGCACGTGGACGATGTGAGCCGCGCGATCACGTTCTGCATCGAGGATCAGCGCACCTGGGAGCAGGTCTTCAACGTGGTCGGCGAGAACGCCAGCGTGAATCAGATCGTCGCGCTGTTGGGCCGTCACTTCCCCCGGATGCGCGTCGTCCAGGCCGACAAGGAGATCCTCAACCAGATCTCCTACGAGGTCGACGGGGGCAAGCTCCAAAATCTCGGGTTCCGGATGCTCCACACCCTCGAGGACGGGGTCGAGGAATACGCCCGGCTCTATGGCTCGTTCGCCCGCCTGCCCCTGACCTCGGGGCCACCCCCGCTGGAACCGGTCGCGGCGACCTGACGTCCCGGCAGGAATTCGCCGGGTGGGCATCTCGAGGGAAATGGGAGATCACGGGGATGGTGGACACCGCTGTGGAAGGCGAGCGCGGACGGGAGCGTCGAATCCCGTTCGCGCAGGTGGAGATCTGCGAGGAGGCGCGCCAGGCGGCGCTGCGGACGTTCGAGTCCGGCTGGGTGACCACCGGGCCGGAGGTCCTCGCCTTCGAGCGTGAGGTTGCCGAGTTCGTTCAGGCCGGTGACGCCGTCGCGGTGGCCTCGTGCACGGCGGCGATCGAGCTGGCGCTGCGCGCGCTGGCCCTGCCGCCCGGGGCGAAGGTCCTCACCTCGACCATGACGTTCTGCGGCGCCGTCCACGCGATCGTGCACGCGGGGCTGGTGCCGGTCCTCGCCGACGTCGACCCGGTGACGCTCTGCTCCGACGCGCCAGCCGTCGCCGCCGCGGCGAAGCGGGCCGGCGGCGTCGATGCCATGGTGGTGACCCACTACGCGGGGTACCCGGCACCGGTCGAGGAGCTGGCCGAGGCGGCGGGCGTGCCGCTGGGACGCGTCGTCGAGGACGCGGCGCACGCGCTCGGCACCCAGGTCGGCAGGCGGCCGGTCGGGACCCTGTCCGCGGCGACCTGCTTCAGCTTCTACGCGACCAAGAACCTGCCCATCGGCGAAGGCGGCATGGTCACCACGGACGACCCGGCGATCGCCGACCACGTCCGCCGCGCGCGCTTGCACGGTATGAGCAACGATGCCTGGAAGCGCTATCTCCCCGGCAGCGCCTGGGCCTACAACGTCGAGATCGCCGGTCTCAAGGCGAACATGACCGACCCCCAGGCGGCGATCGGCCGGGCACAGCTGCGCAGATTCGGCGACTGGCAGGACCGGCGCGCCCTGCTCGCACGCCGCTACGACGAAGGGCTGGCCGGCATCCCCGGCCTTCGCCTGCCGGCGCGGCCGGCTGAGGGCCGCCACGCCTGGCATCTGTACGCGCTCCGGGTCGAGCCCGAGTTCGGCCTCGGCAGGGACGCGGTCATCGCCGAGCTCGCGGAGCGGGGCGTGGGCTGCTCAGTCCACTTCATTCCGGTCCACCGGTTCCCGTACTTCCAGAGGCTGCTCGACGCCGACCAGCTCGGCCGCCATCCCGAGGCCGACACCGCCTTCGAACGGCTGGTGTCGCTACCGCTTTACCCCGGTCTGTCGCTGGCCGATGTCGACTACGTGTGCCAGCTGATCGGCAGCCTCCACCGCGTCCCGGTGGCTCCATGATGAGCGACGGGACCCCGGCCTGGCCGAGCGACGCCTTCGCCGGCGCGGCCGGCGCCGAGGCGCTGCCACCGCAGCCGGCGCCACCGCGGATCAAGGTGCTCCACGTCATCACCAAGTTCTGGGCCGGCGCCGGCGGCAACACCCTGCTGACCGTGCTGGGCGCCGATCCCGCCCGCTACGAGACCTGGGTCGCGGGCTGCGAGGGCGGCCCGCTGTGGGAGCGGGCGGAACGGGCCGGCGTCAGGGCCGTCCGGCTCAAGCGCTTCCACGAGACCATCGCGCCACTCGCCGACCTCTACGTCCTGTTGCAGCTCGTCCGGCTCATCCGCCGGGAGCGCCCGGCGATCGTCCATACCCACTCGGCCAAGGCCGGCTTCCTCGGCCGCCTCGCGGCCTGGCTGTGCCACACGCCGGTGGTGGTCCACACCTTCCACGGTCTGCCCTTCCACGACTTCATGAGCGCCCGCCGCAAGCGCGTCTACGTCCTGCTCGACCGGCTGGTGCGACCGATGACCGACGCGTTCCTCGCGGTCGCGCCGCGGGTCGCCCGGGAGGCGGTCGAGCAGCGCATCGCCCCACCCGGCGGCATCGTGGTGGTGCCTTCCGCGGTCGAGCTCGATCAGATCCCGACAGCGCCAGACCCTTCGGTGCGGATCGAGCTCGGCATCGGGCCGGACGTGCCGCTCATCGGCACGGTCGGGCGGCTCGAGTACCAGAAGGCGCCGCTCGACTTCGTGCGCATGGCCGCGCGGGTGGCGGCGACCCGGCCGGGGGCCTGCTTCGTCATGGTCGGCGAGGGGCCGCTCGCCGCCGAGGCCCAGGCCGAGGCCCGGCGCCTCGGCGTCGAGATCCGCTTCCTCGGGTTCCGGGCCGACGCGCCGCTGGTCGCCAGCGCCTTCGACGTCTTCGTGATCTCGTCGCTGTACGAAGGGCTGGGGCGGGCGCTGACCGAGGCGGTCGCCTCCGGCCGGCCGGTGGTCGCCACCGCCGTCAACGGCGTGCCGGACCTGATCGTGCCCGGGGCGACCGGCCTGCTGGCCACGCCCGGGGACCCCGCCACGCTGGCGGACTGCGTGCTCTGGCTGCTGGAGCACCCCGCAGAGGCCAGGCAGATGGGCGACGCCGGAGGCCACTGGGTGCGCTGGATGTTCGACCCTGCGCGCATGTGCCAGCTGATCGACCAGGCCTACTGCCGCCTCCTCGGACTACCCGGTCCGGCCGCGGAGGCGCCTCCGCCCGCCCCCCAGCTCCGCCGCCGTTCCCCGGCCGGCCGTGAAGGCACCCCCAGCCGGCCGGGGAACGGCCCGCAGCCGACCACCGCGACCGCGATGACCGTCTTCGACTCGGAGGCATAGATGAGGGCCGCAAAGCTCGGAGTTCCGCCCGGCGTTCCACGGCGGGTGCTCGACCTGCTGATCACCGGGACGACCTTTGTGCTGGTGCTGCCGCTGTTCGTCCTGCTCGCGCTGCTGGTCAAGTTGTCCAGCCCGGGCCCGGTCATCTTCCGGCAGGAGCGCGTCGGCCAGGGCGGCGTGCCGTTCACCATGCTCAAGTTCCGCACCATGCGGACCGGAGCCTCGGGGCCCCACGTCACCACCGGCGACGACCAGCGCCTGACGCCGATCGGCAAGCTGCTGCGCTTCGTCGGTCTCGACGAGCTTCCCCAGCTCATCAACATCCTCAAGGGCGAGATGACGCTGGTTGGCCCTCGTCCGGAGACGCCGGACCTCGCGCTCCGCTATCCGGCCGGCTGCGACGTGGTCTTCCGGCACCGGCCGGGCCTGACGGGTCCGGCCGCGGTGCGCCTGCGCGACCGGGACCGGCTGCGCTCGTCGACCCAGGACCTCGAGGAGTACTACCTCCAGGTGGTCGTGCCGGCCAAGGTCGCGGTGGACCTCGAGTTCCTCGCCGAGCCGACCCTGCTGCGGACCGTCGGCGTGATCGTCGAGACCATGCTCTACATCGTCACCGGTGGCCGCACCCACCGCACCGTCCCCATCGGCGCGGGCGCCGAGGCGCCGAGCACGACGACATCAGCCGTATCCTCGTGAGGCCGGCCGGCGGGTCAGTTGGGGCGCGCCTGCGCGCGCACCGCGGCCGCCACCGCCACCATCCGGTCCCAGAGGGGGTTGTCGGCGCCGTTCTTGTTGAGGAACGTCCGCTGGGTGCCGTCGAACTGGCGGCTCCAGGCCCACAGGTCCACACCGTCGACGCCCGCCTGGAGCGGGATCGTCTCGTAGATGTGCGTGGCCAGGGCGGCCTGGTCGGCGGTGCCGGGATAGCTGGCCTGCGGGAACGACAGCGTCGCCACGCGTGCGAACAGCAGGAACGGGCGCGGGAACATGGCTCTGGCCTTGCGCCACGAGGCCGCCTGCGCGGTGGCGTCGTCCTCGCGGACGTTGCAGCCGCCGCAGTCGACGTCGTCGCGGGCGAGGCCGTTGGCGAGCATGAACCCGTCGACGTAGCCGCTGTGGTAGATCCGCAGCAGCTCCGAGTCCACCTGGTAGCGGTAGTCGGGCAGGCGGGGCTTGTCGCAGCGGTCCTGGCCCGGCAGGTCGCAGGTGAGCTGCGGGTCCGACAGGTCCACGATGACGGGCACCCCGGGCACCTCGTTGTGCAGCACGCCGCCCGTGGCCCGCAGGTAGTCGAGGGTCTGCTGCGGCGTCATGCCCTGGTTGACCCGGTCGGCGACCCGGATGCCGGCGATGTCGCGACGATGGTCCTGCGCGAACCGCACCAGTTGCTGGACGTCCGCGGTGATGTCCTTGCCGCCGGCGAACTCCTTGTGCTCGTCGAAGCCCAGGTACACCTTGAGGCCGCGGTCACGCGCCTCCTGGACGAGCTGATCGTCTCCCGACGAGACCAGCACGGCGTTGAAGGCCTCGCCGACCTTCTCGAGGTCCGCGACGCGGCTGCCGAGCAGCGGGTACTTCCCGCGGTCGAAGTGGACCGCAAGCACCGGCGGCGGCCCCTGTCGGGCGGTCGGCAGCGCCGGCGTGGACTGGAAGTGAACGGTCGGAGGGCGGTCGGACGTGCACCCGGCGATTGCCGCGGCCGCGAGCGCGATGCCGACAGCCGCTCGAAAGGCGCGGCGGTGTGATTGGCTTCGACAGTGAGTCATCTGGCCCCCAGCTCGAATCCTTGAAAGCGGGTCGCGTGAAGGTGCTGCTCGGGATCGGCTGCCTGGTCGTCGTGGTCGCGATCGGATTGGCGGTCGGGCGCGGCCCCACGCCGGCGAAGCTGGACGACTCCGTGCGGCGGCACCTGCACGGCTGGCTCGAGCAGCGTTCCTACCGGGGGCTGGTCGCCAAGGTCGCCGCGGAGCGCCGCGACGGGCACGGAACCTACGTGACCGCGGTCCTGCCGTTGGTCGCCGCGGGGGCCGCCGCCGTCGTGGCACGCGGCCGGCGCCTCCGGGACTGGCTCGTGTGGCTGGTCGTGCTGCTGGCCACGGTGCCGCTCGCCTTCGTCCTCCGGGTCGCCTTCGGGCGGCCGGGCCCCGACGAAGGGCCGGTCCCGGCCTGGTCGCAGGGAGCCTATCCGTCCGGCGGTGCGCTGCTGGTCGCGCTCGGCTGGATCATCGGTGGCGCCGTTGTCGTGTGGCTGCGCCCGTCCTGGCGCTGGCCGGTGGTGGCGGTCACCGTGGTGGCGCTGGCGGTTCACCTCTTCGCCAGGGTGGCCATCGGCGACCACTGGCTCACGGACGTGATCGGCAGCTACCTGCTCGTCGCGGGCGTGGCGTTGCTCGCGGACAGGCTTCGGCCGCGCGGAGAGGACTAGCGTGGCGCTTCCTCCGCTCTCAGGCTGCTCGCCGCCCAGATGAAGCCGAGCAGCAGCCAGACGTGGCGGAAGTGGAGGGTCTGGTGGGTCATGCTGAAAGCGAAGTTGGCGAACACGGCCGCGCCGAGCGCGTGGAGCCCGGTCGGTCCCCGGGGGCCGAGCACGCGCACCGCCTGCCGGAAGATCAGCCAGTACAGCACCGCCAGGCCGAACAGCGCGATGATGCCCCGCTCGACCAGGTAGGCGAGGATGTCGTTGTGCAGGCTCTTGTAGTCGACGGTGTACTTGGCTTCGCCGGCGCCCACGCCGAACAGCTCGTTGCCTTGGGTGGAGCTCTTGGTCAGCCCCTGCGTCCAGAGGGTGAGGCGGCCGTTCAGCGACCGGTTCGAGCGCCCCAGGCTGTTCTGGAAGACGCCGCCCTGCTGCTGTGCCGCGGAGATCGTCGCGACGTCCCCCAGGACCGACCTGGACGCGAACGTCCGGGTGACGCCTCCGACCACGAAGGCCAGCGCGAGGATCAGCAGCGCGATCACCACCTGCGTCTGCCTCGCCGTCGAGCCCGCGCGCCGGACGAGGAAGGAGCCCAGCATCGCCGCGATCCCGGTGAACAGGCCGACCAGGCCCGCCACGGAACCCGTCGAGTAGATGGCGAGGATCAGCCAGCTCCCCGCGAGCAGGCGCAGCCAGCGTCTCCGCGGCCTCGGTGAGGCGGCCAGGACGAACAGGGAGACCAGGAAGTAGCTCGCCGCCAGGTTGGGGTTGTCGGCCGTGGCGGAGGCGCGGTTCAGCGCCCTGGAGTTCGACAGGATGAGCCGTGCGAGGCTGTCGGGCAGAAAGTGGAAGGTGATGCCGTTGGCCAGCGCCGCCCAGGCGAGCGCCGTGAACGTCCAGGTGGCCAGGGCGATCCCCAGCGCTCGCCGGTCGCCGCGCAGGTCGTTGAACGCGGCGACGAAGAACACGTACAGGTACACGTCGATCAGCACCGCGGTGCGGCCGACCCCCGCGAACTGGCTCATGCCGACGCCGATCAGGCTCACGGCCAGGATGAAGGCGGTCACGCCGACCAGCGGCAGGGAGATCACCCGCCGTGCGGAGACCCATCCGACCGTCGCGCAGAACAGGTAGAGGACGATGAGCACGTCCACCGGGGCGGTGTTGTTCGGCCCGTGGGGAATCAGCAGCGGCAGGAACGCCACCACCGGGAGGAGCATGACGACGCTGAACGGCAGTGGCGTCCGCCCGCGCCGGCGCCGCGGCGGGCCGGGACTCGCGCGAGGGGGCGACTGCCCCGGCGCGCTCCGGTCGAGCGCGACGGTCACGGCGCCCCTCGGCTGTGGACGCGCTCCAGGCCCGCCACCCAGGCGCCCTCCCGCTCGAGCCCGGTCTCGAGGTCCACTTCGGGCCGGTAGCCGAGGAGCGCCTCGGCGCGGGCCCCGTCGGCCCCGGTGTGCCTGGCATCGCCCGGCTGGCTCGGTGCCCTGACGATGCGCAGCCGCCGGCCGGTGATGCGGCCGATCAGGTCGAGCACCTCGTTCAGCGTGACCCGTCGTCCTCCGCCGACGTTGACCGCCTCGGCCTGGAACGGCGCGCTCATCGCCAGCAGGTTGGCGCGCACGGCGTCGTCGACGAAGGTGAAGTCCCTGGTCTGCTCGCCGTCGCCGTAGACCGTGATGGGCCGGCCGGTGTAGGCGGCCTCGAAGAAGCGCCGGAAGGCCATGTCCGGCCGCTGGCGAGGACCGTAGACGGTGAAGTAGCGCAGCGTCGCTACGGTCATCGCCGACGTGCCCAGCTGGGCGTAGGCGAGGCAGAGGTGCTCGCTGGCCAGCTTGGTGACGCCGTAGGGCGACACCGGACGGGTGATCGACGCCTCGGTGGTCGGATAGGTCGGCGCGTCGCCGTAGACGCTCGAGGAGGAGGCGGCGACCAGCCGGGGCACACCGGAGCGCACGCACGCCTCGAGCAGGCGCTGGGTCGCGATCACGTTGTCGCGGACGTAGACGTCGAAGTCCAGGCCCCACGACGAGCGAACCCCGGCCTGCGCGGCCTGGTGGAACACCGTGCCCGCGCCGGCGAGCAGCGGGTCGAGCTCCATGGTGGACAGGTCGCCCTCGATCAGCCGGAACCCGGGCCTGGCCTCCAGCATGGCCGCGTTGCCGCGCTTGTCGGCCTGGGCGTACGAGGCGGTGAAGGCGTCGATGCCGATGACCTCGTAGCCGAGGTCCAGCAGGGCCCCGGCCAGGTGGGAGCCGATGAAGCCGGCCGCGCCGGTGACCACCACCCGCCCGTCGCTCATGCGAGCCCGCCTTCCCGCTCGCCGGAGCGCAACAGGGAGCGCCCCTGGAACCGCCCTGCGGCCGGGTCGACGCCGAGCAGCTCGGCGAGCGTGGGGGCGATGTCGTGCAGGTCGATGTGGCCCTCGCGGATCGTCCTGCCACGCAGGTAGAGGTGGCTGTCGTCGGAGGTGTGCATGCCGGCGAGCCCTTGGGCTGGCGGGCGGAACACGTCCCTGCTCCTGGTGCCGCCCTTGAGCTCGTAGCGCGGCTTCAAGGTCAGCACCACGTCCGGGCCGCGCGCCGCCTCCGGTCCGTGGTAGGCCTGGTCGCGGCGGATCAGCTCGCTGTAGACCAGCTCGCCGGTCGTCGGGTCGCGCAGCTCTCGCAGGTCCGTGACCAGGCGCTCGACGACTGCGTCCGCCTCCGCCGACGGGACGCCGCCGCGGGGCCGCGCGCCCGCGCGGTTGACGTAGAAGCGACCGGGATCGAGCGAGTACACCGTCGACCGGGGGCTGATCGCGGACATGTCCCTGGGCTCGTCCACGTCGAACGCGAGGTAGCCGCGCTCGACCAGCCAGGCGTTGGTGTACACGTCGACCCGGGCGCTGGTGAAGCCGTGGTCGGACATCACCACCAACTCGGTTCCCTGGGGGAGGCTGTCGGCCAGCCAGCCGGCGAAGGCGTCGAGCTCGGCGTGGAAGCGGTGGAACAGGTCCATGACCCGGTCGTCGCCGTCCGCCATGCCGTTCCACAGGAAGTGGTAGAGCCGGTCGGTCTCGGTGACCACGGCGACGAACAGGTCCCAGTCGTCGTCGTCGAGCAGCATCCGGACGGCTTCCTTGCGGCTGGCGAAGGTGGCGAACAGGTCCTCCTCGAGGCGCTCGAAGGTCTCTCTCGCCGCCCGGGTGTCGAGGTCGATCCGGTACCCGAGCGCACGCAGCCGGGGCAGCAGGGCGGCCGGGTAGACGGCTCGCTCGAGCTGGGGGGCGACGAACCCCGCCACCAGCGAGCCCTGGAGGGCGCGGGCGGGGTAGGTCCCGGGAACGTTGAGCACCACCGAGCGCTTGCCCGCACGGGCGAGCAGGTCCCAGAGCGCCGGCGCGCGGACGTGATCGTAGGTGGGGAAGTAGAACGCGTGACTGTCGGGCTTGCAGTCCATGAACCCGAAGATCCCGTGGCCCCCCGGGTCGTGGCCGGTGAAGACGCTCATCCAGGCGGTCCCCGAGACCGAGGGGAGCGAGGAGCGCATCGGGACGCTGGCGCCGTCCTCGAACAGGGCGGCCAGGTTGGGCAGGCGGCCCGCGGAGGTCTCCGCCTTGAGGTAGCTGTGCGGCGTGCCGTCGAGGCCCAGCACGAACACCCTCGGCCTTGCCGCCGCGCGGCCACGGAGCAGCTTCATGCCAGCACCCGCCCGCGCTGGCCCGGCTGCCGCGGCAGGCCGAGCAGGGACTGGAGGGTCGGCGCGACGTCCATGATCGACAGGTCGTCGCGCCGGCCGGTCGGCAGCCCCTCGCCGGCGAGCACGAAGACCGCCTGATCCGAGTGGTTGCAGTCATCCGGACCGGTGTCGTTCTCGAAGGCGTACAGGCCCTGGTCCGAGCCGACCGAGCCGACCGAGCCGACCGAGCGCCAGCGCAGGTTGCCGAAGTAGACGAACAGGTCCGGCGGGATGCCGTTCACCTCGTCGTAGAGCTCCTCGGGCCGCAGCGCCCGCGTGCCCATCGGCCTGCCCTCGTGGTCGACGAGCGCCTCCAGCTTGTCGATGATCTGCTGGCGGACGGTCTCGTACTGGGACCTCGGGACGGTCCCGTGGGGTTCCCGGCCCTCGACGTTCAGGAACAGGCGGCCGTAGTAGCCGCCCTCGCCCCAAGCGATGGTGCGGGACCAGTCGACCTTGGCGTTGCCGACCGCCGTCGGCTTGGCCGGCCGCTCGGCCAGCGTGAGCAGCCCCTCCCGGATCAGCCACTCGTTGAAGCGGAAGCCGCCGACCATCGGCTGGCCGCCGTGGTCGGAGGCGACCAGCACCGCCGCGTCGTCGGGCAGCGTTTCGAGGAAGTCCGCGAGGTGGTCGTCGACGGCGCGGTAATAGTCCCGGAACACGTGCTCGTAGCGGTTGCCCGGCTCGTACCTGGGGTGATCCGGATCGCAGAATTTCCAGAAGCTGTGGTGCAGCCGGTCGGGAGCGACGTCGACGAACGACAGGAAGTCCCAGCGCCGGGTGGTCGCGAGGTGCTTGGCCAGCGCGAAGCGCTGCTCGGTCATGTCGAACATCCGCTGGGCGACCGGCTCGGCGTCCTTGCGGAAGCCGGGGATGTCGATGGTGTACCCGCCGGTCACCTGCTGGACCTCGCCGCGCAGCTCCGGCGGGTGGGTGAACTGGACCTCGGTCGAGGGTGTGAGGAAGCACGAGACCATGCAGCCCCGCAGGGGCGTCGGCGGATAGGTGCCGGGGACGCTGAGCACGATGCTGTCGCGCCCGGCCGCGCTCAGCGAGTCCCACAGTCGCGGCGCCCTGAACGTCTTCGAGGTCGCGAACCCCAGCCCGTTGTAGCTGTGGTCGCTGCGGTTGCGCATCCCGTAGACCCCGAGATCGCCGGGGTTGCGGCCCGACAGCATGCACATCCACGCCGGTATGGAGATGGGCGGGTCGATCGTCCGCAGCGGCCCCCACAGCGCCTGCCCCCGCAGCTTGGTCAGCGTCGGCATGTCGTCGGCGAAGCGTTCGAAGAGCAGCTCCGGCGTACCGCAATCGAGGCCGATCAGGGCGAGGCGCCTGACCTTGGTCATCATCCGGCTCCCAGTCAGTCGATGAGGTTTCTGGTCGAGCCCTGGTCCAGCTCGGACTGTCCGTTGCCGTGCGCCCTGCCGACGTTGGCGAGATCGTCGAGCGTCCTCGACCATTCGGGCTCCGAGGACTGCCGGGGCCGGGTGGTGGGGGCCCCACCAGAGAGCTTCTCGAGGTGCTCGCGGACCCGGCGGACCGGCCGCTTGGTGCCGAGCAGGACCACGCCGAGCGGCATCAGGCCCTCGGCGCGCAGGTCCTCGACCATCTGCGCGGTGACCTGGCGCTTGCTCCGCCCGGAGCGCGCCACCAGGACGATGCCGTCCGCCGCCCCCGCGACCTGCAGGGCATCCGCCGACCAGGTCGCCGGCGGCGTGTCGAGGATGATGACCGAGCCGCTCTCCCGCAGCTTCGCGATCGCCTCCGGGAAGCGCGGCGAGGCGAGCAGTTCCGCGGGGCTCGACGCCGGCTGGCCGGGCGGCAGCACCAGCAGGCACTCGCGCACCGACCAGAGCAGGAACCTCGTCTGCTGCTTGGAGGTGGACTCCACGATGTCGGCAAGGCCGGGGGCGGTCGGCGGAACGTCGAAGAGCTTCTCCGCGCCGCCGCCGCGCAGGTCGGCCGAGACGAGCACCGTGGAGCGGCCCTGCCGCGCGAGCGACAGCGCCAGGTTCGCCGCCACCGTGGAGCGGCCCTCCTTGCCTTCGGCGGAGACGACCGCCACGACGTTGCAGTCGCGCCCGACGCCCTGCCGCTCCAGGGTCGCACGCGTCCAGTGGAAGCCCTCGGCGACCGGCCCCAGCGGGCGGTCCCGGACGGCGACGGCCTGCGCCCGCCTGGCGATCGCGGGCACCGAGCCGGCGACGCGCAACCCGGTGGCCTCCTCGACGTCCTCCGCGGTGATCAGCTTGGGACGCAGCGCGTCGACCATGAGGGCGATCGCGATGCCGATCAGCAGCCCCAGCAGCAGCCCGGTCGTGGTGAACAGGACCTTTCCGGGCTTGCGGCCCGGCTGCGTCACGGTCGGCTCCCCGAGCACGGCGGTTGACGGCCCCTGGAACGACTGCGCGCCGGTCACCTGGTCGATCTGGCTGGCCACGTTGTTCAGGTTGGCCTTGGCGGCGTCGAGCTGCGCCTGGGTCGTCTGCGACGCCTGATGGACGGCCGAGTGGCTCGCCTCCGACGCGGCCTGCCGCCCGAGATTGCTGACCCGGTTGAAGTACCCGTCGTACAGCGAGCGCAGCTTGGTCATGGCCTGCCGCGTGATCAGGGCGTCGGCGGCGTTGCGACGGTTCGCGTAGGCGCGCACGTAGCCGCCGACCAGATCCCCGGCGAGCTGCGGGTCCGGATCGGTGAGGGAGACGTCGATCTGGGTCGTGCCCGGGACCGCGACCGCGACGAGATTCTTCGCCACGGTGCCGAGCCACAGTGACGGTTTGATGCCGTGCAGAATTTCGAGGTTGCCGAACTGGTTGCCCGGCTGAGTGAGCACCTGCTCGAGCGCGGTGATGTCGGGAACCAGGCTGGGGTCGAGCGGGGTTGCCTGCGTCTGTGTGCTGCCAGGAGTCACCTTGGTCTTGTTCTGGCCGAAGAGGCTCTGCGACCCGAACAGCCTGTCGGCGGTGGTCGCCTTGACGTCGACCCGCTGGGTGACCTGGTATTCGGGCGCCGAGGCGAGCCGCGGGAGGGCGAACACGCCCGCCAGGATCCCGATCAGCAGGGCGGTGCCGACGATCGCCTTGTGCCGCCAGAGCGCCGTCCCGTAATCGCTCAGGGCGGGAGAGCCGTGCGCTGAGTCACGCGAAGGGACGGGCATTGATCCTCCTACTCAGGGCCTCCCGCCACGGTGTTCAGCTGCCAGGTGCCGGTGATTGCGGCTCTGGCCCCGATGGCGGGTCATCACCCGCAAACCTTGCCATTCGGCCCGCGCCCCATGGATACGCCTCGGCAGTATTGGTTGGTACGACGACCGGCGCATTTGGCGTACGGTTCCGAGCAAGCGGAGGTGGTGCGCCGCGACCGCCTCACCCACCGGGGCGCTCGTCGAGCGCCCGGATGGCGTCGGCCAGCGCCTTCCCCAGGTCGGGCAGGGCGAGGTGGCGGCGTTCCTCCACGACCGGACGCCCGCCGACCACCACGTGGGTGACGTCGGCGGCCGCGGCGGCGAACACCAGCTGGTCGACCAGCTCCTGGTCGCTGCTTCCCGCCAGCCTGGGGGAGCTCAGGTCGAGGGTGACGAAGTCGGCCAGGGCGCCGGCCTCCAGGCGGCCTGCGTCGCCCCAGCCGATGGCCGCCATCCCACCGGCGGTGGCGGCGGCGAAGAGGTCGGCCGGCTGGTGGTGAACCCGGCGCCCGGTGGCGAGGCGTTGGTTCAACTCCATGACACGGGCCTCTTCGAACAGGTCGACAACGGCGTTGCTGTCGCTGCCGAGGCACAACGGGCTCCCGGCCGCCGCCACCGCGGCGGCGCTGGCGATGCCGCTGGCGCGGTCACGCTCGCTGGTCGGGCACGGGCAGACGACCGTGCGGGTGGCGCCGACCCGGCGGACGTCGTCATCGCTGAGGCAGGTGGCGTGGACCGCGGTGGTGCGCGGGCCCAGCACGCCGCAGCGGTCGGCCAGCGCGGCCGGGGTCAACCCGGTGACCGCCACGCATTCCTCGTTGTCGGCGGGCCGCTCGGACAGGTGCAGGTGCAGCGGCAGGGACCGGTCGGCGGCCCAGCCCGCCACCAGCCGCATGGCGCCCGGGTTCACCGTGCGCACGCTGTCGATGCCCGCGCCGATCCGCAGCAGGGGGCCGGGCCGGAGCCGGTCGACGCGATCGGCCCATGCGGACACGTCGCCGTCGCCGAATCGCACCTCCGCGCCCTGGAGCGGCCGGCCCTTGATGTCGCCGCGCAGATAGCACACGTCGATCAGGGTGAGCCGGATGCCGGCCTCGGCCGCCGCGGCGGTGACCGACAGGCCCATCTCGTTCGGGTCGGCGTAGCGGCGGCCGCCCGGGTCCTGGTGGATGCAGTGGAACTCGCCGACCGCGGTGATGCCGGCGAGCGCCATCTCCGCATAGACCGCCGCCGCCAGCATCCGGTAGCGGTCCGGGTCGAGCCGGGCTGCCAGGGCGTGCACCCGTCGCTGCCAGCTCCGGTGGTCGCCGCCCTCCCGCTGGGTGCGGCCGCGCAGGGCGCGCTGGTAGACGTGCGAGTGCGCGTCGGCAAGCCCGGGGATGGTCAGGCCGTGCAGGCGGAGGGCCTCGCGGGGCGGTGCCGTCTCCGGCGTCACGGCGGTGATGCGGTCGCCGTCCACCTCGATCAGCACCCGGGTGGCGACGCCGGATGGCAGTAGCGCGAGCTCCGCGTGCCAGGGCCCGTTCAGCGGCATGTCGCTGCCGCCCAGCAGCCAGGTGCCGCCGGCCTGTCGGGGTGGCGCTCGTCGGCCGCGTGCGACTGGCTCATGTCGAGAGACTATCGTGCTCCGCCGCGACGCACCGGGGAACTGGCGGCAGCTACTGCAGAGAGCGCATTTCACACCACGGTATGTGTGGATCGGCGCTGCGTCGCGGAGTTCTCATGATGTCCCCGAGACGGGTGAGCAGGCACCCCCGCTGAGCCCGCTTGATCCGACGGCGCCTTGGAGGACCATGAAGATCCAGATTCTGTGCACCCTCGGGCCGGCGTCGCTGTCCGCCGAGGTGATCGAGCAGCTCGACCAGGCGGGCGTGGACCTGTTCCGCATCAATCTCTCCCACACCCCGCTCGATCAGCTCGAGCGGTGCATCGAGCTGGTGCGATCCGCCTCCGCCAAGCCGCTCTGCGTGGACCTCGAGGGGGCCCAGGTACGCTGTGGCGCGATCGAGCCCGGCGTGGTGCTGCGCAAGGGGGACACGGTCCACCTGACCGCGACGCCGGTCGAAGGGAACGCCCGTGAGCTGACCCTCTGGCCCCCGTCGGTGTTCACGGCGCTGCGCGAGGGCAGCCTGGTGACGATCGACTTCGACGGTGCGCAGCTCCGCGTCCGCAGGGCCGGTGAGGACGACGCGGACGCCGTGGTGGTCGAGGGCGGCAGCGTGCGATCGCGGAAGGGGGTCGTGGTCGATCCCGCGCCGATCCTGCCCCCCCTTACGGAAAAGGACCGCGCCGCGATCGCGATGTCCATGACCTGCGGCATCCGGCACGTCGCCCTGTCGTTCGCCAGCTGTGCCGCCGACGTCGACCTGGTCCGCTCGCTCGCACCCGGCGCCCACCTGATCGCCAAGATCGAGAGCGGCGCCGGCGTCCGGAACATGGACGGGATCATCGACCGGGCGGACGCGGTGCTGATCGACCGCGGCGACCTGTCCCGCGAGGTCCCGCTCGAGTACGTGCCGTTCTATCAAAAGGCGATCGCTCGCCGGGCGAACCGCTGGAGTCGTCCGGTCTACGTGGCGACGAACCTGCTCGAGTCGATGGTGACCAACCGCAATCCGACCATCGCCGAAGCCAACGACGTGGCCAACACCCTGCTCGACGGGGTGCATGGACTCGTGCTCGCGGCCGAGACCGCTGTCGGCCGGGATCCGGTCGGCATCGTTCGGATGGTCAGCCGGATGATCCGCGCCTTCGAGTGGTCGAACTTCGCCACCTTGCTGGACCGCGATCAACCCGGTGCGGTCGTCTCCTGACACTAGCCAGCTTCGCCGGGGTCACGGCAGACCAGCGCCCAGGGCCGGTCGAGCACCCGGGTCAGCACCACGGTGAGCCGGCGGTCGCCGCGGAGGTCCAGTCGCCGCCGCAGGTCCTCCACGTCCACCGCCGAGCCGCGCTTGCGGATCTCCACCGCGCCGGCCCGACGGGCGCGCAGGGTGGCCCGCAGCCGCTTGAGGTTCCACGGCAACGACGCCTCGACCGCCAGCGGGCGCCCGAACGGCGTGGCCATCGGGTGGTCGGCCGACAGGAACCCGACCCGGTCGTCGATCTTCCAGGCGTCCAGCCCGCGCCCGAGCTCCTCGACCAGGCCGGCCCGGGTCACCGCCGGGTTGGGGTCCAGCAGGAACGCCCCCGGCTGCCGCACGGGCAGCCCGGGCCCCGGTCGGGCGACCAGGCTGTGGCACGGCTCGTGCCCCGGCGGCCCGGGCCTCGGCCGCATGGAAAGGCTGTGGGCCGCCTCGCGCCCCAGCAGCACGGTCGCGCGCCGCGGGGTGGTCGCCATCGCCGGCGACCAGAGCACCGCCTCCTTGAGGTCGTGGCCGTCGGCGATCAGCTCGACCTCCCAGCCCGCCGGGACGAGGTCGAGCGGAATCCCCGGCGCCGCCTTGATCCCCACCTCGGTGACGTGCCCGGCCAGCGCCAGGCACCATCCCAGCGGCGGCTCGCTCGTGCCCGCCGGAAGCCGCCTGCCGCCGGCCCGGCGCGCCGGGTCGACGAACACCGGCGGCAGACGGTCCAGCCGGAGGTGGCGCACGTCCGCGCACGCGCCCGCCACCTCGGTCGCGCCCATGGCGCGCGCGTTGCGCAGCGCCATCCGCAGGTGCACCGGGTCGCGGTCGACCGCCAGCGCCGCCCGGCCGTCCGCCAGCGCGATGAGATCGCCGCCGATCCCGGTGCACAGGTCCGCGACCAGAGGCAAGCCCGCGTACCGCGCCGCCCGGTGCCGCGCGACGGGCTCGCTCGACGACTGCTCCAGCCCGTCCCGGGTGAACAGCAGCCGCTCCGGCTCCGCGAACTTGGCCCGCGCGCGCCCCCGCAGCTCGTGCTGCGCCATCGCGGCCACCACCAGCTCCGCCGCAAAGCGCTCCCGCAACCGCTCCCCGACCGCCAGCTCCTCGCCCGCCGCGACCGGTCCCCGAGCCGCGAGCCACGCCAGCAGCTCCAACCCCTCCGCCGCCTCCAGCAGCTCCAAGGCCCTCGCAGCGTCCGCCGACCCCACCATCCGCCGAGCGTACCCCGCCCGCCGGCTGCCGCCCGGTCAGGGCTGGCCGGGGAAGGGGGTGGGGCGGCCGGCCAGCCAGACCAGCACCTCCACGGGTCGGGGCCAGACCTCCAAGGCAGGCTTCGACACCCTGCCGATGGTCTGTCCCGTCAACGTCCGGGCGCACCGCGCATCACGGACACCCTCGCTGAGCCGCGCAACCGGTTCGCGAGAGCGGAACGGCCGCCTGCCCGACACAGCGGCGGATTAGGCTGTACCAGTGAACAGCGACCAAGGAGCGTGCGCCGTGCCCGTCGCCAACGCCGTCGACCGCCTCGCCAGGGAATACCTGGACCACACGTTCGACTCTTCGCCGATGGCGGCGACCTGGTACGGCGTGCACGACTTCGACGGGATCCTCGACGACCTGACCGAGGCCAACCTCGACAGGTGGGTGCGCAAGCTCGCCGGCGTCGACCGCCGGCTGCGGACCCTGTCGCCACGCGACCCGGAGGAGATCGCCGACCGCGACGCGCTGGCGGCGACGGTCGCGGAGGACCTGTTCGTCGAAGAGGTCGAGCGGCCCTGGCGGCGCAACCCGTTTCGGGCCGCCTCGGCCGTCCCCGACTCGATCCTCGGGCTGATCTCGCTGGACTTCGCCCCGCTGGAGGAGCGGCTCGCCAACGTCGCGCTGCGGCTGGAGGCCACGCCGCGGTTCCTGGCGCAGGCGCGGGGCCTGCTGGACGAGCCCTGCCCGGCGATCTGGCGCCGCATGGCGGTCTCGTCCGCCCGCAGCGGCGCCGGCTTCCTGACCGGCGCGCTGGGACCGCTGGCCGCCGACACCGGCATGGCGGGCCGGATCGAGGCCGCCGCCGCCAAGGCGGGCGGGGCGCTCGAGGACTTCGCCGCCTGGCTGGAGGACGAGCACGCCGAGCGCTTCCCGCGCGACGCGCCCTTCGCGGTCGGCGAGCAGGCGCAGGCGCGCAAGCTGCGGGAGGCGCACTGCTTCGACACCACCCCGGCGGAGTTCGTCGCCATCGGCGAGGCGCAGATCGCCGAGCTCTCGGAGAAGCTGCGCGAGCAGGCCGCCAGCCTCGGCGGCGACGACTGGAGGCGGAAGCTCGAGGAGCTGAAGCGGAACCACCCCAGCCGGGCGGACCTGCTGCCGACCTACCGCAAGGAGGTCGAGCGGCTGGAGGCGTTCGTGTTCGAGCACGACCTGGCCACCAACCCGGAGTCGCCGACGGTGATCGACGCGACCCCGGAGTTCCTGCGCGGCGTGCTCGGCTTCGCGGCCTACTCCCACTCGGGCCCGCTGGACCGCTACCAGCAGGGCTACCTGTGGGTGACGCCGCCGGCGGACCCCAAGGGCCTGCGGGACCACAGCTACGCGATGATCCCCTCGGTGGCCGCCCACGAGGGCTATCCCGGGCACCACCTCCAGATCATGGGCGTCCAGCGGCTCGACTCGCTGGTCCGGCGGGTGACCCGCTCGACGGTCATGATCGAGGGCTGGGGCCTGTACACCGAGCAGCTGATGAACGACGTCGGCTACTACAGCGCCGAGGGCGTCATGGGACAGCTGGCGGCGCGGCGCTACCGTGCGCTGCGGATCGTGCTGGACATGCGCCTCCAGTCGGGCGAGCTGACCTACGAGCAGGCGGTCAAGCAGACGATGAAGGTCGCCCACCTGTCGGAGTCGACCGCTCGCACCGAGGTCGCGCGCTACACCATGGAGCCGACGCAGCCGTTCGCGTACCTGGTCGGCTGCCTGGAGCTGGAGCGGCTCCGGGCGGAGTCGCAGGAGCGCCTGGGCGAGGCCTTCCAGATGCGCCGCTTCCACGACCGGGTGCTGTCGTACGGCCACATGCCGCCGACCCTGGTGGCGCGCGCCATCGCCGCGTCCGACGCGGCCGAGCGCGCCGAGCCGCGGGACTGACCGCCGCGGGCCCTTCACCAAGGCCCGGCCGCGGACCACGGGGCCGCTCATCGCGGGCCTCTCGCGGTCGCGGCCGGGGGGCGGTCGGGGCCGAGGGCGTCATAGACCTTGACGGCGGCCGCGCCGCCGAGCGAGGCGCCCGCTGAGGTGGCGGCGATGGCGATCGCCGGGCAGACGATGGCGCCCGCCCCTTCGGTGGCGCCGGCCTCGACACCGCAGAGGGCCAGGCCCAGCCGCTGGCCCGCGTCGGCGCCGATGCTCTCGCCGAGCGAGCGCACCAGCGCGCGGAGCAGCGGCTCACCGTGCTCGCCGCCGACCAGGTTGGCCGCCAGGGTGATCGCCGGACCGCCGAGCGGCAGGAACGCCAGCAGCGAGTCGCTGAACGCCGACCGCTCGAAGGAGGCCAGCGCCCGGACCGCCGCCAGGCCGGCGGCCGGCTCCTCGCCCGACTGCACCAGCCGGGTGAGCGCGCGGGCCCTGGCCTCGAGCGCCGCCAGCCCGGCCCCGACCGCGATGCCGATCCGGTCCACCACCCGCACCCCTCGCGCCAGCAGCGACCGGTCCTCCTCGTGCCGCCGCGTAGAGCCGCCCCGCTCCGCGCCGGTCCCCCCGT